>JBHWSH010000361.1:0-23264 GCA_043427135.1 Marmoricola sp. | reverse complement strand
GTCGCGCTGTTCCCTGTCGAGGCCCAGGAGGCGGTCTGGGGCAACGACACCCGCACCCGGCTATCGTCCTCGTACGCCCCGACCGGCAAGGCGACGCTGACCGAGGGCGGCTTCCGTCTTCAAGGGCGTTGGAGCTTCTCGTCCGGCAGCGACCACTGCCAGTGGGTCCTGCTCGGCGGGCTCGTGTTCAACGACGACGGCAACGTGGTCGACTTCCGCACGTTCATGGTGCCGCGCGCCGACTACACGATCGACGACGTCTGGCACACGGTCGGCCTGCGCGGCACCGGCTCGAACGACATTGTCATCGACGACGTCTTCGTGCCCGAGGCGTTCACGCTGTCGATGTCCGACACCGGCCGCTGCTTCGGTCCCGGTCAGGAGGTCAACGACGCCGACCTCTACAAGCTGCCCTTCCACTCGGTGTTCACGATGACCATCTCCACGCCCATCATCGGCATGGCCTACGGCGTGTACGCCGAGCACCTGGAGATGCAGCGCAAGCGCGTCCGCGCGGCGTACCTCGCAGAGAAGACCGCGAACGACCCGTATGCCTCGGTGCGGATCGCTCGCGCCGCCAACGAGATCGACTCCGCGTGGGTGCTGCAGCTGCACAACCTGCGTGAGCTCCAGGCCCACGTGAGCCGCGGGGAGAAGATCCCGCTCGAGCTGCGGCTGCGCGTACGCCGCGACCAGGTCCTCGCCAGCGAGCGGGCGATCCGCGCCATCGACGCCATGTTCGAGGCCTCCGGCGGCCGGGCGCTCAGCGAGGGCACGTATCTGCAGCGCGCGTGGCGCGACGCCCACGCCGGCAAGGTGCACGCCGCCAACGACGTGGAGCGCGCCCTGGCCATGTACGGGTCGCTGGCCTTTGGCCACAAGATCGACCCTGGGATGTACTGACACAATGGAGGCGTCATGACCATCGATATCAAGTCGCTCGGCTACGTGCGAGTCGAGAGCACCGACCTCGAGCAGTGGCGCCACTTCGGCGGCAAGGTGCTCGGCCTGGCCGAGGGCCGGGGCCCGAACCCCGAGCACCTCTACTTCCGCATGGACGAGCTCTCCGCACGGATCGTCGTTGTGCCCAGCGAGCACGACCGGATGGGCGTCATGGGCTGGGAGGTCGCCGACCACCGCGCGCTGGCCGACGCCGTCGACCACCTCAAGCACCACGGCGTGGAGATCCACGAGGGCACCGCCGAGGAGCGCGCCGAGCGGCGCGTGGAGGGCATGGTGCGGTTCACCGACCCCTTCGACAACGTCTTCGAGCTGTTCCACGGCGCCACCTACGAGGCGCGTCCCGTCGTGACGCCGTACGCCAACCGCTTCGTCACCGGCGACCAGGGGCTGGGCCACATCGTCGTGCCCGTCACCGACGACGAGGAGGCCCTGCGGTGGTACACCGAGGTCCTCGGGTTCCGGCTGCGCGACTCGATGAGCATGCCCGGAGAGTTCGTCGGCAAGGAGCCGGGCAGCAAGGTGTGGCTGCGGTTCCTCGGCGTCAACCCGCGCCACCACAGCCTGGCGTTCCTGCCGATGCCCAACCCGTCCAAGTGCGTGCACATCATGGTCGAGGTCGAGAAGCTCGACGACGTCGGCCGTGCGCTGGAGCGGGTGCGCAAGCACAAGGTGCCGTTGAGCGCCACGCTCGGGCGGCACATGAACGACGAGATGGTGTCGTTCTACGTCAAGTCGCCCGGCGGCTTCGACGTGGAGTACGGCTGCGAGGGCCTCACCGTCGACGACTCCAAGTGGGTCGCCCGCGAGTCGACCGCCGTCAGCTACTGGGGTCACAACTTCGGTGGTAGCTGACTTGTCGACATCGGGCCTGGAGCCCCCGGAGGGGATGAACCCGGACGCCGCGCAGACGTGGCCGCCGCGGGAGCTCATCGACTCCTTCATCCCCGACTTCGACTTCCACTTCCGGCTGGGGGAGGACACCCCCCTTCCCAAGGACGACCCGGACGCACTCGCCGCGGCCCGGCACTTCCGCGACGTGCTCGGGCGCTTCGCCACCGGCGTGACCGTGGTGACCTCGGTCAGCCAAGGGCAGCCGGTGGGGATGACCTGCCAGTCGTTCAGCTCGGTCTCGCTGTCGCCGCCGCTGGTGCTGTTCTGCCCGGCCAAGACGTCGCGCGCCTGGCCGCTGATGCGCTCGGCCGGCCACTTCTGCGTCAACCTGCTCGCAGCCGGCCAGGACGACCTGTCCAACGCGATGGCGACCAAGGGCGCCGACAAGTTCACGGGCGTCTCGTGGTCCCAGTCGAAGACGGGAGCGCCCCTCCTCGACGGAGTCCTGGGCTACGTCGACTGCACGATCCACCAGGTGCACGAGGCCGGCGACCACTACATCGTCGTCGGCAAGGTCCAGGACCTCGGCTTCGGTGACGCGGAGGACCCGCTGCTGTTCTACCGCGGCCGCTACGGCGGCTACTCCGCCGACGCCTGAGCCGTCGGTCGGGCGCAGATCATGCAGAAGCGCACGTTTGGTGCGTCCCTGAGGTGCGTGGCTGCATGACCTGGGATGTCGACGTGCTCGTGTTGACTCCGGACGACTGGCGGCTCTGGCGCGAGCTGCGGCTGGCCGCGCTCGCCGACGCCCCGGACGCGTTCCTGTCCCGCCTGGCCGACTGGCAGGGCGCGGGGGACACCGAGGCGCGCTGGCGGGCGCGGGTCGGTGCTCCCGGTGTCGGATGCTTCGTCGCCATGCTCGATGGGCGGCCCTGCGGGATGGTGAGCGGCAGCGCCGACCGCGATGGTGAGCCCGTCACGTGGCTGGAGTCGGTGTGGGTGCGGCCGGAAGCGCGCGGCCGCGGCGTCCTCGACCGGCTCGTCTCGACGGTGGCCGCGGCAGCACGGGAAGCGGGCCACAACGCCGTACAGCTGGAGGTGCGCGCCTCGAACGCACGCGCCGCCGCGGCGTACGAACGACTCGGTTTCCGGCCCACTGGCGAGTCGCGCATGGTGGCGGGTCACCTGGAGCACGTCTACCGTCTTGCCGTGATCCGAACGTCGATCCCGCTGGGCTGGAGCACCGACCTCGCCGTGCTGCGCCTGCAGGGCGCGCGGATCACCGACTGCGGCGACCACCTCGTCGTGCGGTACCCGCCCGCGCCGACGTACCACTGGGGCAACTTCCTCTTCGTCCTGGACTCCGAGGCCGTTGGCGACGCCGACCGGTGGCTGGCTCGGTTCGAGGCAGCATTGCCGGGACTGCGGCATCGTGCCATCGGATTCGTCGCCGAGCCGTCGGACGCCGGCGCCTGGGAACGGGCAGGACTCGCGCTGGAGATGTCCGACGCTCTGGTGCGCACCGGTCCGCCTCCGACCGCGCCGCTGGCCGAGGGATATGCGGTGCGTGCCTTGACGACATCCGAGGACTGGGCTGCCTCGACCCGCCTCCGGATCCAGGCCGAGGGCGAGGACCCTGACTTCGAGCAGGACATGACCGACTCCCGCCGGCGCATGGTCGAATCCGGCCACACCCGCTGGTTCGGCGCGTTCGCCGGGACCGAGCTGGTCGCCGAGCTGGGCATCGTCGACTGCCGTGAATCCGAGGAGGGGCACCTCGGTCGCTACCAGAGCGTGCTCACGGCACCGGCGCACCGCCGGCGCGGCCTGACCTCCCACCTGCTGGGTGTCGCCGCGCGGTGGGCGGTCGATCGTGGCTGCGAGCAGCTGGTGATCCTCGCCGACGACGGCACGGACGCCAACCGTCTCTACCGGGCCCACGGGTTCGAGCCCGCCGCCCGCTCCGCCCAGGCCTACGCGCGCTCGTACGGCTGAGCGTGCGCTTGCGGGTGGCTTCTCAGTCACCGCGTGACTGAAGAGCCACCCACTAGGGCGTGACCCTTCAGGCTTGGTCGGACTCCAGTGCGGTGATGGCCTCGTGCATCGACAGGGTGCGCTGGGCCGACTCGACATGCAGGTTCTCGATCATCCGGCCGTTGTAGGTGACAACGCCGGATCCCTGGCCGTCCTCCCACGCCTGCAGGATGCCGCGGGCGTCCTCGACCGCCTTCTCCGAGGGGGCGAAGGTCTCGTTGGCGCCGGCGACCTGGCCGGGGTGGATCAGCGTCTTGCCGTCGAAGCCCATCTCCCGGCCCTGACGGCACTCGGCGAGGAACCCGTCGAGGTCCTTCACGTCGTTGTAGACGCCGTCGATGATCGCCTTGCCGGTCGCACGTGCGGCCAGCAGCGCGAGCCCCAGACCACTCAGCAGGGGCTGGCGTCCGGGGACGTGCTCGGCGTACAGCTCCTTGGCGAGGTCGTTGGTGCCCATCACCAGCACGGTGAGCCGCTCGGAGGCGGAGGCGATCTCCTCGGCGTGGAGCATGGCGTACGGCGTCTCGATCATCGCCCATAGCTTCGTGTGCTCGGGTGCGTCGTGTCGGGCCATGGTCTCGACGAGCTCGAGGACGGCGTCGGCGGAGTTCACCTTGGGTACGACGATCGCGTCGGGTCCGGCAGCGCAGGCGGCGGCCATGTCGTCCGCGTGCCACTGCGTGTCCATGCCGTTGACCCGGATGGTGACCTCGCGGCGGCCGTACTCGCCGGACTGTGCGGCGGCGCAGGCGTTGTCGCGCGCACCGGGCTTGGCGTCGGGCGCGACCGCGTCCTCGAGGTCGAGGATCAGCCCGTCGACGGGCAGGGTCTTCGCCTTCTCTAGCGCGCGTTCATTCGACGAGGGCATGTAGAGGACCGACCGCCGCGGCCGGAAGACGGTCCGGTGGTCGAGCTGGCTCCGGTGGTCGAGCGGGCTTCGGTGGTCGAGCTTGTCGAGACCCATCTCAGCCCTCCTGCTCGATCGCGGCGTACTGCTCGGCCAGGGCGGGATCGACCGCGGCCAGCTGCTCGGCGAGCTCCACCATGACCAGGCACTGCTTGAGGGAGGCGTCGTCCTCCATCTTGCCGTCGAGCATGACCGCGCCAGTGCCGTCGCCCATCGCGGCCACGACGCGGCGGGCGTGCTTCACGTCCTCGACCGAGGGCGCGAAGACGCGGTTGGCGATCTCGATCTGCTTGGGGTGCAAGGTCCAGGTGCCGACGCAGCCGAGCAGGAACGCGTTGCGGAACTGGTCCTCGCACGCCACCACGTCGGCGATGTCACCGAAGGGGCCGTAGTAGGGGTAGATGCCATGCATTGCGCACGCGTCGACCATCCGCGAGATCGTGTAGTGCCACAGATCCTGCTGGAAGACCTGCCGCTCAGCGCCGATGTCTGCGGTGCCGTCGTCGCCCTTCGGCGGGTCCTGCCGGACGAGGTACGCCGGGTGGCCGCCACCCACGCGTGTGGTCTTCATCCGCCGGTCCGCAGCCAGGTCGGCCGGTCCGAGGGAGAGACCCTGCATCCGGGGGCTGGCGCCGCAGATCTCCTCGACGTTCGCGACACCGCGGGCGGTCTCGAGAATGGCATGCACCAGGATCGGACGGTCCAGCCCGCCCTTGGCCTCGAGCTGGGCGAGGATGCGGTCGACGTAGTGGATGTCCTCCGCGCCCTGCACCTTGGGGATCATCACGACGTCGAGCTTGTGCCCGATCGTCGGCACGAGCGTGGTGATGTCGTCGAGGAACCAGGGGGAGTCCAGCGCGTTGACGCGGGTCCACAGCTGCGAGGGCGCGAACTCGCTTTCGGTGGCGATCCGGACCAGACCTTCACGCGCGGCGACCTTGTTGTCGGCCTTGACCGCGTCCTCGAGGTTGCCCAGCAGTACGTCGACGGCGCCCACCATGCCGGGGATCTTGGCGGCCATCTTCTCGTTCGACGGGTCGAAGAAGTGGATGGCGCGGCTGGGGCGTGCGGGGATCTCGCGCAACGGCTCCGGTGCGCCTACGGCGAGGGGGCGGAAGAAGTCCTTGGCGCTGCGCAACGTGCGTCTCCTCTGGTCCGTCGGCGGTTCACCGGACCGTACCAACGTGCCCGTGGGCTCGACACCCGCGCCGGGCTATGAGGTTGCCCACGCCTCCTCGACGACGGCGCGGCGGTGTGCGTGCGCGGGGCCGAAGAGCCGGCCGAGGGAGTGCGCGCGCTTGAACACCAGGTGGGCGTCTTGCTCCCAGGTGATTGCGATGCCGCCGTGCAGCTGGATCGTCTCGGACGCCACGTGCGTGAGGGCGTCGCTGCACCAGGCCTTGGCGACCGACGTACGCCGAGCGGCGTCTGGGCCGTCCGCGGCGACAGTTAGCGCAGCATCCATGGCAGCGCTGCGCGCGGTCTCCACCTGCACGAGCATGTCGGCCATCCGGTGCTTGAGTGCCTGGAACGACCCGATCGGCCGCCCGAACTGCACTCGTTCCTTGCTGTAGGCGACGGTCATGTCGAGGCCGCGCTGTGCGGTCCCAACCTGCAGCGCGGCGACCGCGGCGGACCCGAGGGCCAACACGCGCGGCAGTACGTCGGACAGGTCGCCACCGACCTGCGTGGCTGCGACATCGTCGAGCTCGACCGATGCCAACCGGAGGGTCTGGTCCATCGTCGGCGTGTGCCTGCGGCGCAGGCCGTCCACGTCTCCGGGGAGCTCGAAGAGGCGAGGTCCTTCAGGCGTGGTCGCGACGACGAGGAGCGTCTCGGCAGTGTCGCCGTGCAGCACGTGTGCGACGGTGCCGTTCAGCATATCGTCGGTGGCGGTCAACCCGAGGGGCGACGTCAGCGAGCCTGAGGTGATGCCCGGCCATGCGAGTGTGATGACGGTGCCGCCAGCGACCTGCGGCAGCAGTCGACGGCAGGCGTCCTCGTCCCCGCTGCGCAAGAGTGCCTCGGTTGCCAGCAGGACGGCGAGCAGCGGCGTGGGGGCGAGGGAACGGCCGAGCTGTTCGAGGACGACCGCGGCCTCCGCGAATCCGAAGCCAGCGCCGTCGTACTCCTCGGGCACCATCAGAGCCGCGACGCCGACCTGCTCGCAGAGTGTCGACCACAGCGCCTCGTCGTAGCCGGCCTCGGACTCCATCGCCCGGCGTACCGCATCGGAGTCGGCGCGCTTGTCGAGCAGGGCCCGCATCATCGCGGCCAGCTCGAGCTGCTCCTCGGTCCAGCGCAGCTCCATCACGCCGCTCCGGTGATGGCATCGAGCACGCGTCCGCGGTGGTACGACGTCGTGCCCCAGGCCGAGACCAGGGCACGGATCTTGAGCAGCCACAGGCTCAGGTCGTACTCCTCGGTGTAGCCGATGGCGCCGTGCAGCTGCAGCGCGGTGCGCGCCGCACGATAGGCGGCGTCGGAGGCGGCGACCTTGGCCGCGCTGACGTCGCGGGCGCGGTCGGGAGTCTCGAAGGTCAGCGCGGCGCCGTGCACGAGCGGGCGGACGAAGTCCAACGCAATGCGTACGTCGGCGGCCTGGTGCTTGAGCGCCTGGTAGCTGCCGATGACGCGGCCGAACTGCTTGCGCTGCTTGAGGTAGTCCACCGTGGTGTCCAGCAGGTGCTCGCCCAGGCCGACGAGCTGCGCGGAGCATGCCAGCGCCGCCAGGTCGAACGCCTCCTCGACGGCCGCGGGGGATACCTCGACGGACTCACGCTCCGTCAGGTCGAAGAGTCGGCGGGCGGGGTCGACCGAGCGGCGGGCCTCGCCGGACCGCTCGGCGGTCGCGACCACCTGGCCGCGGACGACGAACGCGTGCTCGGCGACGTCGGCGTCGAGCGCGGCTGGCGCGTGGTCGGTGACCAGCACCGTCCCGAGGGCGCCTTCGGCGAGTGCCCCGACGGTGTCCGGGGCGGTGGTCGCGAGGAGGCGCGGCAGGTAGGCAGCGCTCTCCACCCAGGGGCCCGGGACGGCGTACCGGCCCAGTTGCTCGAAGGCGACCACGAGGTCGATCGGGTCGGCGCCCATCCCGCCCGCCTTTTCGGGAGCGGCCAACGCGTTAACGCCTTGATCGGCCAACCGACGCCACAAGGTCAGGCCAGCGGCACTGTCTCCGGTGGCCCACGACCGCGCGGCGCCGACGACATCGGCGCGCCCCAGCAGGTCCGACAGCGAAGATGCGAACCCGCGCTGCTCGTCGCTCAGCATGAACCTCACTTGCCGGCTCCCTTCGGCTCGCGGGGCAAACCGAGGACTCGCTCCGCCACGATGTTCCTCTGGATCTCGTTGGTGCCGGCGTAGATCGGGCCCGACAGCGAGAAGAGGTAGGCGTCGGCCCAGCGGGCGTCCGGGCCGTCGCGCAGCTCGGCGTCGGGCCCGAGCAGGTCCAGTGCAGTCTCGTGCAGCGCGATGTCGAGCTCGGACCAGAACACCTTGTTGACCGACCCGGCCGCTCCCATCTCACCGCCGCCGGCGAGACGAGTGACCGTGCCCCAGGTGTAAAGACGGTAGGCCTGCGCCCGGATCCAGGCATCGGCGACACGGTCGCGGAGCTCGGGATGCTCCGCGCCGCGTTGCTTCCACAACTCGACCAGGCGATCGGCAGCCGCACAGAAGCGGCCGGGGGACCGCAGCGACAGCCCGCGTTCGTTGCCCGCGGTGCTCATCGCGACCCGCCAGCCCTCGCCCGTCGCACCCAGCACGTCAGCGTCGGGGACGAACACGTCGTCGAAGAAGACCTCCGCGAAGCCGGGCTCGCCGTCGAGTTGGGCGATGGGTCGCACGGTGATGCCCTCGGCGTCCAGTGGGAACAGGAAGTACGTCAGCCCTGCGTGCCGGGCCGCCTCCGGGTCCGAGCGGAACAGGCCGAAGCCCCAGTCGGCGTACGGCGCCCGCGAGCTCCACGTCTTCTGGCCGTTGAGGACCCAGCCGCCCCGCTCGTCGTCGCGTCGCGCGGTCGAGCGGATCGCGGCCAGGTCGCTGCCGGCCTCGGGCTCGGACCAGCATTGCGCCCAGATCTTCTCGCCGCTCGCCATCGTCGGCAGGAAGCGGTCCTGCTGCTCCTTGGTGCCGTGTTCGAAGATGATCGGCGCCAGCAGGAAGATGCCGTTCTGGCTGACTCGGCCGGGGGCGCCGGCGCGGTAGTACTCCTCTTCGAAGATCACCCACTCGACGAGGGAGGCCTCGCGGCCGTGGTACTCCCGCGGCCAGGAGACGACCGACCATCGGCCCTCGGTCAGCTTCGCCTCCCAGGCCTGGTGGGCCTTCCAGCCGTCCGGGGTGTCCATCGACGGCAGCGGCGCGGCGGGCACATTCGCCGCGAGCCATTCGCGAGCCTCGGCCTGGAAGGCGAGCTCGGACTCGGACAGGTCGAGGTCCATCAGTTCTCCTGGGTGGGCGCGGTGCGCAGCTCGGTCTTGAGGATCTTGCCGGCGAGGTTGCGGGGGAGGGCGTCCAGGAACTCGACGCTGCGGGGGACCTTGAAGTTCGCCAGGCGCTCCTTGGCGTAGGCCAGCACGTCGGACTCGGTCAGGTCCGCGCCGGGGCGGCGGACGACGTACGCCTTGCCGACCTCGCCCAACCGCTCGTCCGGTACGCCGACCACCGCGGTCTCTGCCACACCTTCCAGGCGTGCCAGGACCTGCTCGACCTCGGCGGGGTAGACGTTGAAGCCGCCGACGAAGAAGACGTCCTTGAGCCGGTCGGTGATCTTGAGGTAGCCCTGCTCGTCGACGCGCCCGACGTCGCCGGTGTGCAGCCATCCGTCGGCGTCGATTGCCTCCGCAGTGGCTGCCGGGTCGTCGAGGTAGCCGAGCATCACCAGGTCGCCGCGGAAGAGCAGCTCACCCTCTTCGCCGGTCGGAAGGGGATCGTTGCTGCCGGGGCGGGCGATGCGCAGCTCGAGTCCGGGTACGACGCGGCCGCAGGTGGTGGCGACCAGCTCGTCGGGATCGCCGCGCCGGCACATGGTGCCGACGACGCACTCCGTCATGCCGAACGCGGTGAAGACCAGCTCGAAGCTGAGCTCGGTCTGCATGCGTTCGACCAGGACCACGGGCACCACCGCCGCCCCGGTGACCGCCAGTCGAAGCGAGGACAGGTCGTGCTCAGAGCGCTCCGGGGCGTCGAGCAGGGTCTGGTAGATCGTCGGAGCGCCGGGGAGCACGGTGATGCGGTGCTCCTGGATCAGCGCGAGGGCGCGGCGGGGGTCGTAGACGGCGACCGGCACGACCATCGCGCCGTAGATCAGGGCGGTGACGATGCCGACCTTGTAGCCGAAGGAGTGGAAGAACGGGCTGACCACGAGGTAGCGGTCGTCCGGGGACAGCTCGCCGACCTCGCCCCAGATGCGTGCCGCGGCCACGGTCTGCCGGTGCGCGGACTGGGCGCCCTTGGAGCGGCCCGTGGTGCCGGAGGTGAACAGGATGTCGGCGACGTCGTCGGGGGTGACCGACTCAGCGCGTGCGTCCGCCTCCGCGAGGCGGTCCTCCCACAGCTCGTCGAGGTCGTCGAGAACTGCATCGCCCTCGGTCGCGACCGGGAGGACGCGGGGGAGGGTGAGTCCCGCCTCGGCCGCGGCCCGCGCGAGCTCGGCCGTCTGTGTGCGGTCGAGGAAGCCGTCGGCCACGATCACTGCGCGCGCCGAGATGCGCCCGAGAACGTCGACGACCTCGTGGCCGGTGTAGCGGGTGTTGAGCGGCACGAGTACGCCGCCGGCGTACGTCACTGCCAGACCGGCCACTTCCCAGCGCCAGGAGTTCGGCGCCCAAATGGCGACCCGCTCACCTGGCTGCAGTCCGAGCTCGACCAGGCTCGCAGCCGTCCGGCGTACCCGCTGAAGGAGGTCCGCGAAGGTGAGCCGGACCTCGCCGTCGGTCACTGCGGGACGGTCTCCGAAGCGCGCGGCGGCGTCGCGCAGGACGCCAGGGATGGTCTCCATGCCGCTCATCAGGCCCCTTCCGCGACCGCTTCGTCAGTCTCGCTCTACGACAGCCAAGCAAGTGCTTGGTAGGCTACTCTAGCGCGCACCGTCCTGCGGTGACCAGAAGGAGGCCCGGCCGTGACAGACCCCCACGCGGAGTTCCGCGACGAGGTCCGCACCTGGCTGGCCGAGAACCTCGTCGGTGAGTTCGCCGAGCTGCGCGGTACCGGTGGCCCAGGCAGCGAGCACGAGTTCCACGACGAACGCCTCGCCTGGAACCGACGACTCGCCGAGGGCGGCTGGACCTGCGTCGGCTGGCCCAAGAACTACGGCGGCCGCGGGCTCGGTCTTGCCGAGCAGGTCGTCTTCCACGAGGAGTACGCACGCGCGAATGCGCCAGCGCGGGTCAACCACCTCGGCGAGGAGCTGCTCGGCCCCACGCTGATCGCTTTCGGCACCGAGGCTCAGAAGCAGCGGTTCCTGCCGCCGATCGTCGCGGTGGAGGAGCTGTGGTGCCAGGGCTACAGCGAGCCCGGCGCCGGGTCGGACCTGGCGGCGGTGTCGACCAAGGCACGGTTGGTCTCGACAAGCTCGACCGCCGGGGACGGCTCGACCGCCGAGCAGGAGTGGGTGATCGACGGGCAGAAGGTGTGGACCTCGATGGCGCACGTCGCCGACTGGGTCTTCGTGATCGCTCGGACAGAACCGGGGTCGCAGCGGCACCGCGGACTGTCCTTCCTCCTGGTCCCACTCGACCAGCCCGGCGTCGAGGTGCGGCCGATCCAGCAGCTCACCGGCACCTCGGAGTTCAACGAGGTGTTCTTCTCCGGCGCACGCACCGACGGCGACCTCGTCGTCGGCGAGCCTGGCGACGGGTGGCGGGTGGCGATGGCATTGCTCGGCTTCGAGCGTGGCGTGTCGACCGTCGGGCAGCAGGTCGGTTTCGCCCGCGAGCTGGCCGGAGTGGTCGAGATCGCCAAGCGCAACGGCAGTTTTGACGATCCGGTCATCCGCGACCGCATCGCGTCCGCGACCGTCGGGCTCGACGTCATGCGCGCCAACGTGCTCCGAACCCTGGCCGAGAACCTCGCCGGCGGCGCAGCGGCGGAGCGCGGTCAGGACAACATCGCCAAGCTGGTCTGGGCCAACTGGCACCGCGGCCTCGGCGAGCTCGCCATGGACGTCCTCGGTGCCGACGGCCTGACCGCTGACGGTGCGCCGTACGACCTCGATGCCTGGCAGCGGCTCTTCCTGTTCACCCGGAGCGACACCATCTACGGCGGCTCCGACGAGATCCAGCGCAACATCCTCGCCGAGCGCGTGCTCGGCCTTCCGAAAGAAGCGCGCCCATGAGCACGACGCCCGATTACGTCCCCGGTCACAACCTGCTCGAAGGCAAGGTCGTCGTGGTCACTGCGGCGGCCGGTGCCGGCATCGGCGCCTCCGTGGCACGCCGCGCTCTCGAGGAGGGCGCCAAGGCAGTGGTCGTCAGCGACACGCACGAACGGCGCTTGGCCGAGGCCGAGGAGACGCTGGGCTCGGAGTTCGGTGCCGACCGCGTCACGAGCTTGGTCTGCGACGTCACCCAGGAGGAGCAGGTGCAGGCGCTTCTCGAAGCCGCCGAGCCCTTCGGTGGCGTCGACGTGATGATCAACAACGCCGGCCTCGGCGGCACCGCGAACATCCTCGAGATGACCGACGACCAGTGGTCGAAGGTCCTCGACATCACCCTCACCGGCACCTTCCGCTGCGTGCGCGCCGCCGGCAAGCGCATGGCCGATGCCGGCAAGAAGGGCGTGATCGTCAACAACGCCTCGGTGATCGGCTGGCGTGCGCAGGAGGGGCAGGCGCACTATGCCGCGGCGAAGGCGGGCGTGATGGCGCTGACGCGTTCCGCTGCGATGGACCTGGCGCCGCACGGCATCCGGGTCAACGCGGTCTCGCCGAGCCTGGCCATGCACCCGTTCCTGGCCAAGGTCACCTCCGACGAGCTGCTGGCCGAGTTGAAGGACCGTGAGGCGTTCAAGCGGGCGGCCGAGCCGTGGGAAGTCGCCAACGTGATGGTCTTCCTGGCCAGCGACTACTCGTCGTACATGACCGGCGAGGTGCTCTCGGTGAGCAGCCAGCACCCGTGAGGACCGCATCGTGAGCACCACCATCACGCGCCGCGAGGAGCTACTGCGAATCGCCGGAGCGCTGTTCGCCCAGCGTGGCTTCAAGAACACCACCGTCCGCGACATCGCCGACGCCGCCGGCATCCTGTCGGGCAGCCTTTACCACCACTTCGACTCCAAGGAGGCGATGGTCGACGAGCTGCTCGGCAGCTTCCAGACCGCGCTGTTCGCCCGGTACGACGAGATCCTCGCCTCCGACCTGGACGCGCGCGCCAAGGTCGACGCCGTCGTACGCGCCTCCTTCGACGCCATCCACGACCACCACCACGAGGTCGCGATCTTCCAGAACGACGCGGCGTACCTCGCCGGGTTCGAGCGGTTCGCCTACCTGACCGAACACAACCGCCGGTTCCGGGAGATGTGGATCGACCTGCTGGCCGAAGGCACCGAGACCGGCGTACTCCGCAAGGACCTCGACACCGAGCTGACCTACCGCTTCATCCGCGACACCGTCTGGGTCGCGGTGCGGTGGTACCGACCCGGCGGAGAACTGACCTCTGCCCAGGTCGCCGACCAGTACCTGTCCATCCTGCTCGACGGCATCGCCGCGAGATCCTGATCCGCCACTCTCGAAGGAGACCCCCCATGCCTGAGGCCTACATCGTCGACGCGGTCCGTACGCCGGTCGGCAAGCGCGGCGGTTCGCTCGCCGCGATGCACTCCGCCGATCTGGGCGCGCATGCCCTCAAGGCGTTGATGGATCGCTCCGGGGTCGACCCGGCCGCGGTGGACGACGTGATCATGGGGTGCTGCGACACGATCGGCTCGCAGGCCGGCGACGTTGCGCGGACAGCATGGCTGGTGGCCGGGCTGCCCGACCACGTGCCGGGCGTGACCATCGACCGGCAGTGTGGCTCCTCGCAGCAGGCGGTGCACTTCGCCGCACAGGGCGTCATGTCCGGCACCCAGGACCTGGTCGTCGCCGGCGGCCTGCAGAACATGTCGGCCATCCCGATCTCCGCGGCCATGATCGTCGGCCAGCAATACGGCTTCACCACGCCGTTCGCCGAGTCGCCCGGTTGGCAGGCGAGGTACGGCGACCAGGAGGTCAGCCAGTTCCGCAGCGCCGAGATGATCGCCGAGAAGTGGGACATCAGCCGCGAGGACATGGAGCAGTACGCGTTCGAGTCGCACCAGCGGGCGATCCGCGCGATCGACGAGGGTCGGTTCACCAACGAGATTGCTCCGGTGGGGGAGTTCACCACCGACGAGGGGCCGCGGCGGGAGACCTCGCTGGAGAAGATGGCCGGGCTCAAGCCGCTCGGGCCCGGCGGCCGGATCACGGCCGCGGTCGCCAGCCAGATCAGCGACGCGGCTTCCGCGATGCTCATTGCCTCCGAGCAGGCGGTCAAGGAGCACGGCCTCACGCCGCGTGCGCGCATCCATCACTTGTCCGTCCGCGGCGCGGACCCGGTGTGGATGCTGACCGGTCCGATCCCAGCCACCGAGCACGCGCTGAAGAAGACCGGGCTCTTGATCGACGACATCGACCTGTTCGAGGTCAACGAGGCCTTCGCGTCCGTCGTGCTGGCGTGGGCGAAGGAGACCGGCGCCGACCTGGCCAAGACCAACGTGAACGGCGGCGGCATCGCCCTCGGCCACCCGATCGGCGCCACCGGCACCCGGCTGATGGCCACGATGCTCCACGAGCTCGAGCGCACCGGCGGCCGTTATGGCCTGCAGACCATGTGCGAGGGCGGCGGCCAGGCCAACGTCACCATCATCGAGCGCCTCTGAGCCCACCGGTGGTTGAGGAGGCCGACGAAGGAGGCGGTCTCGAAACCACTCGGACAGGAGTTGGTCGGCGTACGCCGCGCGATCCGGCCCGTCAGGCCGACCATCTCCTGTCCGAGCGGTTCCACGCGGCCGCTTCCAGACATCCGCCCACGAACCTGGGCTGGAACATGACGTCCTCCCAGCTGAACCGCAGGACCAGCCAGCCGTGCAGCGCCAGCACGGTGTAGCGGCGGCAGTCCTTGCGCAGCGCGGAACGATGCCCGTGGAACTCCCAGGACTCGGCCTCCGCCACCACCTTGCGGCGCCGGTCGACCAGGTCCGGACGGCAGCGGAGGACGTCCAGGTCCAGCTCGACCTGCGGGACGAGGTCGAGACCGGCCACGTCATGGGCGAGGGCGCGCAGCACCGACTCGAACGGGTTAGCTGCGCGCGCGTCGGCGTGCCGAGCCACCCGCAGGCATCGCTGCCGGCCGCGTGACGGCGCGGTCTCGGCGGCGGTCATCAGCCCGTCGCGGGACAACCGGCCGCTGCGCAGCGCCGAGTCCGCGACGGCCAAAGCCTCGTCGAAGGGCAGGTCGCGCGCGCAGTCCAGCACGGTGCGGAGCGGGCTGGTGACAGGTCCCGCCCTGTCGATCGGAGACAGATCCCGCCAGTGGAGCGTTACCCCGTTGCGCCTGTCGGCCGTCACCCGGCGCTTGGCGGGCACCGTCACATCCGGCTGCGTGGGCGGCGTCTTGACTGCCCATCCCCAGTACGCCGCGGCGCTGAGGTGGGAGACGACACCCGACAGCGCGGCGGCCGCGCTCAGAGCATGGTCCGCCGTGGGCAGGGCGTAGCTGCCCCGCGTGAGGCGCACGATCTCGCCGTGCTCACATGCTCGGCGAACGCGGGCGCGCGAGGTCAGTTCCACCAGCTGCTGGGCGGTGGCGAACCCACCCAGCCGGTTGAGCACCTCGACAACGTCCATCCGCTCAGCGTCGCCGGGCCGCGCTCCCGCGTCGAACGCTCCTCCACAGCCCACCCGCCGGACAGGCGTTGGCCGGCGTACGGGCGGTCGATCGGGCCATCGGGCCGACCAACTCCTGTCTCAGGGGTGGCCGTGGTCACGAAACGGTCCGGCGCTGCGCGCGCACGCGTACCGTGGGTGCATGCTCGGGGGAACGTTTCACACTAGGTCCAGGTCGCGCCGCACTTCGCTGGGAGTTGCCGCTGCCGCCAGTCTCGTCGTACCGCTGCTAGTGGCGCCGGGACTGGCGCAGACCTCGACAGCTGCGCCCGTCGCTCAAGCCGCGAAGCCGAAGTCCGGGCCGACGATGAACTTGAGCGCCAAGCAGACCGACCTCGGCACGCTGGGCGGCAAGATCAGCGAGGCGGTCGCGATCGATGGGTCGATCGTTGTGGGCCACTCGCAGACCGCATCCGGTGAGACGCATGCGTTCGCCTACGACCTGTCGGCGCCGGAACCGCGAATGATCGACCTCGGCACGCTCGGCGGACCTGAGAGCCGCGCGGTCGACGTGGACGGCAGCATCGTGATTGGCACTGCCGACACAGCTACGGGCCAGAAGCGCGCCTTCGCCTACGACCTCGCGGCACCGGAGCCGAAGATGCTCGATCTCGGGACCCTGGGGGGTTCGACCAGCACTGCGGTCGACATCGATGGGCGTTTCATCGTGGGGAACGCCGAGACGACTTCGGGGGAGACCCGCGCATTTGCCTACGACCTCGCCGCAGCGGAACCGGCGATGCTCGACCTCGGCACGCTCGGCGGCCCCAACAGTTGGGCGAACGCCGTGGACGACGGCGTCGTCGTCGGACGTGCCCACACCGACGGCGAGGGCAGGCAGCGTGCCTTCGCGTACGACACCAACGCCGCCGAGCCGCGGATGCAGGACCTAGGGGCGTCGCGCGGTGATTGGGCCGACAGCGGAGCCCGCGATGTGGACTACCCGATTGTGGTCGGCTCCTACACGGACATCGAAATGGGCGACACGTACGCCTTCGCTTACGACCTGTCTGCGGATCAACCGCTGATGGTGGGACTTGGAGACCTCGGGGGTGTGGGGGAGTGGACCGAGGCCCATGCCGTGGAGGGGTCCAGGGTTGTCGGTTACACGGAGAAGTACCCGATCCGCGGCACCGCGTTCATCTATGACTTGGCGGAGACGGACCCAGGGATGAAGGAGTTCGCCACGATCTACGGCGGGATGGCGTCCTCGACCGCCAGTGCGATCTCGGGCGACATCGTCATCGGGTCGTTCGGGGGCGGGAGCAGAGGACAGGCGTTCGCGCACGATCTGTCGGTGGCGCCTGGGCAGGACCGGTGGGGTCTGGCTGGACGTCCGGCCAACGGGCGCACCCTCAGTCTCGGCACCTGGCGCGGAAGCAGCGCGGCGGATGTCTACGGCGATGTCGTCGTCGGTACGCGCGCACGCGGAAGCGCTCACCGAGCTACTGCTTGGATCCTCGATGACACCGACCAGCCGATGGTGGCTTTCCGGCAACTGGGGGCGAAGGTGATGGAAAACGGCCGCTCCGTCAAGCTCCAGGTCGAACGCTACGGTCGGACGGACCGCGCGGTGACCGTGCGGTATCGGACCCGTGGGGACACTGCGAAGCCGGGCAAGGAGTTCGTGGCCGCGCGCGGCAAACTGCGGTTCGCGCCCGGTGAGACGAAGAAGAACCTCAAGGTCAGGATCTTGGACAACAAGAAGCGGACCAAGGGTGGAAGCATTCCGAGCAAGAACATGCTGATCACTCTGGCTCGACCCAAGGGAGGCGCTCTCGGGACGCCGAGCTACTCGTTCATCAGAATTCTCGACGACGAGACCTTCTCCACCAACAAGTAGCGCGACGGCGGCTTGACAGCGCGCTTCGGTAGCGTGCGGGTGTGGCCGGGACCTTCGATCGAGTCGACGCCTTCCAGCGGCGGCACAAGGTGGTCGGGTTCCCGCTGGCGGTGATCTACAAGTTCTTCGACGACCAGGGGCCGTACCTGGCCGCGATCATCACCTACTACGCGTTCATCGCGATCTTCCCGATGCTGTTGATCGCCTCCTCGATCCTCGGGTTCGTACTGCAGGGCGATGAGGCGTTGCAGGAGCGGCTGCTCGACACTGCGCTCAGTCAGTTCCCCATCGTGGGCACCCAACTCGGGCGACCGGGCGGCATCACCGGCAGCACCTCCGCCGTGGTCGTCGGCTCGCTCGCCGCGCTGTACGGCGTACTCGGGCTGGGCCAGGCGGCACAGAACGCCCTCAACGTGGCTTGGGCCGTGCCCCGCAACAGCCGGCTGAACCCGTTCGTGAGCCGCGCCCGCAGCCTGGTGCTCTTCGCGGTGGCCGGCCTCACTGTCGTCACGATCTCCGCGCTGACCGGTTTCGTCAGCAACCTCGGCGCCTTCGGGATCGATCTCGGCAGCGGCTTGCGCGCGTTGAGCACCGTGTTGTCTGTCGGGCTCACCGCGGCCGTGCTGGCCGTGATGATGCGCTACACCACCTCACGCCGCCCCTCGTTCCGCACCTCGCTGCCCGGAGCGGTGGTGATCGCGGTGCTGTGGCACGCGCTGCAGACCCTGGGCGGTGAGTACGTACGCCGGGTGATCGGCCCCGCCAGCGAGATGAACAGCATCTTCGCCCTGGTCCTCGGCCTGGTCGCCTTCCTCTGGCTCGCCGGCATCATGGGCGTCCTCGGCCTGGAGGTGAACGTCGTACTCAACCGACGCCTCTATCCTCGCGCCCTGCTGACGCCCTTCACCGACGCCGTCGACCTCACCGACGCCGACCGCCGCGCCTACGACAGCTACGCCAAAGCCCAGCGACACAAGGGGTTCCAGCACGTCGAGGTCACCTTCGACGACCGCGAGCGGCGATGAGCCGACTCAATGTCCGGATCGGTGCCACCAGCTGACACCGATCCGGACAGCGACCGTCCGGTGGTGGCCGAACGACCTCAGACCAGCAGGCCGGAGGTACGCCGCAGCGCCGCGGCCGCTTCGGTGACGACCCGGTCGATGAGCTCCTCGCACGTCGGCAGGTCGTCGAGTACGCCGACCACCTGACCAGAAGCGAGCACGCCGGCGTCGGTGTCGCCGTCGACCAGACCTGCCTTGAGCATGGTCGGGGTGTTGGCCGCCAGCATCATCTGCGACCAGGACCGATCGCTGCCCTTCTTCATCGCGCGCCCGTCGGTGAGCAGCTGCCGCCACGTCATGCCCGACATCTGCTTGAACTCCAGCGTCCGCCGAGCCGTCGGGGCGAGCCGCTTGACCGGATTGGACTCCTCGATCTGCTCGACGAACTCGGTGCGCAGCATCCGGTGCGGCATGCCGTCGACCTTCGCGGTGACGACAGTCCCGTCGAGGCCGTAGGACAGGTAGAGCCTCTTGACGGCCTCGGGCACCGAGGAGTCCTGGGTGAGCAGGAAGCGCGTGCCCATGCCGATGCCGGCGGCGCCGTACGACAGCGCGGCAGCCAAGCCCCGGCCGTCGAAGAACCCGCCCGCGGCCACGACCGGGATGTCGACGGCGTCGAGCACGGTCGGGAGCAGCAGCGTGGTCGGCACCGGGCCCGTGTGCCCGCCGCCCTCGCCGCCCTGGATCATCACCGCGTCAGCGCCCCAGCCGGCGACCTTCTCGGCGTGCCGGGCCGCGCCGACGCTCGGCATCACGACGATGCCGTGGTCCTTGAGCTCACTGATGAGCTCCTTCTTGGGTGCCAGCGCGAAGGACGCCACCTTGACGCCGTGCTTGATCAGCAGCTTGACCCGCTCCGGCGCATCGCCGGCGTCTGCACGCAGGTTGACGCCGAACGGCTGGTCGGTGCGGCCCTTGACCTCGAGGATCGCCCGCTCGAGCTCCTCGAAGGTCATCGTGGCGCTGGCCAGGATGCCCAACCCGCCGGCGTTCGCGGTGCCGGACACGAGCCGTGGTCCGGCGACCCAGCCCATGCCGGTCTGCACGACCGGGTGGCGTACGCCGGTGAGCTCGGTCAGCGGCGTACGCAGCAGCTGCTCGGTCGCCATCAGGCCGGCACCTCGCGGTTGCGCAACCCACGGGGGTCGAGCATCTCCCGGATGATCATCAGCTCGCCGACACTGGGCTCGCGGGTGGTCGGCACGTCCGAGCCGTCGACGTGGAACTCGCAGCCGGTGGCCTCGCGCACCTCGTCGAGGGTGACGCCGGGGTGCACCGACAGCAGGCGCAGCGTGTCGTCGGGCCCCTTGACGTCGAAGACCGCGAGATTGGTGACGATGCGGTGGATGTCGTTGTAGCGCGCCGCAGCCGGCCCCGCTTCCTTGGCCCGCTTGGGCCCGACGCCCGAGACGATGTCCACCTGGTCGACGAAGACGCGGGTGCTGTGCTTCGGCACCCAGTACGACGTGCGGTTGTTGACGGTGTTGCCCGGGGCGCCCCGCGAGCCGAGCAGCTGGCGCTTGGGGCGGGCGAAGTCGCCGATCGCGGAGATGTTCTGGTTGCCGTGCCGATCCACCTGCGTGGCGCCCATCATCACGTGGCGCTTGCCGTAGGCGACGACGTCGAAGACGCGCCGGAACGGGATCCACCCCTCCACGACCTCGCGCGTCTCACCCAGCGGCGGCACGCCGCCGAGCCACAGCGACTCGCCGTCGCTGATCACGAGGTCGGGGTTGGAGGTCATCTTGGCCAGCCGCGCGCCGAGCGTCGGCAGCAGACCCATCGGGCTAGCGAAGATCTCGCCGTCCTCGGCCCAGCAGTCGGCGATGGCAGCGGCGCATACCTCGGCGCGGGTCACGTCGGTCATGACTTCTCCTCGGCCAGCTCGGCGTGGAACTGCTTGACGGCCTCTTGGTAGGCGGCCTCGTCCCCGGCCAGGAACCGCTCCTCGAACGCCGCCCACGCCTCGGGATCCGCAGCAGCCTTGGCATAGGCGCGTTGGAACTTCTCGTCCCGCTCATAGTCCGGGACGCAGGTGGTGAAGTGCGCACCGTTGGGCGTCTCGACCACGCCGGTGACCATCATCCGGTTCAGCAGCAGCCGCTGGACAGGTGTGTCCACGGTGAGGCCGGCCGTGTCGGTGATCTGCTCCACGGAGACGAACGCCTTGTTGGCAGCCATGCAGAACAGGTCGTCGAAGTACGGGTCCGGTCCGAGGTACGTCGCGTTGCCGTGCGCGTCGGCCCGGTTGAGGTGCACCAGGGCGACGTCGAGCTTCAACGCGGGCACCGCGACGTACTCCTCGTGCACGCCGTCGCTCTCGGCGTACGGCGAGGTGATGGTCTTGATCCACGGGTTGTTGACGAGTACGTCGGAGCCGAGTCCGGCGCGCATCGGCAGGAAGCTCAGACGCTCAGCGGCAGCTTTGAGACCGGTCTGGAACATGCCCTCGTCGATCTCGACGATCTCGGGGATGGTGCCGTTCTGGCGAGCCTGCTGGAAGTTGGGCTCCAGCGGCACGGAGTCGAGGGTGACGAACGCGTAGATGAGCTTGCGGATCTTGCCGGCCCGGGCCAGCAGGCCGACGTCGGCGCCACCCCACGACACGATCGTCAGGTCCTTCAGGTCCGAGCGCACGATCGCGCGGACCAGCGCCATCGGCTTGCGCCGCGGCCCCCAGCCGCCGATGCCGATCGTCATGCCGTCCTCGAGCTGGGCGACGACCTCCTCGATCGTCATCTGCTTGTCGCGTGGCCTGCTCATCAGTTCCCTTCCTTGCGTGACTTGCTCGTGCCGGCGAAGTCGTCGCGGAGCTCGTCGGAGACGCCTGCGAGGTTGAGCTCCATGGTGAAGCCCTGCTCGAACCGGTAGCTGAGGTTGACGTCGACGGGGTCGATGCCGTTCAGCGCCTCCTTGGCGGCGCGGATGACGCGGGTGTCCTTGGTAGCGATCTCGCCGGCGACCTTCAGCGCAGCGTCGTCGAGCTGGTCGCGGGGGACCACTTCGAGCACGCTGCCGAACTGCACCAGGTCGGCAGCCTTGATCGAACGCGCGGTGAAGTAGAGCGTGCGCATCATGTGCTGCGGCACGAGCCGGGCCATATGGGTGGCGGCGCCGAGGGCGCCCTGGTTGACCTCGGGTACGCCGAAGTAGGCGTCGTCGGAGGCGATGACGGTGTCGGCGTTGCCGACCAGGCCGACCCCGCCGCCCATGCAGAAGCCGTTGACGGCCGCGATCACCGGCACCTTGCACTCGTAGACGGCCTTGAACGCGGCGTAGCAGCCCTTGTTGGCGCCGATCAGCGCGTCGAACCCGGTGGTGTGCTGCATCTCCTTGATGTCCACGCCGGCGTTGAACCCGCGGCCTTCGGCACGCAGCACGACGACGTAGGTGTCCATGTCGCGTCCCGCGTCGTCGAGGGCTTCGGCCAACTCGAACCAGCCGCGCACCGGGAGGGCGTTCACCGGCGGGTAGTCCATCGTGATGACCCGGACGTGGTCGTCGCGCAGGGTCGAGGTCAGGCTCATACAGGGGCCTCCGGTTCACAAACCTAGCATTTGCTTGGTACCCTAACACTTGCTTGGTTCGCCGCGGAAGGACGCTCGGATGGCACTCACGCTCGACCTCGCCGGCCGGGTCGTCCTCGTCACCGGCGGCACCCGCGGCGTCGGTCGCGGCATCACCGAGGCCTTCGCGGAAGCCGGCGCGACGGTCGTGACGTGCGCCCGTTCCGAGGTCGATGATCCGCCCGGCCAGCGCCATTACGTCTGCGACGTCCGCTCGCCGGAAGCGGTGCAGGAGATGGTCGAGGCGATCGTGACCGAGTTCGGCCGGCTGGACGTCCTGGTCAACAACGCCGGCGGCGCGCCGTACGCCCTCGCCGCCGAGGCCTCGCCGCGGTTCCACGCCAAGATCACCGAGCTCAACCTGCTCTCGCCACTGCTCATCTCTCAGGCTGTCAACGCGGTCATGCAGCGACAGGACAGCGGCGGGGTCATCGTCAACGTCTCCAGCGTTTCGGCGCTGCGGCCCTCACCCGGCACGGCGGCGTACGGCGCGGCGAAGGCCGGTCTCGACAGCCTGACCCGCAGCCTCGCCGTCGAGTGGGCGCCCAAGGTGCGGCTGGTGTCGATGAACGTCGGTCTCGTCCTGACCGAGCAGGCCGACCTGCACTACGGCGGCGCCGACGGGGTCGACGCCGTGGCCCGCACCGTCCCGCTGGGCCGGATGGCCACCCCGCGCGACGTCGGCAACGTGGCGGTCATGCTCGCCTCGCCGCTCGCCGGCTATGTCTCTGGCGCCAGCATCGAGGTGCACGGCGGGGGAGAGGCGCCGTCGTTCCTCGCCGCAGCTGAGACCCCAAGTCCCGACAACACCAAGGAGCACCCGTGACAGGCATCTGCGAGGGCCGCATCGCGATCGTGACCGGAGCGGGCGGCGGCCTCGGCCGTGAGCACGCCCTCGAGCTCGCCCGGCAGGGCGCGAAGGTCGTTGTCAACGACCTCGGCACCTCCGGCAGCGGCGAGGGCGCTTCGGAGGGCCCGGCGCACGACGTGGTCGCCGAGATCGAGGCCATGGGCGGCGAGGCCGTCGCCAACGGCAACGACGTCGCCGACTTCGAGGGGGCGCGCCAGATGGTGCAGCAGGCCATCGACACCTTCGGCAACGTCTTTGCCTCGGGGGTGGTCGAGCGGGTGGCCAGCATGGTCTCGGAGGCCA
>JBHWSH010000360.1:0-19309 GCA_043427135.1 Marmoricola sp. | reverse complement strand
ACCTTCTGGTCCGCGGTGCGCTCCCAGGCGAACCCGCGGGCGTGCTCGGCGGCGGCGTCAGCGAGGCGGTCGCGGTACGCCGGGACAGCGAGCCGGTCGATCGCGCGGGCGTAGTCGGCCGGATCGTGCCCCTCGACCAGGAGCCCGGTCACGCCGTCGCGCACGACGGTGGTGAGCCCGCCGACGGCAGCCGCGATAACCGGCGTACCGACGGCCTGCGCTTCGACGGCGACGAGCCCGAACGACTCGTTGTAGGACGGTACGACGACCGCGGTCGCCCCGGCGTACCACTGCACGAGCTCGTCGCGAGAGACCGGCGGCACGAAGCGCACGACGTCGGCGATCCCGAGCGACGCGGCGAGCGAGGCGAGAGCTTCGGGGTGCTCCAGGCCGGATCCCGAGGGGCCGCCGACCACCGGCACGACGAGACGCTCGCGCAGGCACGGGTCCCGCTCGATCATCAGCGCGACGGCGCGCAGGAGTACGTCGGGGGCCTTGAGCGGCTGGATGCGCCCGACGAACATCGGCACCAGCGCATCAACCGGGATGCCCAGCCGGGCACGAGCCTCTCGCTGCGAGGTCGGACGGAACACCGCCAGGTCGACGCCGGGGTGGATGACCTCCACGCGGGCCGGATCCGCGCCGTACAACCCGACGAGCTGCGCGGCCTCGATGTCGGTGTTGGCGATGAGCATGTCGGCCGCCTCGACCACCTGCTCCTCGCCGAGCACGCGGGCGGCCGGCTCCGGGGTGTCGCCGTCGGCGAGCAGGCTGTTCTTTACCTTCGCCATCGTGTGCATGGTGTGCGCGAGCGGCACCGACCACCGGTCGCGCAGCAGCGCACCGACCTGCCCCGACAGCCAGTAGTGCGAGTGGATCAGGTCGAACCACCCCTGCTCGTGGCCGGCCTCCGCACGCAGCAGGTGCCGCACGAACGTGCACATCTGCGCCGGCAGGTCGTCCTTGACCAGCCCGCCGAACGGGCCGGCCTCCACGTGATGCACGCGTACGCCGGGCGCGGCCTCGACGGTCGGCGGCAGCTGCGAGGAGGTGGCGCGCGTGTAGATCTCGACCTCGAGATCGCGCTGCGCGAGCCGGCGGGACAACTCGAGGACGTAGACGTTCATGCCGCCCGCGTCACCGGTCCCGGGCTGGTCGAGCGGAGACGTGTGCAGGCTGATCATCGCCACGCGCCGCAGCGGCTGCTCGGGCAGCCTGCGGCGCAGGGGTAGGGCGATGGTCACGGTGGGCACCTCCGGGAGACGGCCGGATCGATTCTCCCGCATCCCGCCAAGCCGCCGCGTCTCAGGTGCCCCGGCGTCCCCGCAGCAAGGTGCCGCCCGCGACGAGCGACGCGAGGGCAAGGAGTACGCCGCCGACCAGCACCGGGATCGCCGGCACTTCGAGCTCGGGCGCGAAGCTCAACACGACCACGGCGGCCAGCGCGCCGGTGCCGAGGGTGACGACCGCGCGCAGCCACAGCGGCGCGGTGGTCACCAGCGTGTAGCCCGACGCCGCAGCACACACCACGAACAGCCCATAGCCGACCAGCCACAGCGTGTCCGGCAGGTCGACGAGCGGGTCGTCCCCCCAGCCGAGCACCGCCGCCACGATCCACACCACGCCGCCGAGCAGGCCCGTCACCGCCGCCATCGTCCGCACGATCATGTGCGCAGTCTGCCGCGCCGCGGCGTACGGCGGGTGGTTTCGCCTTTCCTTCGGAGTGGTCGGCCCGGGGGTTCAGGCGTGCCACACTCGGTCGCGTGCAGACCATCGGACTCGTCGGGGGCATGAGCTGGGAGAGCTCGGCCGTCTACTACAAGCTGCTCAACGAGGGCGTCGAACAGCGGCTCGGTGGGTTGTCGTCGGCGAAGGTCGTGCTGAGCTCGGTGGAGTTCGGCGAGCTCACCGCCCTGCAGAGAGCCGAGCGTTGGGACGACGTCGCCGATGTGCTCGCGCGGGCGGCCGTTGGTGTCGAGGCGGCCGGAGCGGAGATGCTGCTTCTGGGCACGACTGCGTTCCACATCGTCGCCGATCGGGTGGCCGACGCGGTGTCGATCCCGATGCTGCACCTGGCCGACGTGATCGCCGATGCGGTGAAGGCGGCGAACCTGTCGACGGTGGCGTTCGTGGGCACAGCGTTCTCGATGCAGCGGCCGTTCTTCACCGACCGGATCGCCAGCCATGACCTGACCGTCGTGACGCCCGGCGAGGACGACCAGGAGTCGATCAACCGGATCATCTACGAGGAGATCGTCCACGGGCGCATCCTCGACTCGTCGCGGCGGCGCGTGATCGGCATGTTCGACGCCCTGTGGGACGCCGGCGCCGAGGGTGTCATCCTCGGCTGCACCGAGCTGGAGCTGCTGGTCAAACAGGCCGACGCCGAGCTGCCGGTGTTCCCCGCGACCACCCTGCACGTGCAGGCGGCGCTGGACCGCGCGCTCTCTTCTACCTGAGCAGCTCGTCCACCGCCGGGCCGAGCACTTCGCCGGCGCGGCCGCGGATCACCAGGTCGGCGATGCCGTCGAACGGCGTCTCCTCCTGGTTGACGATCACCAGCCGCGCGCCCGCGTCGACCGCGACCTCGGGCAACCCCGCAGCCGGATAGACCTGCAGGCTGGATCCCACGACGAGCAACAGGTCCGCGATGGTCGTCATGCTCATCGCGGTGTCGACGACGGCCGTGTCCAGCATCTGCCCGAACGAGATCGTCGCCGACTTCACCAGTCCCCCGCACTGCGGACACGACGGGTCGTCGTCGCCGGCCTCGAGCCGTTCGAAGGCCCAGGTGTGCGGCGCGCGCCAACCGCAGCCGTCCGGCGTACCCCTCCTCGGGCGGTGGCCGATGCACATGACCTCCCGCGCCGTACCGTGCATCTCCACGACCGTTCGCGAGCCGGCGTCCTGGTGCAGGCCGTCGATGTTCTGCGTGATGACGCCCGGGGAGCGGCCCGATTCCTCGAGGCGGGCGATCGCGTGATGGGCCGGGTTGGGCCGTGCATCGACCGCGAAGAACTCGTGTCGCATCTCCCACGACAGCGCCCGCACCTCCCGGTCCGCGACGTAGCGGTCGAACTCGAAGTTGCGCGGGTCGTAGCGGGTCCAGACGCCGCCGGGCGAGCGGAAGTCGGGGATGCCCGACTCCGTCGACACCCCCGCTCCGGTGAACGCCACGATCCGCCGCGCCTCGCCGAGCAGCTCCACCAGCTCCATCCCCCGACGTTATCCGCCGAGGCCTGTGGAAGAGCATTCGCGCTCAAGGCGCCAGCGCGGCACAGTCAGGCGCGTGGATCCGGTCATCGCTCTCATCCGGCTCGGAGGTGTCGCCGACCACAAGACCCTGCTCCGGGTGACGACGCGCCGGCGCTTGCGCCGTGCAGTGGCCGTGGGTGAAGTGAATCAGCTGGCGCGGGGGCAATACGCGCTTCCCACCGCCGATGTGGGCCGCCGCGCGGCTGGCCGGCTGACCGGGGTCGCGTCTCATCTAAGCGCCGCCGCGATCCACGGTTGGAAGCTCGCACATCCCCCAGAGCATCCGACCGTCACCGTGCCGCGCAACCGCAACGTGCCACCCCACCGCCGCGTCGGGGCGACCGTCTACTGGCGAGACCTGCCGCCCGAGGACCGGCACGGGCTGGTGACCTCACCTCACCGGACGGTCATCGACTGCGCGAAGGACCTGCCGTTCGCCGACGCACTCGCCGTGGCGGACTCGGCCCTGCGGGATGGGGCCGTGGACCCGGAGACACTGGAACGGCTCGCGCTGGCGCTGCCCACCAACGGGCGAACCGCGGCCCTCCGCGTGGTGACCTCGGCGAGCCCGCTGGCAGCCAACCCGTTCGAGTCGGTGCTGCGCGCCATCGCCCTCGACGTCCCTGAGCTGTCCATGCGGCCACAGGTCACCATCGACGAGCGCGGATTCCTGGGTCGCCCGGACCTGGTCGACGTCCAGCGACGCATCATCGCCGAGGCCGAGTCCTTCGAATTCCACGGCAAGCGCAAGGCCCTGCACCGCGACTGTGAGCGCTACAACGCCCTGGTCCTCCGCGGCTGGACGGTGCTGCGCTTCTCCTGGGAGCACGTGATGCTCGAGCCCGAATACGTCCGCGACGCCCTTGTCTGCGCAGTGGAGGGACCGCACGGACGGGCAACTCTCCCCCCGACGCTGCTCTGGACGGCCTGATCGCCCAAAGTTGCCCGTCCGGATGGCCCATGGCCGGCCGGTAGACTGCACTGTCTGCCGCTCGGCCGACCGATCCCCTCTCCGAAAGCGGCACTTCTGCATGTCCGACACACCCAAGACCGCCCGCACCGACCTGCGCAACGTCGCGATCGTGGCCCACGTCGACCACGGCAAGACCACGCTGGTCGACGCGATGCTGCACCAGGCGGGCTCGTTCACCGAGCACCAGCACGTCGACGAGCGGGCGATGGACTCCGGTGAGCTCGAACGCGAGAAGGGCATCACGATCCTCGCCAAGAACACCGCGGTGAGGTACGCCGGGCCGGCCGCCGGCGGTCAGCCGATGACGATCAACATCATCGACACTCCCGGCCACGCCGACTTCGGCGGCGAGGTCGAGCGGGGTCTGTCGATGGTCGACGGGATCGTGCTGCTCGTCGACGCGAGCGAGGGGCCGCTGCCGCAGACCCGGTTCGTGCTGCGCAAGGCGCTCAACGCCAGCATGCCGGTGGTGCTGGTGGTCAACAAGGTCGACCGTTCCGACGCTCGGATCAGCGAGGTCGTCGACGAGACCTATGAACTGTTCATGGACCTGCTCGACGATTCCCACCGCCAGGACGCCCTGGACTTCCCGGTCGTCTTCGCCTCCGCCAAGGCCGCCCGCGCCAGCCTCGAGATGCCCGAGAACGGCACGCTTCCGGACGCCCCCGACCTCGAGGCGCTGTTCCGCACGATCATCGAGACGATCCCGGCGCCGACGTACACCGAGGGCAAGCCGCTGCAGGCGCATGTGACCAACCTGGACTCCAGCCCGTTCCTCGGCCGGCTCGCGCTGGTGCGCGTCAAGGAGGGCACGCTGCGCAAGGGGCAGCAGGTCGCGTGGATGAAGCGTGATGGCAGCAAGCAGAACGTCAAGATCACCGAGCTGCTGGTCACCGAGGCGCTGGAACGCAAGCCCGGCGAGTCGGCCGGCCCCGGTGACATCGTGGCCATCGCGGGCATCCCGGAGATCACGATCGGCGAGACGCTGGCCGACCCGGAGAACCCGGTCGCGCTGCCGCTGATCACCGTCGACGAGCCGGCGATCTCGATGACGATCGGCACCAACACTTCGCCGCTGGCCGGCCGCGTCAAGGGTGCCAAGGTCACGGCCCGCTTGGTCAAGGACCGGCTCGAGAAGGAGCTGGTCGGCAACGTGTCGATCCGGGTGCTGCCGACCGAGCGGCCCGACGCCTGGGAGGTCCAGGGGCGCGGCGAGCTGGCGCTGGCGATCCTCGTCGAGCAGATGCGGCGCGAGGGCTACGAGCTGACCGTCGGCAAGCCGCAGGTGGTCACCAAGGAGATCGACGGCAAGCTGCACGAGCCCGTCGAGCGGCTGACGATCGACGCGCCGGAGGAGTACCTCGGCGCCATCACCCAGCTCCTCGCCGTACGCAGGGGGCGGCTGGAGCAGATGACCAACCACGGCACCGGTTGGGTGCGGATGGAGTTCCTGGTGCCGGCGCGGGGGCTGATCGGCTTCCGGACCGAGTTCCTGACCGAGACGCGCGGCACCGGCATCGCCCACCACGTGTTCGAGGGCTACGAGCCGTGGGCCGGGGAGATCCGCTCGCGTGCGTCCGGCTCGCTGGTGGCGGACCGCGCGGGGGCTGCGACGGCGTATGCGATGACGAACCTGCAGGAGCGTGGGGTGATGTTCGTCGAGCCGACCACCGAGGTCTACGAGGGCATGATCATCGGGGAGAACTCCCGCGCCGACGACATGGACGTCAACATCACCAAGGAGAAGCAGCAGACCAACATCCGGTCTTCGACGTCCGACAACTTCGAGAAGCTGATCCCGCCGCGCAAGCTGTCGCTCGAGCAGTGCCTGGAGTTCTGCCGCGAGGACGAGTGCGTCGAGGTGACACCGGAGACGGTCCGCATCCGCAAGGTCGTCCTCGACGCCAACGCCCGCGCCAAGACCGCGTCGCGTGCGCGGAAGGCGAACAAGTAGCCGCCCCCTTCGCTCAGGCGGTGTGCAAGTAGGCAGCCAGCGCTTCGCGGACGATGGCTGCCGGCGACTGACCGTCCTGTCGTGCCCGGTCCGCGAGGGCCTCCCGTAATTCATCCGGCACCAAGGCGAGTACGTCGCGGTGCGGGTTCAGCTCAGTCGGCAACCCTTGAACGTCGTAGCCGGCCTCCGCCTCAGTCGCCAGCGCCTGGACTTCTCGGTCAGAGAAACCGGGCACGTGCTCGGTGATGTCGAAACTCACGGGAGCCTCCCCTCCGACAGGTACCTTCTACGCAACTTCATCGCGTGGATCACGATCTCCTCGCCATCATCCACCTCGACAGTGACGATCTCCAGCAGTCGAGCAGCTCTGTCCGCCCCGACGTAAAACCACCGATCGGGATCTTCGGCTACGAGCCTCCGTGAGACGGCGGTCCCGATTGCATGGGCGATGTCGGCCGACGTACAACCGTGCTTGAGCGCCGAACGCAGGATCCTCACGGCAACCACTCTGGAGCTCGCGCCCGACGTCGCGCGCACTTATCCACAGTCAGACAGATCCCGCGCTCCCCGTGCCTCAGCACGGCAGCAGCGTCGCGTGCTAGGAAGGCCGCCGAGAACTGATTGCAGGAGGTGCTTTGACGCGCAAGCAGATCCTGGCGTACGCCGCCGCGGTCGTCGCTGCGTGCATGGCGGTGCTGTGGACGGTCGTCGTACCGGACAAGGCGGCCGAGACCGAAGGGCTGCAGTCGCTGGCCATCCGCTGACCTGGGCCGCGCTCGCGGTCCTCGGCGTACTCGTCGCCCTCGACGCGCCGTCGCGGGCGCGGACCGTGGCAGGCACGATGAGCCTGGCCAGCTACGCCGCCTTCCTGGTCGCGCTCGTCTGGTGAGCGCGGCCCGCGGCCATGTAACGCGGGGTTAGTCCCGCGGAAGAGCCCGCAGGAGACGCACTCAGTGGCAACAGCACCGCACCAGTCGGCGCGGCGCCGAGACACCCGTCAGGCCGTACGCCGTGCGGCGCCGCCCGGCGCGCGCAACGTCGGCCGCAGCAGCACCAGACCGAGCAACGGCAGGAGCGTCAGCAGCGCGATGCTGTTGCCCAGACCGATCACGTCGCCGAGACCACCGACGACGGCCGCGCCGACCGACCCGCCGACCATGAACACCAGCGTGCCGACGCCGAGCGCGACGCCGCGGACCTCGTCGTGCACCGCCTCACCGATCGCGGCGGTCAGCGACGGCTGCCCGACCCCGAACGAGATCGTCGCGAACAGCACCGACCCGAGCAGCACCCACGGGTTGTCCAGCCACGCGCCGATCGCGGAGATGACCAGCGACGTCGCAGCGAGCATGGCCGCGAAGGCGAGCGCCTGACCGGGGGCGAGCCGGGCGAGCAGCGGCTTGACGACGCGCGGGGTGAGCAGGGCGATGAGTCCGGCGGGGACGAGTCCGAGGCCGACCTGCCACGACTCCCAACCGAGCCGCAGCAGGACCGCGGGGATGGCGACCAGCAGCGCGAACCACGACGCCGGGATGGCCGCGGCGGCCAGCGCGCTACGCACGACAGCGGCGTTGCGGATCACGTCGAGCGGCAGGAACCCGTGCGGCTTGTGCCGCACCCACACCGCGACCGACGGCACGCCGAGGAGCACGAGGAGCAGTCCGGCCAGCGCGACCGGCAGCCCCGTCGACGGCGACTGCAGCACCAGGACGATCCCGCCTGCGGCAAGGGCGGTCAGCAGCGCGCCGAGCAGGTCGAGCCTGGCTCCCGTGCCGCCGACGTCGAGCACCCGCCACAGCAGGGGTACGACGAGGACGCCGAGGATCGGCAGGGCGATGGTGAACCGCCAGCTGAGCGTGTCGACGAGGGCGCCGCCGGCGAGCGGGCCGAGCGAGGTGACCGCGGCCGAGACCGCCGCGAGCCGCATCAGCGCAGAGGACTTGACCGCTCCGGCGTACCTCGCGCTGACCACGGCCGCTCCGAGAGTCGGTACGGCGGCGGCGCCGGCCCCTTGGAACAACCGCCCGGCCAGATGCACCTCGAACGTGGGCGCGAGCGCGGCGACGAGCGCCCCGAACGTCATCAGCGACAGCCCGATCGTCATCGGGAACCGCGGCCCCTGCAGGTCAGCGATCCGCCCGTAGACGGCGGTGCCGACGCCGAGCATCAGCGCGTAGAGGCTGATCGACCACGCGGCCGCCCCCATGCCCACGTCGTACGCCGCGGCGAGCGGAGCGAGTGCCATCGCGGTCGCCGCGCTGCCCATGCCGGCGAGGCCGAAGAGCAGGCCGAGGAGGATCGACACCCGGCGTACGTCGGCGGAGTGGTCGCCTGGCGGAGCAGGCTCGACGAGGGGCGGATCCGCGGGTGTGCTCACGTGGGTTCTTCAACGACGGCGGGGCCGAGTTTGTTCCCGCGGCCGATCACCATGTGCGCGGGGGCAGATCGGCGTCCCGCCGCAGGTGCGCGCCGAGCTCGACGAGCAGCCGCCGGGCCATGGTGCTGTCGCGGCTGACGATCCACTGCAGCGTCAACCCCTCGATCATCGCCAGGACGAAGCGCGCGAGGAGCTCGACCGGCGTACGCCACTGGACCCCGCCCGCCGCGGCCAGCGCGGAGAGGAAGCCGGAAAGGCCTGCGACATAGCTGTCGTACTGACCGGTCGCCGCCTGCGGCGTGCCCTCGCGGATGGCGTACTGGGTGAGCTCGTAGGTCAGCAGGTGCTCGAGCGGGTCCTGCTCGAGATGGGTCCAGTACGCCGTGAGCGCCAGGTCGATCAGCTCGCTGGCGTCGGTGCTGCGGCCGAGGACTTCGCGCACCGCCTGGAAGCTGCGCTCGTTGATCGTGCGCATGACCTGCAGGATCAGCTCGTCCTTGGAGGCGAAGCAGTAGTGGAACATGCCGATCTGCATGCCGGCCTCGGCGACGATGGCGCGCGTGGTGGTGCGGGCGACGCCGTCGCGCTGCATGACGACGATGGCGGCCTCGACGAGGGCGGCGCGGCGCTCGGCGACCGACATGCGTGCCACGGATCGGCTCCCTGACTGACGGGGATATGGGACGCGCCCGGCGACTCTCCTCACCGGGCGCGTTCCGACCACCATCTCCCAACCCTCCCAGGAAGAGAGCGGTGGTTCGCGGTGGCCGACGGGGGACCGGTCACCACTTGTGGGCCCATCGCCTCCCAAAGCCGGTGGGACCTGTCGACCACTGTGGCACCGGTCAAGAATCTTGGTCAAGTGACCTAAACGGTTGATTCGGTACCACCCGGGCGGGTGGCTCCTTCTCCGACCGGACAGGTCCGGGGCCCTCTTGGAACGGGCACCATGGGACGCATGCAGCTCGAGGTCGTCGAAGCCGATATCACCGAACTCCCCGTCGACGCGATCGTCAACGCCGCGAACAACCGCATGCGCGGCGGCGGCGGAGTCGACGGCGCCATCCATCGTGCGGCCGGGCCGGGCTTGCTCGAGGAGTGCGTACGCCGGTTCCCGCGCGGTCTTGCGACCGGCGGCGCGGGGTGGACGTCCGGCCATGACCTGCCCTCCCGCTGGGTGATCCACGTCGTCGGGCCGGTGTACGACGGGACAGGGGCCAACCGGCACCAGCTCGTCTCCTGCTACACCTCTGCCCTCGCCGTCGCTGAGGAACTGATGGAGGCCGAGGGGCTCTCGGAGTTCAGCATCGCGTTCCCGCTGGTGTCGGCCGGCGTCTACGGCTGGCCCCGCGAGGACGCGATCCGCGCGCAGGTCTCGACGCTCGCCTCGACGCCGACCCGCGTGACCCGGGCCGTCCTGGTCGCCTTCGGCCCCGCGGCGTACGACGGTCTGCGGGCCGCCGTCGACGAGCTCCCCTGAGCCCGGCCCGTCTCAGCGGCGAGCGGTCAGCGAGGGGCCATCCGCAGCGCGCCGTCCATGCGGACGACCTCACCGTTGACGTAGTCGTGCTCGAGCAGGAACAGCGCCAGCTCGGCGTACTCCTCCGGACGGCCCAGCCGCTGCGGGAACGGGATCCCCGCAGCGAGCCCGGCGTGGAACTCCTCCGACACAGTGGCCAGCATCGGCGTCTCGACGATGCCGGGGGCGATGGTGTTGACGCGGATGCCGTACTGCGCGAGGTCGCGGGCCGCCGGCAGGTTGAGTCCGACGATGCCGCCCTTGGAGGAGGCGTACGCCGCCTGGCCGACCTGGCCCTCGAACGCCGCGACCGAGGCGGTGTTGACGATCGCGCCGCGCACGTTGTGCTCGAGCGGCTCGGTCTTGGCGATCTCCTCCGCGGCGAGTGCGAGCACGTTGAAGGAGCCGATCAGGTTGATCTGGACGACCTTCGCGTACAACTCCAGGTCGTGCACGCCCTTCTTGCCGAGGATCCGCATGGACGGGCCGATGCCGGCGCAGTTGACGACCGAGCGTAGGGGTACGCCGGCTCCCGCGGCCTGGGCGACCGCCGACCGCACCTGCTCGGGGTCGGTCACGTCGGCCGGCACGTAGCTGACGCCGTCGACCTCCGGCGCCCCCTCGATCGCCTGCGGCAGGTCGAGCGCGAACACCGTCGCGCCCTTCGCGGCCAGCGCGGCCGCCGTGGCGGCACCGAGCCCGGAGGCCCCACCGGTGACGAGGGCGGCGGTGTCCTTGACCTGCATGCTGCTCCTTGCGTACGTCGACTGGCGTGGCCGGCCGTCAGCCTAGATCCCCGCCGAGCCGGCGCTACTTCGGGCCCCCCACCCGCGAACCGGCGCTACTTCGGGCCGAACTGGCGCCGACTCGCCATCAGACCCTCCGAACTGGCGCCGACTCGCGCTCAGTCGCGGGAGCGCTGCCGGAACGACCGGATCGCGAGCGGGGCGAAGATCGCGGTGATGAGGATCGACCAGCCGATGGTGAACAGCACCGGATGCTGCAGCGGCAGGGCGGCGTCGGGTCCGGCGATCGGCCCGTTGCCCCATAGCTCGCGGGCGGCCTGGGTGAGGGCGGAGATCGGGTTCCACTCGGCGATGGTCCGCAGCCACGAGGGCATGCCCTGGGTCGGCACGAACGTGTTGGCTAGGAACGTGATCGGGAACATCACCGTGAACATCACGCCGTTGACGCCCTCGACCGACTTGAGCGACGAGCCGACCAGGATGCCGATCCAGATCATCGCGAAGCCGACCAGCAGGTAGAGCCCGAACGCCAGCAACGCGTCGGCCACTCCGTTGCGCACGCGCCAGCCGACGATGAGCCCGGTCAGCGCCATGACCGTGATGCCGATGGTGGAGTGGATGAGGCTGGACAGGCTGCGCCCGACGAGGATCGCGGAGCGGTGGATCGGCAGCGACTTGAGCCGGTCGACGAACCCCTTCTGCAGGTCGTTGACCAACCCCAGCGCGACGATGAACGACGAGAACACCATCGTCTGCGCCATGATCCCGGGGATGAGGAACTCGCGGTAGTTCACGGCCGAGTTGGGTACGTCGATGGCGCCGCCGAACACGTAGGCGAACAGCAGCACGAACATCACCGGCTGGATCGTCACGTCGAGCAGCAGCTCGGGCATCCGCTTGATGTGCAGCAGATTGCGCTTGACGATGAGCAGGCAGGCGTTGAGGTAGCTCGGCGGCGCGAGCGTCTCGCGCGCGGTCGGGCGAGTGACGCCGGCGGTGGCGGTCATGACACGACTCCTTCGAGGTCGACGCCGGAGTCCGCCGCGAAGCCGTCCTCGGCGCGGTGCCCGGTCAGGGCCAAGAACACGTCGTCGAGGCTGGGCCGTTGCAGGCCGAGGTCGTCGACGGCGATGCCCGATGCGGAGATGGCCTCGCCGACCCGCAGCATGTCGGCGATGCCGTCGGCGCGCGCATTCACCCGGCGGGCGGGCTCGTCGACGAACACCTCCGACCCCACGCGGCGTACGACGTCGGCGGCCTCGGCCAGGTCCTCGGCATGGGTCACGACGACGACCACCTGGGCGCGTCCGGACTGGTCCTTGAGCTGGGTCGGGGTGCCGTGGGCGATGACGCGGCCCTTGTCGATGACGACGATGTCGTCGGCGAGCTGGTCGGCCTCCTCGAGGTACTGTGTGGTCAGCAGCAGCGTCGTGCCATCCGCAACGAGCCCCCGCAGCACCTCCCACAGCTCGGTGCGGCTGCGCGGGTCGAGCCCGGTGGTCGGCTCGTCGAGGAACAGCACCGGCGGGGTGGCGACGAGGCTGGCGGCGAGGTCGAGGCGGCGCCGCATGCCGCCGGAGTACGTCTTGGCGGTGCGGTTCGCCGCCGGGGTGAGGTAGAACCGCTCGAGCAGCTCGTCGGCGACCTGGTGGGCCGCCCGCGGCGAGTGTCCGGCGAACCGTCCGGCGAGCACGAGGTTCTCGTGGCCGGTCAACAGCTCGTCGACGGTGGCGGCCTGCCCGGTCAGGCCCATGCTGCGGCGTACGTCGTCAGCCTGCTCGACGACGTCGAAGCCCGCCACCCGGCCCGTACCGCTGGTCGGCTGGGACATGGTGGTGAGCATGCGGACGGTGGTGGTCTTGCCGGCGCCGTTGGGCCCGAGCATGCCGAGCACCGACCCCTGCGGGACGGTGAAGCTGACATGGTCGACGGCGACGTTGTCGCCGAACTTCTTGACGAGGTCGATCGCCTCGACGGCGAAATTGTTCACCGCAGCATTGGAACAGACGCCACCAACAGATTTTCGTGGCCGAACGTCCGGGCTACGCGCGCAGCCGGGTCAGTACCGAGTCAGCCCCCGGATCGCCGGCCGCGCGTCGACGAGGTACACGATCGCCGCGACGATCCCCACGAGGTTGAACAGCGACAGCGGGTGCCAGAACAGCATGTGCGCCACCACGCCGAGCCCGAGGATGATCAGCCACGCCTGCTTGGTCATCTTGCCGGCGGCGACGTAGGCGTCGGGCCGCTGGCTGATCGCGTCGACGAACGCATAGGCCTGCACCACGAACGTCGCCAGGCTTACCAGCCCCATGATGGCGCCCTCGAGAGCGAAGAGATTCACCCGCAAAGCCTAGCCGCCGACCCCGTCGAGCCCCCGGCAACGCAACGAGGGCCGACCCCAATCGGGGCCGACCCTCGTTCATGCGTACGCCGCGCGGCTCAGCGCGCGGGCAAGCTCAATCAGATGGCGCGGACGTTCGAAGCCTGCGGGCCCTTGGGGCCCTGGGTGACCTCGAACTCGACGCGCTGGTTCTCGTCGAGGGACTTGTAGCCAGTGCCCTGGATCTCCGAGAAGTGGACGAAGACGTCCGGGCCCTCGGTGGGGGTGATGAAGCCGAAGCCCTTCTCAGCGTTGAACCACTTGACGGTGCCTTCAGTCATGTTCTGCTCCTATCAGGAAATGGTGGGCCAGGCCTGATGCCTGACCTCGAGGCCAGCTCTGGAGTGTTCGACTTGCTCCAGAACCCTGAAGAAGCTGCTCCCGCGAAGTGGTCGCGGGGGCGATGACACGAAACCAATACTGCAACCACGGAGAACCCTACCGGGTCGGCGGCCAGAACCCGAATCCCCCTCGCCGGTCGAGCCTCCCCATCGCCGGTCGAGCCTGTCGAGACCCGCCGACCGACACCCAACTCCCCCCGCCCAGCGACCCACAGCCCCGCGGACAGCCAGAGTTGTATGTCGGGCGGCGGCCAATCCGCCGCACCGCCCGAGAACGGATCCGGCGCCCCGGGGATGTGCTCGACCCAGGGCGCCGGAGGGGATGGCCCACGAGGGGCCGACGATCAGGCCTTCTTCGCCGCCGCCTTCTTCGCAGCCGGAGCCTTCTTCGCCGCAGCCGCGGCCGGCTTCTTCGCAGCCGTCGACCGGGCAGCAGCGGACGGCGTCTTCTTGGCAGCAGGCTTGCGAGTCACCTTGACCTCGGCGACGACCTCGGCGCCCTGCGCCTCGCGGGCGGCAGCGGCGGCGCGCTTCTCGACGTGGGCGGCGACCTCGCGGACGACCTCCTCGGCCTGCGCCTCGGTGCGCTTCAGCCGAGCGGTGATGTCCTCGAGCCGCTTCTCGCCGAGGACGCGGCTGACGAGGGCCTCGCCGCGGGCGACCAGGGGCTGCAGCTCGGCGACGAACTCGTTGAACCGAGTCTCAGCCTGCTGGGAGACCTGGTGGGACACCTGCTTGGGCAGCGTCTTCAGCTCGCCCTGCAGCTCCTCGAGGCGCGTCTCCACCTGCGAGAGCTGCTGAGTCACCTGCCGGGAGACCTGCTTCGGCAGGTCCCGCACCTCGCCGAGCTGGGTCTGCAGCTGGGCGGTGGCCTTGCGGACGGCGTCGACCGCGAGGTCGCGGGCGCCGACGGCGGCGTAGAACGGGGCGGCGGCCTTAGAGGTGGCCATGTCAGTCTCCTTCGGTTGAGGTGGGATTCGCTGCTCGGAACGACTCGTAGACGTCGATGAGCGACTGCTTCTGCCGGTCGGTGAGACCGGGGTCGGCCAGGATGGCGACCTCGACCGAGCGCGCCTCGCTGTCGGGTTCGAGGAACCCCGCCCGCACATAGAGCGTCTCCGCGGAGATGCGCAGCGCCCGGGCGAGGGACTGCAGGACCTCGGCCGAGGGGCGGCGCAGTCCGCGTTCGATCTGGCTGAGGTAGGGGTTCGAGACGCCGGTCGCGTCCGCGAGCTGCCGCAGCGACAGCCGGTTGGCCAGCCGCTGCTCGCGGAGGTAGTCGCCCAGCGACTCACCCAGCGACCCGACCGATTTCGCGAACCCTTTGCTCACGCCGCCAGTTTGCTAACAAAAGTTAGCAACAGCAAGCGCGTACGCCGTGACCCTCGCCACGCGGCGAACGAAGACCAGACACGTCAGCTACAGGCGGACGGCGCTACCTCGCCACGCCCATCGGTGCGAGCGCCTGGGGTCGTGATGAGTCGAGGGTCGTCGACCTGGCCGTATCCGCTGTGCACCCGATAGGTGAGCGTGCGCGATGCCCCCGGCAGCAGGTCGAGGGTGGTGATCCCGACCGCGCGCCCGTGGTGCTCTGCCTCGAGCATGGCCGCGTTCTCTCCATCGAGCTTCGCGCTGGAGATGAACCCGCCGGCGGGCGCGTAGAAGTACACCGAGTTACGCAGTGTCCCGCGCGGTACGCCGTCGAGCCCGGGGCCGATCACGAACGTCGACAACTGCGCGTCGGGGGCCACGGTGGAGCCGAGCTGTACCTCGACGTCCATGACCTGTCGGCCCTCCGGACTGCAGGTGAGGGGCGTGACGTCGACGTGGTAGTCGAGGAAGTAGCTGAGCTTGTCGGCCGCGGCGTCGTTGAGGTAGACCCCGATCTCTGGGACGCTGCCGTCCGCGACTGGCAACTCGGCGGCGACCGTCGTACCGGCCAACCGTTGCTGTTCCCGCTGGTCGGCCGCCCAGATCTTTATCCGTCCTTCGTTGACTGCCTGGGTGAGCGCGTCGAGCAGCGTGCGCGGCTCGACACCGTCGGAGAGCAGTGCTTCGAAGACCAGGCGTGCGGCCTCCTCGTAGAGCTCGTTCTGGGTGTCGCCGTCGGGCACGGACTGGTAGACGCCGTGCAGCAGGTAGTCCACCGCGTTGTCTGCAGTGAGCTCTTGACCATTGGAGAGCGCGATCGGGCCGGTCGCGCGCAACAGGTAGGACATGGCGACCGGGTCGACCGACACCATGCCGTCGAGGTCGGCGTCGCGTCGGGCCTCCCACATCTGCGTGAGGATCTGCGCAGTGCGCGGGAAGTCGGGCAGGAACGCAGCGTTCTGCGGGTGCACCGACAACCGGGTCGTGAACAGCTTGCGCTCGTCGGCGCTGAGGTCGATGAAGTCCTCGGTGAACGGGCCGAGTGAGGCTGGAGTGCCCTGCTCGATGATGCGCGGCTTGCCGTTGCGGACCTGCATCACCGCGTGGGCGCCGAGCATCCCCCCGCCGGCGCGGATCTCGGCGTTGTTGGGGAAGACCAGGAAGTAGCGCCGGTCGCCCTCGCTGCCGAGCATGGCCGGCATCAGTTCCGCGGCCGTCGCAGCGACCGAACTGACTCGAGCCGCCCTGGCCAACTTCGACTGCAAGTCCGTCACCGGACCGGCGAGCGCACCGACCAGCCCCGCAGGGTCGAGCTCGGCTACCCGTGCGTCTGCGGACGCGATCTGCTGCGCGCCCTCGGCCAGGATGGGGGCGACGCGCGCAACCGGCTCGAGGTCGACTCGCCCGCCCCGCGGAGTGATCTGCTCAGGGCCGAAGCGCTTCGCTGCTTCGACCAGGTCGGGGAGCGAGCGCGAGGCCAGCGAGTCGGTGACCTCAGAGATGACGCGTACGGCGGCCACGTCGTCGCCGATGACGGGCAACTTCGATGCTGCCCACCACACCGGTCCGCGGCTGTGCCTGCGAGCGGTCCCGGCAGTGTCACGGGCCTGGTCGAGCTCAGTCGCGGCGGCGTCGAAGTTGCCATCACCGAGCGCATCGACGGTGCTCGACAGGCGTTCGCTCGCCGCGGTCAGCGAGGACCGCACGGTCATCGCTTGCCAAGCCGTGAACCCGAGCGCGAGGAGCAGCACAGCAAAGACTCCGACGAGCCACGCCCGTCGGAGTCTTCGCCGAGATGTCTGTGCCTTCACTCCAAGGTCAGCGGCCGACCGTGAAGGAGACCCGGTCCGCACCCTTCTTGAAGTTCTTGCTGCCGAGGTACCGCACGTGGAGAGTGTAGGACCCTCTGCGCAGGTTCTTCATGTTCACCGAGGCGTAGCCGTTGGTGACGCTGGCCTTGGTCCGGCGGACGTTCTTGCCCTTGGCGTTCTTGACGATGAACCGCGCGGAGCCGACCTGCGGGTCGATGCCGCCGTTGCCGCGGAACTGAGCCTCGAACTTCGCCTTGCGCGCGTTGATCACGCCCGGGTTGGCGTTGACCCTGGCGCGCTTGACGGTGTAGTTGATCGTGTCGTCGGAGTCACGCCAGTCGCAGTCGCCCTTGTAGGCCGCCTTGACCCTGTAAGTGGCGCGGGCGTCGAGAGTGCGCGGCAGGGGCTTGGTCGCCCGGCCTGACGCATCGAGGGTGAGCAGCCAGCTGCTCTTGCCGATGACCCGCACGCGGACCTTGCCCTGCGGCGTACCAGTGCCGGAGGTGACCTGCACGGTGGCGGTGTTCTGCGTGCCGTACGGCGCAGCGACGGTCGTCAGGCGAATGTCGGTGCTGGTCGCCACGCTGTCGGGATAGTCGCAGGCGACGGTGACGAACTGCGGTGAGCTCACCGCAGCGAGAGGGACGAGCACGAGGCCGGCAGCAGCGGTGCCGGCAGTGGCCTTGCCCAGAATCTTCTTGATCACTGTGTCCTCACAGAATGCTCGGTGAGGGCCGTGAAACTCGCGCCACGTCGTACCCCCGTTTGAATGATCGGGCGATGGTAGCAAAAGCGCGGCCCCCGGCGCAGCGCCGCGATCGCTCAGTACGCCCCGTCGCCTCGCACGACCGCCCGCAGCGTCTTGGCCATGATGATGAAGTCGCCGACCAGCGACCAGTTGTCGCGGTAGTACAGGTCGAGTCGCACGGAGTCGTCCCAACTCAGGTCGGAGCGGCCGGACACCTGCCAGAGGCCGGTCATGCCGGGGCGGACGGAGAGCCGGCGATGGGCGTGGTCGGAGTACGTGTCGACCTCGACGGGCAGGTGGGGCCGGGGACCGACGAGGCTCATCGACCCCTGGATCACGTTGAACAGCTGGGGCAGCTCGTCGATCGAGTAGCGCCGCAGGACGCGCCCGACCCGAGTCACGCGCGGGTCGCGTTCGAGCTTGAACAGCCCCTCGGCGTACCCGTGCTCGGCGCGCAGCTGGGCGTCGATCCGATCGGCGCCGACGACCATCGAGCGGAACTTCCAGCAGTCGAAGAGCCGCCCGTCGAGCCCGACGCGGGGCTGGCGGTAGAGCACCGGGCCGCGGTCGCCGAGCTTGATGAGCAGCGCGATGAGCAGCATGAGGGGCGCGGCGAGGAACAGGACGGTGGAGGCGCCGACGAGGTCGAAGACGCGCTTGGGCCACTCCCCCGCCTGGCTCGCCTGCGGCACCTCGACGTGCACCAGCGGCAGGCCGGCGACCGGGCGCATGTGGAGGCGGGAGCCGGAGACGTCGGCGAGCCGGGGTACGACGACGAGGTCGACCTGGGTGCCTTCGAGGGCCCAGGCGACTTCGCGCAGGTCGGCGTCGATGCCGCCGACGACCATGACGGTGTCGATGTCGAGGCGGCGGCACGTCTCCGCGATGTCGCCGAGGGTGCCGACGACCGGCGCGGGCATCGCGGTGCCGCCGGGGCGGTGGACGAGCGTGCAGGCGATGACTTCGTAGCCGAGGTGGCCGGCCCGCTCCAGGCTCGGGTGGATGCCGAGGATGGCGCCGGCGGATCCGACGAGCAGCGTGCGGTGGGTGAGGTGGCCCTGGCGGCGCAGCCGGTGCAGGGACTTGCGGCCGGCGTAGCGGTGCAGCAGCAGGAAGACGGTGCCGAGCACGAACGACCCGACCAGGAAGCCACGCGACAGGGGCGTCTCGGCGAAGAAGATGATCGCGGTGACGACCAGCCCCGCGGTCAGGCTGCCCTTGACGACGTTGCGGAACTCGTCGGCGCCGGCCCCGAAGACCCGCCGCGCGTAGGCGCCGTACAGGCCGAGCAGCAGCATCCAGATCAGCCAGATGCCGGGGGCGACGAGGGCGGCGAGTTCGTACCACGACGCGGTGGCCGGCGGCATGCCCGGCACGAGCCCGCGCAGCGGCCAGGCGAGCACCATCGAGGCGACGATGATGAGGCTGTCCATGCGGACGGTGTGCCAAGCAAGCTTGCGGGTGGAGAGGGTACGCCGGCCGGCGGGTGCGCGGAGGGCGTCGAGGTCCGGCTGGGGTCGAGCCGGCGTCGCCTGCTCGCGTGTCGGCGATGGAGGCGCCGGCACAAGAGAGGCGACGGTGTCCGGCACGGGCTCGGCGAGCTCGAGCGGGTTGGGCGCAGCGGCGTCTGGGTCCTGGGCCGTGTAGAGGTTGGTCAGATCTGCGTGGGGCACCCGGCACGTCCTTGCTGCGGTCGGTCCAGCGCGTGCCTTCCCGAGCGCGCCGAAACGTGGAGGTGCGTGTGCAATGAGTCATACTTCCCTGGGTTACGCCGCCCGAAACGCCCGGCGGCGGCGCGGGTGATTGTGGAGTGGACCGGTTGATAATGGGA
>JBHWSH010000359.1:0-3643 GCA_043427135.1 Marmoricola sp. | reverse complement strand
GCGGCAATGTCTCCACCCCGAGATGTTTCCTCCTGGGCGGAGACGACAATCGTCATTCGCCCACACGTGGTTGACGTGCGTGCCAGACCCATCCGGGCACCTTCTCGAGCCGAGAGGCTCGGTCGGCGGGCAGCTCACCCTTGCGGCCCTTGTACCGGGTGGCCACCACCCACTGACCGAGCTTCAGGTCCCCCTCCACGTGCCCGTTCGGCACGCGTGCATGGCCCTCGCGGGCGGCGAACCGGCACAGTGCGTCGTAGTGCTCGTCCCACCGGGCGGCCAGTACGTCCCAGGCCCACCCGGGTAGTGCTTCGAGGCGTGGGACCCGCTCGGCGGGGACTCGACCGGCCTTGTGCTCCAGGCGGTGCCGAATCACCCACGCAGCCAGCGGCAGACCGTCCTCGACGTGGTCGGTAGGCACGCGGGCATGACCCTCCCGCTCTACGAACCGCAGCAGGGCCTCGTAGTGCCGCTCCCACGAGGCGGCGTGAGGTGCCCAGGTCCAGCCTGGCAGCGCCTCGAGGCGGCGTCGGCGGTCCTCAGTCAAGACGCCTCGGGTGTGCCTGTTGCGCTGCTCACCAGCCCACGCGCCCACGGGGTAGTCGTCATGCACCTCGTCGCGGCGGACAGCCGCGGTGCCAGTGGCCGCGACCAGACCCGCCAGGACGGCGTAGCCGTACTCCCACGCATCGTCCTGCGGTGTCCACGACCAACCCGGCAGCTCCTCGAGCCGTGCGGCACGCGCGGCGGGGAGCTCCCCGCGGTGGTACCGGGCCCGCTGCTGCTTCGACCAGCCGTCGATGTTCACACCACGCTCACGATGTCCGCGTGGCGTGCGGCAGTGCCCCTCGCGGGCCGCGAACGCAGCCAGGGCGGCTAGTGCGACGTCCCAGGCCGCCTCGGTCGGTGGTTGGTAGCTCCATCCCGGTAGCGCATCGAGCCGCTGACGTTGCTCGTCGGTCATCGTGCGTCGGCCGCCACGGCGTCGGTGCGAGCGCACCCATGATCCGAGCGGAAATCCGTCCTCACGATGGTGCGCGGGAACGTCGAGATTGCCCTCTCTGGCTTGGAAGGCCAGCAGCGCCTGGTAGCCGCGCTCCCACTGATCCGCGACCGCATCCCAGGTCCATCCGGGCAGCGCCGTGAGGGCCGCGGCCCGGCCGGCGTCCATCCGGCCGCGGCTGTACTGGGCGCGCTTGGCTCCCACCCAATGACCCAACGCGAACCCGTCTTCGACATGCTCGAAAGGAACATTCGCGTGTCCCTCACGCTCGACGAAGGCCCGGAGACTGGCCAGCCCCGACTCCCAACGCCCGTCACGAGTGAACGCAGCCGGTCCAGGCAGCCGGATCTTGCGTCCCGGTCGTTCGGCGCGCAGCTGCGCCAGAGCGGCCTCCAGACGCCGAGGCTCGGGGTCGGCAAGGTACTCCCCCAACCCGGTGACGACCGCCCACCCCAGAGCATGCAGTCGGCTCAGCACCGCATCCGCGACCTGCTTCACGGTGGCGTCGGCCGACACCACCACGTCCGCCTCAGTGATGGGAGCCAGCGGTTCCTCGCGCACCCGAAGCACCCGGTAGCCGGCGTCCATCAACAGACGGATCTTGCGGCGGTCGCGGTCGAACTCTGTTTCGCCGGCGTGGTGATAGCGGCCGTCGACCTCCACCACCACGTTCTCAGCAGATAGCAGCAGGTCGACGTGGCGGATCACCCCGTCGATAACGACCTTGTCTTCGCTGAGGTCCAGGTCTGGGAAGAAGCCCTGCATCTCGTACCCGAGACAGACTTCAAGGACCGAGCGCAACGACTTCTTGCAGTGCGGGCAGCCGCGGCCCCGTACCCGGTTCGCGCCAGACGCCGGCCACTCGTGGTCAGGATTCTCCAAACACCGCCACCACAGCTTCCGCTGCGTACCGGCCACCACCTCAGCAGCGGACAGGTCGTTCTTCTCCGGGTGCCACTCCGCGGACAGCTGAGGATGCGCCGCGACACTGTTGGTCACCGACACCCGCTTCCCGGCGCAGAACGGACACCCGTTCGCACCTGACTCCGGGTCGTAGCGACTCATGACCAGCGGAGAAAGCTCCCACTCGTGGTCCGGACCAAGCGGACACCGCCACCACACCGGGTCAGGTGAGCCGCCGAGCACCTGACCAGGGGTGAGGTCCCCGTTGCGGGTCGGGTGCCACATCCGCACCGCACTGGGCCGTCGAGCCGCGAAACTGTTCGTCACCGACAGCTGGCGCCCCGCGCACGCCGGACAGCCGGTGAACCCCTTCTCCAGCGACCTCTGAACAGACGACGGGGATGCGGACCAGCGGTGGTCGTCGGCTACCGGACACCGCCACGACCGGCGCCGCGAGGATCGCGCGCCGATGGTCGCTGGGTCGACATCGTTCGCGGCCGCGTCCCACAGCTCCATCAACTCCGGCACGTCGGCCACTGCACGCTCGAACCTTCGCCCAACCATGGGCGACACAGTCCGGGGAAGCGGCGATGTTGTCATCAGATCCAGCACGATAGATGGCACCACCGACACGGCTGAATCTCGTGCCGGCAACCAGGATGCCGAGCATCTCGCCCTGTTCGGCTGAACGGCGGCAGCAACGTCGACCCGGGGCATGCAGCTGCTGATCGGTGAGCGCCGAGGGTTCACCTCGTGGCGCGGACAGCGCCCTAGGGCGTGTTGGTAAACGGTTCTGGGGTGCCGCGCCGTCAAAGTTCACTCATGGCAACTCGACAAGAGATCACGGACGAGCAGTGGGCGGTGTTGGCGCCGTTGTTCCCGACCCCGAAGGGACGTGGCCGGCCGCCGATGGACATGCGCACGACGGTGGAGGGGATCGCGTGGCGGTTCCGTACCGGGGCGCCGTGGCGTGACATCCCGGAGCGGTTCGGGAAGTGGAACTCCATTTACCAGCGCTTCGCCGACTGGTCCGCGGACGGCACCTGGGCGCGGCTGCTGGCCACCGTCCAGGGCGCGGCCGCGGCCAAGGGCGAGGTGGAGTGGACGGTCTCGGTGGACTCCACGATCACACGCGTCCACCAACATGGCGCCACCCTGCCCAGGGACACAGGGGGCTGGATCGAGTTACACGAATCCCTTCGTGCGCAGCGGCGATCCCGAGCCGCCTGACCATGCGATCGGCCGTTCTCGTGGCGGTGTGACCTGCAAGATCCACCTCGCGACCGACGCCCAGGGCAGACCGATGGGGCTGCTGCTGACCGGCGGGAACGCTGCGGATACCACCTACTTCGCCAGTGTCCTGGACACCATCAGCATCCGTGACGGCAGACCGGGACGCCCCCGAACCCGACCCGACCGGGTACTGGCCGACAAGGCTTACACCTCCGCGGCGAACCGTCGCTACCTGACCGGGCGCGGCATCAAGGTCACCATCCCCGAACGCGACGACCAGAAGGCCGGCCGCGCTCGACGCGGGTCCAGAGGCGGCCGGCCACGCCTCTTCGACACCGAGGCCTACAAGGGCCGCAACGTCGTCGAGCGGTGCTTCAACAAGCTCAAGCAATGGCGCGGCATCGCGACCCGCTACGACAAGACCGCGCGGTCCTACCTCGCCGGGCTCACCCTCGCCGCGACCCTCATCTGGACACGCTGACGATGTTTACCAACACGCCCTAG
>JBHWSH010000358.1:0-6897 GCA_043427135.1 Marmoricola sp. | reverse complement strand
ACGGCCGTCGCTGACGCTCGTCGAGGCCACGTCAGGCAGACGGGACCCGCACGATCAGCGCGTCGCCCTGGCCGCCACCGCCGCACAGGGCGGCGGCGCCGACGCCGCCACCGCGGCGCTGCAGCTCGAGCGCGAGGTGGAGCACGATGCGGGTGCCGGACATGCCGACCGGGTGGCCGAGCGCGATCGCGCCGCCGTTGACGTTGACCTTCGCGTTGTCGATGCCGAGCTCACGGGCCGAGGAGATGCCGACCGCGGCGAACGCCTCGTTGAACTCCACCAGGTCGAGGTCGGTGGGGCTGATGCCCTCCTTCTCGCACGCCTTGGCGGTGGCCACCGCCGGCTGCAGCTGCAGGGTGGAGTCGGGGCCGGCGACCTGGCCGTGCGCCCCGATCTCGGCCAGCCAGGTCAGCCCGAGCTGCTCGGCCTTGGCCTTGCTCATCACTACGACGGCTGCGGCGCCGTCGGAGATCTGCGAGGAGGAGCCGGCCGTGATGGTGCCCTCCTTGGAGAACGCCGGACGCAGCTTGCCGAGCGACTCGGCGGTGGTGTCACCGCGGACGCCCTCGTCGGTGGAGACCACGACGTCGCCCTTGCGGCTGCTGATCGTGACCGGCACGACCTCCTCGTCGAAGACGCCGTTCTTCCAGGCGACGGCGGCCTTCTGGTGCGACTGCGCGGCGTACTCGTCCTGCTCGGCGCGAGTGAGGTTCTGCGCGGCGGCGTTGCACTCCTCGGTCAGCAGACCCATCGCCTGGGAGGTGAACTGGTCGAACAGCGCGTCGTAGGCCATCGAGTCGACCAGCTTGACGTCGCCGAACTTGATGCCCTCGCGCGACTTGGGCAGGAAGTGCGGGGCGTTGGTCATCGACTCCATGCCGCCGGCGACCACGACCTCCACCTCGCCCGCACGGATCAGCTGTGCGGCCAGGGCGATGGAGTTGATGCCGGAGAGGCACACCTTGTTGATGGTGATCGAGGGGACGTTCATCGGGATGCCGCCCTTGGTGGCCGCCATCCGGGCGGGGTTCTGGCCGGCACCGGCCTGGATGACCTGGCCCATGATCACGTAGTCGACCTGGTCGCCGGAGACACCGGACTTGTCCAGGGCGCCCTTGATCGCCTCCGCGCCGAGATCGGCGGCGGAGAGGTCCTTGAAGCCTCCCGACAGCCGGCCGATCGGGGTGCGGGCCCCGGCGACGATGACGGCGGTGTTGTCGTTGACTGACATAGAGGGCGCCTCCTGGCACTTCGGACGGGACTGCCTCGGACGATACCCACCGCCCGCATGCGGCGGGAGACCCGCTCGGGCCCGGGACGTGAGGAACAGGTCACAGTCTCTCGCCCGACGCGCACCCGGCGTACGACCATGTGCGCCATGACCGAAGCCTCGCCCCTCGCGGCCATCCCCCAGCACCTGTTCCTCGCGATCGACCACGTCGGCGTCGCCGTGCCCGATCTGGACGAGGCGATCGCCTTCTATCGCGACACCTTCGGGATGCAGGTGCTGCACGAGGAGACCAACGAGGAGCAGCGGGTGCGCGAGGCGATGATGGGGGTCGGCGAGTCAGTCTCGGCCATCCAGCTGCTCGCCCCGCTCGACGAGCAGTCCACGATCGCGAAGTTCCTCGACCGCAGCGGCCCCGGCATGCAGCAGCTCGCCTACCGCGTCTCCGACGTGGAGCAGGTCTCCCAGATCCTGCGCGAGCGCGGCGTTCGGACCTTGTACGACGCCCCCAAGCGGGGCACGGCGAACTCGCGGATCAACTTCCTGCACCCCAAGGACTGCGGCGGCGTGCTGGTCGAGCTCGTGGAGCCGGCGGCCGACGTCGCGCACTGAACGGGGCCTCGATGGTCGAGACCTCACTCACACTTCCCCGTCCTGTTACCCGCCGGTAGCATCCGGCGCAGTCCCAGCCTGCACCACCCGCCCCCTCTCTCAGGAGCCCACGTGAAGCACATCCTCGACGCGATCATGTCCGGCGAAGCCTCCAGCGGAGACTTCGCCAACCTGGAGCTGCCGGAGTCCTACCGCGGCGTGACCGTGCACAAGGACGAGGTCGACATGTTCGAGGGCGTGGCCAGCCGCGACAAGGACCCGCGCAAGTCCCTGCACGTGGACGACGTCCCGCTCCCCGAGCTCGGGCCCGGCGAGGCGTACGTCGCGGTGATGGCCTCGGCGATCAACTACAACACCGTGTGGAGCTCGATCTTCGAGCCGGTCTCGACCTTCGGGTTCCTCGAGCGCTACGGCCGGATGTCGCCCCTGAGCAAGCGCCACGACCTGCCCTACCACGTCGTTGGGTCCGACCTGTCCGGCGTCGTGCTCAAGACCGGCGCCGGCGTCCACAGCTGGAAGCCGGGCGACCGCGTCGTGGCGCACTGCCTCTCCGTCGAGCTCGAGAGCCCCGACGGTCACAACGACACGATGCTCGACCCCGAGCAGCGCATCTGGGGGTTCGAGACCAACTTCGGCGGACTCGCCGAGATCGCGCTGGTCAAGGCCAACCAGCTCATGCCCAAGCCCGAGCACCTCACCTGGGAGGAGGCCGCCTCCCCCGGACTGGTGAACTCCACGGCGTACCGGCAGCTGGTCAGCGCCAACGGCGGCAACATGAAGCAGGGCGACAACGTGCTCGTCTGGGGCGCCTCCGGCGGCCTGGGCGGCTTCGCCACGCAGTACGCCCTCAACGGCGGCGCGACACCCATCTGCGTGGTGTCCAACGAGGAGAAGGCGCAGATCGCCCGCAACATGGGCGCGGAGCTGATCATCAACCGCTCCGAGGAGGGCTACAAGTTCTGGAACGAGGAGGGCACCGCGCAGAACCCCAAGGAGTGGAAGCGTTTCGGCGCCAAGATCCGCGAGCTGACCGGCGGCGAGGACATCGACATCGTCTTCGAGCACCCCGGCCGGGAGACGTTCGGCGCATCGGTGTTCGTCACCCGCAAGGGCGGTGTGATCACCACGTGCGCGTCCACCTCGGGCTACATGCACGAGTACGACAACCGCTACCTGTGGATGAACCTCAAGCGCATCATCAGCTCGCACTTCGCCAACTACCGCGAGTCGTGGGAGGCCAACCGCCTCATCGCGAAGGGCATGATCCACCCCACGGTGTCCAAGACCTACCGTCTCGAGGAGACCGGCCAGGCTGCCCTCGACGTCCACCACAACAAGCACCAGGGCAAGGTCGGCGTGCTTGCGCTGGCCCCCGAGGAGGGTCTGGGCGTCCTCGACGAGGAGATGCGCTCGCGGCACATCGACAAGATCAACCTCTTCCGGGGGCAGTGAACCGGCTCGAACCGGTCTTTCCAGCCCCCTGACGGGGCGCTTCGTCGCACCAACACGCGACAAGCGCCCCGTTTTGCCGTCCAGATCGGCAACACTGGTCCCACACACCTGCCGAGCACGACCAGAGGACCTCGCGATGACCGATGCAAACGCCACGTCTGTCTTCGACGCCGACGCGCCCACCTCGGGCGACGGCACCACCCCGTCGTTCCCCGTCGTACGACGCGGCTATGACACCGCGGCCGTGGATCGGCAGTTCCACGTCCTGCAGTCCGAGCACGCCGAGCTCGTACGCCGCGTGCGCGAGTTGCAGCAGGAGGTCACCTCCCTCCGGGAGCGCGGGGAGCCTGAGCCGGCAGCGACGGCCGCTCCGACGTACGCCGCGCTCGGCGGCCGGGCGAGCGAGCTGCTGCGCCTAGCCGAGGAGCAGGCCGAGGAGGTGCTCGCGGCGGCGCGGGTGCGGGCCGACGAGCTGGTCCGGCAGGCGACCTTGGAGGCCGGCAGCCTCACCAGCCAGGCCGCGCGCGACGCCGAGGACATGCGCATGGTGCAGCTCAAGGAGCTCGACGAGACCCGGACGACCGCGATGGGCGAGGTCGAGCGGATGCGCGCCCTGGCTCTGGCGGAGTCCACCGATCTGCGCGAGTCGGCCGAGGCGGAGGCCTCCCAGCGTCTCCTCGCCGCCCAGCAAGAGGCCGACAGCCTGCTGACCTCCGCCCGACGCGAGGCCGAGCAGGCGCGCGCGGCCGTCGAGCTCGAGGTCCAGGAAGTACGTCGCACGCTCGCTGCGCAGCGGGAGGAGCTGACGCGGGAGGCAGCCGAGCAGCACAGCAGCGCGGTCGCCGAGACCCAGCGGCTCGTCCTGGAGGCCGAGGCACGCGCCAAGGCGGCCGTCGCCCGCACTCGCGACGCGATCAACCAGGCCACCAACCACCGCCAGCAGGCTTCGGAGGAGGCCGAGCGGCTCCTGTCGCAGGCGCGTCGCGAAGCCGAACAGATCGTCTACGCCGCGCAGGCGCAGGCAGACAGCTTCGTCGCCACCGGCCAGGCCGAGGCCGAGCGTCAGCTGAGCGAGCTCACTCTCGAGGTCGAGAAGCTCACCAAGCGGCGCGACGCCATCGTGGCGCAGCTCGGCGCCCTCCGCGACGTCGCTGCCAGCTTCGCCGGTGACCCGGTGCCGTCCGCCGACGTCGCCGAGGAGCACGCCAGGGAGCAGGAGCGCAGCGGCGAGGACGACCACGCCGACGAGCAGTGACACCCGCGGGACGGGGACCCGGTCGGCGCAGCCCGGTCGCAGCTCCTCCGACGCCTGCTCCTGCGCTTTCTCTGGGCCAGCCGCGACGCGGGCCGGTCGTGCTGGGGTTCCTGTACGCCGTCGGCGCCCTCGCGGCGTACTGGCTGGGCTCGCTGCTGTTGTCGGTCAGCGGCCTCATCCTGCTGATCGTGGTCGCGCTGTTCCTCGCCGCCGGCCTGAACCCGTCGGTGGAGTTCTTCGTCCGTCGAGGTCTGGGCCGGACGTGGGCGCTGATCCTGGTGATCGCCGGGGTCCTCACCGCCGTCACGCTGTTCTTCGTGGCCCTGGTGCCGGTCATCACCGACCAGGTGACGCGGATCGTCGACAACGCCCCCGGCTGGCTGCGCCAGCTGCAGGGCAACAAACGCATCCAGCAGCTCGATGCGGAGTTCGACATCATCGGCAAGGCGGAGTCGTTCATCACCAGCGGTGACTGGGCGACCGGGCTGTTCGGCGGCGTCGTGGGCGTCGGCCTGGCCGTGTTGGGGATCTTGGCCAACGCCTTCCTCGTCACGGTGCTGACGCTCTACTTCCTGGCGTCGCTCGGCCACACGAAGCAAGCCCTCTACCGGCTGGCGCCGGCGTCTCGGCGGCCGCGGGTCGAACAGCTCGGCGACCGCATCTTCGCCAGCGTCGGTGCCTATGTCTCGGGCGCCTTCATCGTGGCGATGGCGGCGGGCATCTCCTCGCTCATCTTCTTGTTCATCGTGGGCCTCGGTGAGTACGCCATCGCCCTGGCCGCGGTCGTGGCGCTGCTCGACGTGATTCCGATGATCGGCGCCACCATCGGAGCCGTGGTGGTCAGTGCGATCGGCTTCGCCACCGACGTGCGGATCGGGCTGATCTGCGTGGTCTTCTACGTGATCTACCAGCAGGTCGAGAACTACGTCATCTATCCGCGGGTGATGCAGCGCTCGGTCGACGTGCCGGGTGCGGTCATCGTGATCGCCGCGATGATCGGCGCCGGACTCCTCGGGGTCGTCGGCGCCCTGCTCGCGATCCCGACCGCGGCCGCGATCCTCATGCTCATCAAGGAGCTGTGGATCCCGCGGCAGGACGCCGCTTGAGCGGTCAGTCCGCGTGCGGGCACCAGCCGTGCTTGCCGCCTGAGCTGACCGCACGATCACGCAGTACGACGCTCAGCTCCGGCCAGCGCGCGCAGGCACGGTCGAGGTCGCGCCGCCGGTACTCCACGACCAGCACGCGACCGTCGTACGCCGCGGCGTAGGCGCCGCACTCGTCGTACCTCGCGCACTCCTCGGCCATGGCGAAGTCGAAGCCGATCTTCGGGCCCCGCGTGCCCAGCTCGGCCCAGTTCTTCTGCGCGACTGCCAACCCGGCCTCGTGCGCCCGGGCGACGAGGAGCCGCGCGTAGCGGCGGTTGTGGCGCGGTCGCAGCAACCCGTCGCTGCGCAGGAACGAGTCGAGGTTGTCGAGCTCGACCGCGTCGTACCCGGCCTCGGCGCAGCCGTCGACCCATCGGCCGACGATGCGGGCGAGCCGCTCGCGCTTTGCCGGTTTGCGGAGATCGAACAGCCACTCGCCCCAGGCCTCGTCGGCCACGGGCCGGCCGTCGACGCGCAGCAGCAGCCCTCGGCGGTCGGGGCGCTGCCACCGCCTGGTCTGCTCGGCCTGGGTCTGGAAGGCGTTGACATAGCAGACGTTGTAGGCGTCCTCGAGCGGAGCGTCGTGGCGATCCCGGACCACCACGTCCAGCGGCACGGAGTGCGTGTGCGCCCCGCCGATCTGGTAGTCGAAGCGACCCCCGACGGGGGGCAGGGCGACCTCCGCTGCGGCGACCGGACTGCCGAGAGTCAGCAGCAGACTGGCGAGGGTGAGGAGGACGGCGACGCGCACGGACTCATCGTGCCACCGCCGCCCCGCTCGTGCGGCCGGTCAGCTGTAGTCGTGGAACCCCTTGCCCGTCTTGCGTCCCAGGTGACCCTCGGCGACCTTCTGCTCCAGGGTCTCGGCGGGGGCGAACCCCGGCTCGCGGAACTCGCGGTGCAGCTCCTTCTGGATGGCCAGGGAGACGTCGTTGCCGACGACGTCGAGGAGCTGGAAGGGCCCCATGGGGAACTTCGCGGTCTCCTTGATGGCGGAGTCGATCTCCTCCAGGCTCACGCCGGACTCGGCGAGGGATTTTATAAAAGGATGGGACATAAAGCTCTCTCACGAGATCGAAATTTTGGAGCTATCGCGAGCAATGGTAAGAGTGAAGATTTCGAATGTAGGAAGCGATCCACTCAACCGCGTGTGGATATCCGGTTTGGTTCGTGACGGCAATGGAAGGCTTTGTGGCACGACAGCC
>JBHWSH010000357.1:0-5967 GCA_043427135.1 Marmoricola sp. | reverse complement strand
CAACTCAGCCGGCCGGGTCTTCAGCACCCCGGTGCGCGCGATGACCTCAGGCCCGTCCGCAGCCGCTACCTGGGGGGTCGACGCGGCAAGAAGTCCGAGAACCAGGACCGTGGCGGCGGCCGGTCGCAGTGCCTTCATGGGTCTCCTCGACGTGAGTGGCGTACGCCGGACGGTAGCCGATTGCGCCGGTCGTGGCGGCCCAGCGTGGGCTTCAAGACTCGCTGCGGGTGTGGCAGGTCTTGAAGACACCGGCGTGCCCGCCCCAGAACAGGATCGGTGCCTCGTCGAACAATGGCGCGCAGTTGTCCCGGGTGAGCCGACGGATGCCGTCGGTAGCGACGATGCCATTGCCGAAGCACGAGTCGTAGTACACGAACGCTTCCGCGAGCGGAGCCGTCGTCTGGTCGGTGTCACCGAAGAAGCGCAGCGCGATCGCGCGGTCGCCATACAGGTCGGGGACGCAGCTCTTCGGACGATCCGGTCCCCCGGGCGACGGCGCCCGATGGACCGCGGCGACCAGGTCACGGGCCGGCTGTCCGGTGATGCGCCGCGAGCCCTCCAGCCCCGCGCGTCCAGGTTCGCGTGCGTACTCGCACACCGCGATGGCCGCGACCTCCGCCGCGGGCGGGACCGGCGCTCCGTCGGGTTCGACGAACTTCTCGGCTTGGATGGGCGAGTCCGGGTCGCAGCCGGCGTGCGTCGTCTCGACGCTCCGCGCCGACTCGAGCACCCGCTCGGCCAGCCCATCGTCACGCGGCGACCCCAGGATCGCGACCTGGACATCGCCGACCGTCGTCCGGGTCAGTGTCCAGCCGTCGTGCTGCCAGGTGCCGTTCTCGTAAGTCGGGTCGTCGAGATCGGTGCGCGCGAGTGCCAGCTGGACGTACGGCTGCCACAGCCGGAACGGCAGCGCCCCGAACACCGCCGGGGGGTCACCCGGACGTTGTTCAGGGAAGCACCCGATGGCAGGGACGCCGCGCGGCGGCGTACCCACCATCACGTACGGCGCTCGCGGGACGTCTCGCGCCCACGACCCCCGCAGCGTCTCGCGATCGATGCAGTCGGGCCGCACCGCGTCATAGGCGAAGCCCCACTCCGCCGGGACCTGCACCTCGAGATCTCGTACGCCGGCCCATCGCCAGTCGCGGTCGTCGGTCGGGCCGGTGGGAGTGGGTGCAGCGACCTCCTGCTGCGACGGCACCGGCGGCTCGTCTGCGCAGCCCGAGGCAACGAGGAGCAGGACAGCTGCAGCCAGACAGACACGTCGCATACTCCTGTGACGCGGCGAGCGATCCCCTGGTTCCATCATGCGCCCCTCGCACCTCTCGCGTGACCCAATAGCGGTGGGCGATCGACCTCGTTGCCTCTACCCTCCGCGGATGGGCTACTCCTCGTACTTGCACGTCAGCACGACCGCCGACGAACCTCAAGCTCCGCAGCTGTCCGACGTCGGCCGCTACGGCCGCCACCTCGTGCGGCGGTTCGTCACGACCGCGCGTGCCGCGGACCGGCCGACGTTCCGGTCGCTGCTGGCCGACCACCTCGGCCCCGGGCTGCAGGAGCTGCCGATCACCGTCGAGCAGTGGCCGGCGTACGAACACGTCAACGTGCAGGGTGCCCTCGACGTCCTCCTCGAGGAGTACGCCGACCGCGCCCGCATCGTCGGAGTGGCCGGCGCCCGCCACCACGGACCGTTCGGGATCGCCGACCTGATCGGCGAGGAAGCCGGCTTCATCATGCACGGAGCGCGGCCCGGCAACGTGACCCGAGTGAGCCTGCCGAGCGGGCCGGGTGGCCAGACGCGCGAGTGCCTGCGGGCGGCGTTCGTCCTGCTGGACGACGGTGCCGGTCGGCTGGCGATGCTGTTCCGCGGGCCCGACCCGGAGAGCGGCTCCTCCGAGATGACCGTCGAGCTCATCGCGACCGACCCGGCGTACGCCGAGCAGGTCGGCCGGCGCCTGCGGGACCTCGCGCTGGAGCACAACGTCTACCGCGGCCAGGTGGTGTCGTTCGGGCACAGCATGTTCGGCGAGCGCGGTGGGCTGCTGCGCTTCCGTGAGCGACCGACGATGAGCCGCGACGACCTGATCCTGCCCGACGCGACGTTCGCGGACCTACGCCGGCAGGTCGTCGGCGTCGCCCGCAACAGCGAGCGGCTGCGCGCCGCCGGTCAGCACCTGAAGCGCGGGGTCTTGCTCTACGGTCCGCCGGGCGTGGGCAAGACGCACTCGGTGCGCTACCTGATCAGCGAGCTCGTCGGCACCACCGTTGTGGAGTTGACCGGCGAGACACTGCACGGCATCCGCGAGGCCTGCTCGGTCGCGCGGTCGCTGCAGCCGGCGATGATCGTGGTCGAGGATGTCGACCTGATCGCCGAGGAGCGCAGCCACTACGGCGGCGAGACGCCGCTGCTGTTCACGCTGCTCAACGAGATGGACGGGCTCGACGAGGACGCCGACGTCGTCTTCCTGCTTACCACCAACCGCGCCGACCTGCTCGAGCCGGCGCTCGCGTCACGGCCAGGGCGCGTCGACCAGGCCGTGCACGTCGAGTTGCCCGACCGGGAGTCGCGACGACGTCTCATCGAGCTCTACCGCGGTCGGCTCGACGTCGACCTGTCGCGCATCGAGAGCGTCCTGGACAGCACCGACGGGGTCACCGCGTCGTTCCTCAAGGAGCTGCTGCGGCGCGCGGCGGTCGGTGCCGCCGACCGGGAGGACCAGCCCGACGGCGTACTGCACGTGAGTGCCGACGATCTCGACGCCGCGCTCGAAGACCTGCTCGACACCCGCAACCAGATGACCCGTGCCGTGCTCGGGCACCGCGGGCAGTGAGCCAGGGCGAAGGAACCGATCCGACAGGCAGTGACGGCCGAACCGGGCAGATTCCATCGGATACCCGCGCAGTGCCTGTCGCATCGGTGGCCGTCTCCCCCTCGGCGGTCCCGACGGAGGCCCGGGAACCAGGCCGGGTACACCTGCGTCGTACCGGCATGCGATCGATGTCGTACGCCGCGCTCGTCCTCGCCGTCTGCCTGGCCACCGCGTCCTGCGGGGACGCCGAGCCGGCTGGCCGCGCGGCCGCTCACGGCGGCCTGTCCACTCCACCTGAAGGTCATCGTTGGGTGGGCGACGAAGGGGTCGTCGTCGCGGTGCCGGACTGGTGGACCACCGGCGACACGCACTGTCTCTTGCCGGTCGAGGACACCGTCTTCGTCGAGTCCGGCGCAATCGCGGACTGCGAGTGGGGCAACGTCACGCCGTACAACCACCTGGAGGTGTCGTCGCTCGCGGTCATCGACGCCGACAGCGCGCACGGCGACTTGATGACCCGGGAGTTGATGCCCGACGGCACCGTCGGTGGCGAAGAGGTGCTGACCGGGGAGGAGTGCCGCTGGTTCGCGAAGGGGTGCCGCAACCTCGTCGCCCTGCCGGGCCGCGGCGTCGTGTTCGCGTTGTACGTCGCGGAGGACGGCGACGTGGACCCCTCCGTCGTACGAGACTCGCTCATGCTGCTGCCGGACGGCTGGACGACGGTGCCGCTGTCGGTCGCCGACGACGGCTTCATCCCGACCTGGGGCGCACCGCCGTCGCTGGTCCGTCGCTACGCCGGGGCGCTCGAGGACGCCGGTCTCGGCCTACGCGTCGAGGAGGCGGAGGTCCCGACCGACGACGCGACCTTCCACGTGGCCGACCTGCCGAAGGGCAGCCTGCTGGGCATCGAGCCGACGCCCGGCAGTCCGATCCGGGAGGGCGGCGAGGTCACGCTGACCGTCATGCCGGCGGTGCCGCGTTGACCTGAGGGGCCACAGCGCACAGGCACACCGGCTCGGGGTGGGGGCGACACGGCGTACCGGCGCCTGTCTGCCTGTTGCCGTTGCCCTCTCAGCCGCCGGTGGCGCAGTCCGATCCGGGCGACCGACGTACGGCATCAGAGCAGGTGTCCGACGGGACGGCCAGCACCGCGACGGCGACGATCGGCAGGGCGAGGATCCCGGCGGCGCCCAGGACGCGTGCCCGCCAGCCCCGCCGCCAGAACGCAAGCGTCAGCGCGACAGCGAGCAGCGCCGCGCCGACCAGAACCCAATCTGCGAGCGCCTGCGGGGTGAAGATGTCGTCCTGCGCCGGCACGCAGAGCCGGCCCTGGGCGGAGTCGCGCGCCGGATGCGGCCCGCCGGTGTCGTCGAACGTCCCGCACGCCAGGAACAGGAAGGTCACCTTCGCGACGAACGCCGACCCAGCCGCGGCAACAAGGACCAGCAGTACGCCGCTCGCGATCCAGGCACGCCTCATCCGACGAGTGTGCCAGTGCCTGTCGCCGCGGCGCATGTCACGCCCGGCCCGGCAGTCCGAGGGGCCACCCGCACAGGCACACCGGCCCGCGGAGGCGGCGAGACGGTGTACCGGCGGGTGTCTGCCTGTTCCCGTGGCCCCACTTCCAGCGCGGAACCAGACCGGCGGCGCCTGCGATAGATGCCAGTGTGGAGGGCATGACGGTTGACGACGGCGAGCTGCTGCGTCGCGCCGCACGGGGGGACGACGCGGCCTTCGACGAGCTGTGGTCGCGGCACGCGCACTGGCTGCTGTTGCGGCTGCGCCGTCGTGCCCCCGACGATGCGGCCGACCTCCTGCAGGAGACGTTCCTGGCCGCCTGGCGCAACGCCGATTCCTTCCGCGGTGCGGACGCCGGCGGGTGGCTGTGGCGGATCGCGTCACGCCGCCTGGTCGACGCCTCCCGGCGAGCGGCAGTGCGCGACCCGCGGCGGTTGCCGCACCCGAGCCAACCGACGACGACCTCGTCCGCGGAGGACACCGCGCTGGTCGGGGTGCTCGACGCCGACCTCGCCGCCGCGCTCGGCCGCCTCTCCCCCGAGCTGCGCGCCGCACTTCGGATGACGGTGGTCGACGGGCTCAGCACCCGAGAAGCAGCGGCCGTGCTCGGGGTAGCCGAAGGCACCGTCAAGTCCCGTACCTCCCGCGCCCGCGCCCTGCTGCGCGACCACCTGACGGCACTCACCGGACCCGTGGAGGATCTGTGACACACACCTGGCACGCCAGCGAACCTGTGCTGCAGGAGTACGCCGCGGGCTCGCTCGCGGACGCCGACGCCTGGTCAGTGGAGATGCACCTCCCCGGTTGCGACCGGTGCCGGACCCGGCTGGCCGCACACCTGTCCGAATCCGACCGAGCGCAACTCGCCCAGTTGCGAGAGGCGCTGACACCGATCGTGCACCCTCGAGGCCGCCCGGCGGCGACCCGTCTCCCGCGCGGAGTCACCACTGGGGTGCTCGGCCCGTGGTGGGCATGGGCCGGACTCGTCGCCGCTGCCTTCGCCACGGTCACAGCGCTGGGACTGCTGCCGATCCCGCAGTCGGCCTCTCTCACCAGTTGGGCAGTGGCTTCGGCACCTCTGGTGCCGCTGGCCATGGTCGCCACCATCTATGCACTCGCCGAGCGCGACCCTGCTGTAGGCGCCACGCCCCGGGGCGGCCTGGAGCTGGCGCTGATCCGCACGGCCGTGGTGCTGGGCACGGCCGTCCCCGCCGTCACGGCCGCCTTGATGACGACCGGGGCGGGCACGGTGACCTGGCTCCTGCCCGGCCTGGGGCTGTGCGCCGCAGCACTCGCCCTGGGTCCCACCGTGGGATTCGAGCGCGCCTGCGTCGGCCTGACCGCGCTGTGGGCGTTGCTCGCCGCAGCTGCGGCACCACCGTTGGGGCTCGCCTCTGCCGCTGCCCTGATCGAACCCGCCGCAGGCATGCAGGCACTGTGGGCGCTGGCCGCGATGGCAGCGGTCGGCGTCGTCGCGGCGAGGACCGATCGCTTCGACCTGCCGAGGAGGCTCTCGTGATCCGCACCGCCGACCTTGGGGTCACGTTGGGACGCACCGAGGTGCTCCACGGCGTGGACCTCGACCTGCCAGCCGGCGTACACGGCCTCCTCGGCCCCAACGGCGCCGGCAAGACCA
>JBHWSH010000356.1:0-18354 GCA_043427135.1 Marmoricola sp. | reverse complement strand
CATCTGGAGATCACCGCGGCCAGGCCCTCGCGGGCATCCTCGCCGGTGAGGTTGTTCTCCTTTTCCTTGAGCAGCTTGTGCTCGCGGGCGTATCGGTTCATCAACGAGGTCAGGGCCGAACGGAAGCCCTCTTCGTGCGTGCCGCCCTCGATGGTGTTGATGGTGTTGGCGAAGGTGTGCACCGACTCGGTGTAGCCGGTGTTCCACTGCATCGCGACCTCGACGCTCAGACCGGACCCGCTGTCGGCCGGTGCCTCGGCCTCGAAGTCGATGATCGAGGGGTGCGCCGCAGTGCGGTTGCGGTTGAGGTGCTCGACGTAGTCGACGAGACCGCGCTCGAACTTGAACGTGCGCTCCAGACCGCCGTCGGCAGCAGGGCGCACGTCGCCCTGTGCCATGGCCTCGTCGACGTCGGCGCTCTCGTCGACGGTTGCGTCGGCGACGGCCTCGGCGATCTGCTCGGTGTGCGGGCGCTTGTCGCGGACGCAGATCTCGAGGCCCTTGTTGAGGAAGGCCATCTCGCGGAAGCGCGCAGCGATCGTCTCGAAGTTGTAGTGCGTGGTCTCGAAGATCGTCTTGCTGGGCCAGAACCGCGTGGTGGTGCCGGTGCGGTCGGTCTCCTCGTGGCGCTGCAGGTCGGCGTCGGGGACGCCGTAGGTGAACGACTGGGTCCAGCGGTAGCCGTCGCGGTGGATCTCCACCTCGAAGCGCTCGCTGAGCGCGTTGACCACCGAGACACCGACGCCGTGCAGACCGCCGGAGACCTTGTAGCCGCCGCCGCCGAACTTGCCGCCGGCGTGCAGGACGGTCAGCACGACCGTGACCGCGGGGATGCCCTCGACGGGGTGGATGTCGACGGGGATGCCGCGGCCGTTGTCGACGACCTCGATCGCGCCGTCCTCGAGGATCGTCACCGAGATGCGGTCGCAGTAGCCGGCCAGGGCCTCGTCGACGGAGTTGTCGACGACCTCCCAGACGAGGTGGTGCAGGCCGCGCTCGCCGGTGGAGCCGATGTACATGCCGGGCCGCTTGCGGACGGCCTCGAGACCCTCGAGGACCTGGATGGCGGAGGCGTCGTACGACGGGGGCGTGCTGGCGGCGGGAGTGGCGGAGTCGGACGGGGCTGCTGTCTCTTCGGACACGGACCATCCTGGCGTGAGGGGGACATGAGAGGAGGCCGCCACCGATCCGGTCCCGGACACGGGGGACGACCTCTGTGTCGATTCTAGCGCGTCAGGAGCCCGAAACGGAGTCCCCGCAGCTCACGAAATGGCTCGAATCCGGGCTCGGCGCCCGTTTGCAGGCCTTCCACGGCGTCTCCGGGCGCCGTACAGGGGGTGGTCCTAGTCCCCATACGCGGGACGTCACCCGTAGGTGTCCCGCGGGCCGCGTCCGTCGCGCACGGACCGAGGTCCCTTCCGCCAGCTCGGCAGGTGGGGTCCCTGTACGTCGATCACCGTCACCGTGCCGTCCCCGAGCTCCTCGTTGAGCCGGCGGACAAGGGTGGCTGCGAGCATGCGCATCTGGGTGGCCCAGGCGGTGGAGTCGGTCTGCACGACCAGGCGCCCGCCGACCCCGTCGTCGCCGCGCTGGTAGGAGACCGGCTTCGCGTGCTGGGCGACCTCGCGGCCGACGATCGCGTCCCAGCGGGAGAAGACGCCGTGCACCCGGACCTCGGCTCCCCAGCCCTGCTGGCTGATCAGCCGGCCGATGGTCACATCGAGGGTCTGCGGGTCGCGGTCGTCGGGATGGGCACCGGAGACGCGAGGATCGACGCGTGGCGAGCGCCGCCCCTTGGGTGCCGAGCGCCGGCCGTTGCCGCGGGCCAGCGAGCGGGCGATGCTGCGGGCCAGCTCCAGTCCGTCGTCGCGGCGTTCCGGCTCCTCGGGCTCTTCGGTCACGGCACGGCCTCCTCGCCGGCAGCGGCACCGAGCAGGGGAAGCGCCACGCGGACGCCGTCGAGAACTGCGGGGACGTCGGCCGCCACGGCCGCGGTCACCAGCACCTGCTCTGCACCGGCGACCAGCTCGGCAAGGCGATCGCGGCGGTCGGTGTCGAGCTCGGCGAAGACGTCGTCGAGGATGAGGACCGGGTCGTCGCCGTCAGCGCGCAGCAGCTCGTACGACGCCAGCCGCAGGGCGAGCGCGTAGGACCAGGACTCCCCGTGCGAGGCGTAGCCCTTGACCGGCAGGGTGCCGATGGCCAGCGCCACCTCGTCGCGATGCGGCCCCACCAGGGTGAGTCCGCGTTGGACCTCCTCGTCACGTCGCTGTGCGAGGGCGTCACGGAACACGCTCTCGATGCCGGGTCGGTCGACAGCTGCATCCACAGGCACCGAGGGCACGTAGCGCAGGGCGGCCTCGATGCGGTCGCCGTCGTTGCCTGGACGGCGGGCCACCGCGGCGTACGCCTCGGCAAGCAAGGGACCGAGCTCGTCGACGAGCGTCGCCCGAGCGGCCATGAGGTCGGCGCCGTGGGTGACCAACTGGTCGTCCCAGACCGCGAGCGTGCTCTCGAAGTACTCCGCACCCGACCCGCGCCGCGACCGGCGTTCGGCCAGCGCGTTCTTGAGCAGGGCGTTGCGCTGCTTGAGCACGCGTTCGTAGTCGGCGCGGACGCCGGCCAACCGGGGGTTGCGCAGCATCAGCAGGTCGTCGAGGAAGCGACGGCGTTCGGCGGGGTCGCCCTTGACCAGCGCGAGGTCCTCGGGCGAGAACAAGACCGTGCGCAGCAAGCCGACCAACTCGCGCGGTCGCGGCAGCGGCGAGCGGTTGACCTTGGCCTGGTTGGAGCGACCGGGGTTGATCTGCACCTCGAGCAGCGCCTCCCGGCCGTCCTTGACCACGACCGCCTGCACGACCGCACGCTCGGCGCCTTGGCGCACCAGCGGTGCATCGGACGCGACCCGATGCGAGGCGAGCCGGGAGAGGTAGTCCACCGCCTCGACGATGTTGGTCTTGCCGCGCCCGTTGCTGCCGAGGAAAGCCGTCGCTCCGCTGTCCAGGGTCAGCTCGAGCTCCTCGTAGGAGCGGAAGTCGCGCAGCGACAGGCGCGAGACGTACACCCGGCTACTCCTTGGCCGGCGGGCCCTCCGCGGCGGAGCGGTCCTCCGCGGGGCGCTCGTCGGCGTGCACCTGGTGACCGCCGAACTTGTTGCGCATCGCCGCGATCGCCTTCATCGCCGGGCTGTCGTCCTGCCGCGAGGAGAACCGCGCGAACAGCGACGCCGCGATGGCAGGCGTGGGTACGGCGTGCTCGATCGCAGCCTCGACCGTCCACCGGCCCTCGCCAGAGTCGTCGGCGTAGCCGCGGATCCCCGCCAGGCCCGGCCGCTCGTCGAGCGCCTCGACCAGCAGGTCGAGCAGCCAGGACCGGATGACGGTGCCCTCGCGCCAGGACCGGAACACGTCGGCGACGTTGTCGACCATCTCGGCGGCCTCGAGGAGCTCGAACCCTTCGGCGTAGGCCTGCATCACGGCGTACTCGATGCCGTTGTGGACCATCTTGGAGAAGTGGCCGGCGCCGATGCCGCCGGCGTGCACCCAGCCGAACTCGCCCTCCGGCCGCAGCGCGTCGAAGATCGGCTGCACCGTCTCGATGTGCGCCCCCTCGCCGCCGGCCATGAGTGCGTAGCCGTTCTGCAGCCCCCACACCCCACCGGAGACACCGCAGTCGATGAAGCCGATGCCCCGAGCGGCGAGGGACTCCGCGTGCGCGACGTCGTCGGTCCACCGTGAGTTGCCGCCGTCGATGACGATGTCGCCCGCGCTCAGCAGCGCGGCGAGGTCGTCGATGACGGCATGGGTGATCGGGCCGGCCGGCACCATCACCCACACGATCGCGGGGCCGGCCTCCCCGTGGGGGAGCGCCTCGACCATCGCCTCGAGGGAGTCGACGTCGCTGATCGAGGTGTCGCGGTCGTAGCCGACGACTTCGTGCCCGGCGCGGCGCAGACGCTCGCGCATGTTGCCGCCCATCTTGCCGAGGCCGACGAGTCCGATCTTCATGCGCGTGCCCTCCTGGTCGTGTCGAGGGATGTCAGCTCAGCAGCCGTCGCGGCATGAGCAGGTAGCGGAAGCTGGTGTCCTTGTCTGCGCTGTCACTGCGGTCGCTCACACCGGTGATGACCGCCGGTTTGGACGGTTGGGTGAAGGCCAGCTCGACCACCGGGGCCTCGATCGCGGTCAGCCCGTCGAGGAGGAACTGCGGGTTGAAGCCGGTCACGATGCCCTCGCCCTGCACGTCGGCCTCGATCAGCTCGGTCGCGAGTGCCTCGTCGCCGTGGCCGGCGTCGAGGGTGAGCCCGTTGTCGTCGAACTTCAGCTGCACCGCGGTGTTGCGCTCGGCGACCAGCGACACGCGCTTGACCGCGTCGACGAGCTCCTGGCGGTCGATCCGGGCGGTGGTGGCGTGGTCGGTGGGGAACAGCGTGCGCACCCGGGGGAACTCGCCGTCCAGCAGGCGTGTCGTCGTACGCCGGTAGCCGCCGTTGACCTCGCCCTCGAACCCGATGATGCCCTCACCGGAGCCGGTGCCGGACTCCGCGCGGGAGAGGGCGATCGTGACGGTGGACCCCGAGGTCAGCGACTTGGCGGTGTCGGCCAGGACACGGGCCGGCACCAGCGCGTTGGCCTCGGCGTCGGTCGACCCCGGGTCCCAGTTCAGCTCGCGCAGCGAGAGCCGGAAGCGGTCGGTGGCCAGCAGCGAGATCTGGTCGCCCTCGATCTCGATGCGTACGCCGGTGAGCACCGGGAGCATGTCGTCGCGACCCGCGGCGGTGACCGCCTGGCTCACCGACTGTGCGAAGACCTCGCTGCTCACCGTGCCGGTGGCGGCGGGCATGTCGGGAAGGGCGGGGTACTCCTCGACGGGCATCGTCTGGAGCGTGAACGTCGCCGACCCGCAGCGCAGCGTCACCTTGGCGCCGTCGAGCGACATGTCGATCGGCTTGTTGGGCAGGCTGCGGCAGATGTCGGCCAGGAGGCGACCGGAGACGAGAGCCTTGCCTTCGTCCTGCACCGACGCGGGGATCGAGGCACGGGCGGAGGTCTCGTAGTCGAAGGTCGAGAGCACCAGCCCGTCGCCGGAGTCGTCGGTCTCGATGAGCAGTCCGGCCAGGACGGGGACACTCGGCCGCACCGGGAGGCTGCGCGCGGTCCAGGCCACTGCATCGGTGAGGACGTCGCGCTCGACGCGGAACTTCACGGCTCATGCCTCCTGGATGGTCTGTCTCGGGGTGTGCATCCTGCCACGCGAAATGTAGTTCTCCCCAGGTCGGGCCGCGGACCGAAGTTCACAACAGCCGGAGCCATGTGTAAGTCAGTGATCGTCGTAGGAGCGGTGGAAACTGTGGAGAACCGGTGTTCGTGCTGGTCGGCTCGCGCGGCGTCCTCCCCAGCCCCTGTGGAGGACAGCGGGGACAACCGGCCACCGGTGTGCAGCGAACGACAGGTTTCCCGGCGTACGGAGTGACTGTCCACAGCCCTCCCCCAGGGAGGTACGGCGCGGCGCACAGGTCCGTCCCCAGCCGGCCCTCATGCCTGGCGGGCCTGCTGCTTGATCCGGTTGGTGAGCTCGGTGACCGTGTTGTAGGTGCTGCGCCGCTCGGCGAGCTCCTCGCGGATCCGGTTGTTGGCGTACATGACCGTGGTGTGGTCGCGGCCGCCGAACTGCTGGCCGATCTTGGGCAGCGAGAGGTCGGTGAGCTCGCGGCACAGGTACATCGCGATCTGCCGACCGGTCACCAGGTTGCGCGAGCGGCTCGGCCCGCACAGGTCCTCGATGGACAGCCCGAAGTACGACGCGGTCTGGGCGATGATCAGGCTCGCGGTGATCTCGGGCTCACCGCCCTCGGGGATGAGGTCCTTGAGCACGATCTCGGTGAGCGTCAGGTCGACCGGTTGCTGGTTGAGGCTGGCAAAGGCCGTCACCCGGATGAGGGCGCCCTCGAGCTCGCGGATGTTGGTCTGAATCTTGGAGGCGATGAACTCCAGCACCTCCGGCGGCGCGGTCATCCGCTCGATGGCGGCCTTCTTGCGCAGGATCGCGATCCGGGTCTCGAGGTCGGGCGGCTGTACGTCGGTGATCAGCCCCCACTCGAACCGGTTGCGCAGCCGGTCCTCCAGCGCCTCCAACCGCTTGGGTGGCCGATCGGAGGTGATGACGATCTGCTTGTTGGCGTTGTGGAGGGTGTTGAAGGTGTGGAAGAACTCCTCCTGGGTCTGGATCTTGCCTTCCAGGAACTGGATGTCGTCGATGAGCAGGACGTCGACATCGCGGTAGCGGCGCTGGAACGTGGCGGTCTTGTCGTCGCGGATCGAGTTGATGAACTCGTTGGTGAACTCCTCGCTCGACACGTAACGGACCCGGGCGCCGGGGAAGAGGCTGCGGACGTAGTGGCCGATCGCGTGCAGCAGATGGGTCTTGCCCAGACCGGAGTCGCCGTAGATCAGCAACGGGTTGTAGGCCTTGCCGGGTGCCTCCGCGGCCGCCACCGCCGCGGCGTGGGCGAACCGGTTGGAGGACCCGATGACGAAGCTCTCGAAGACGTACTTGGGATTGAGCCGGGTCTCCAGCACCGACCCGCCACTTCCCGCGGGGCGGGGGGCGAACCCGTCGCTCAATTGATTTGTCGACAAATCGGCAGGTCGATCAAGCGGCAAGTCGTCCTGGACGCTCTCCACCGGGCGTGGCGCGGTGTCGCTGCGCTCCAAGGTGGTGTCCACGGTGACCATCAGGCGTACCTTGGCGCCGTACGCCGCGCTGAGGGAGTCCTCGAGCCAGGTGCGCAGCCTGCCCTCGAGCCGGCCGCGGGTGAACTCGTCGGGCACCGCGACCACCGCCTTGTGGTCGTGCAGCCCCAACGGGTGACTGGCCGTCAGCCAGGCCCGCTGCGCCGGCGGCAGGTCCTCGACCAGCTCGCGCCAGACCGCCTCGAGATCGGGTCCGCCAGCATCTGCATCGACTCCCACGCCCACTCCATTCCTCGACCGCACCCGACGCGGACCGTGCGATGCTGCCGAGCATCCAGAGGATGCCCGGCTGTCTGCCCAGTCGTCTGCCCAGTGTGCGGCACTGCTGCTCTCGGTGTCCCTGCCGGTCCGTCGTCCACAAGGTTCTCCACAGGGTGTGCAGTGACGGTGTCGGTCGCTCTCGGCGCGAGGAACCGGCTCTGCGGACGTGGAGGGTGCGCGGGGGGAATTCGCAGGACCGCGGGGACGCTAACAACCCCCACGGTTGTCATTCAAGGAGTTGTCCACAGGACCGCCAGGATCCGGTCGAGGAACGCGCCGCCGGTCTGATCACGCCGGCCCCGAGCTCGCCCGTTTGACCCCTCGCGGGGGCTCGCGTACCTTTAGTCGGTCGGCCGGGTCGATTGGTGCCGCGTGTCCCCAGACCGCCAGCTCGCACGTGAGTTGGCGCAGGAGCACCGCCGGGCACCCCGGTCGCCGCAAGACGTCCTCATCAGCGACAGCCGGAGAAATCTCGTGAGCAAGCGTACGTACCAGCCGAACAACCGCCGCCGCGCCAAGACGCACGGCTTCCGCCTGCGCATGCGCACCCGCGCCGGCCGCTCGATCCTGGCGGCGCGTCGCACCAAGGGTCGCAAGCGCCTCGCGGTCTGAGGCCCTCGTGACTCGCCCTCAGCGGGGGCCGAGGTGATCCGGGGCCGTGCTGGATCGGGCCTCTCGCCTCACCCGCAGCGGCGACTTCACGACCGCCGTACGCCGCGGCCGCCGGTGCGGTGGGCCGCTGCTGGTGGTGCACCTGTGGGTGCCCCCGGTGGCACCGGAAGCGGCGACGCCAGGGCCTGCTCGGGCGGGGCTCGTCGTGAGCCGGGCCGTGGGTGACGCGGTGACCCGCAACCGGGTCAAGCGCAGAATGCGCCATCTGCTTCGCGACCTCCTGGGCGCCCGCCTGACGGGCCTGCCGGACGGAGCGTTGCTCGTCGTACGCGCCCTGCCGGCGGCCGCCACCGTCGACAGCCCCCGCCTCCGGGCCGACCTCGAGCGCGGACTGCGCTCCTGCCTGCGCGCATCGGAGGAGCGACGGTGAAGACGTTGCTGATCTGGCTGTTGCGCGGCTACCGCTTCGCGATCAGTCCGCTGTACGGCCAGGTGTGCCGCTTCCATCCGACCTGCTCGGGCTATGCCCTCGAGGCGGTCACCCGCCACGGGGCGGCGCGCGGCAGCTGGTTGGCGATGCGCCGGGTCGCGCGGTGCCACCCGTGGGCGGCCGGCGGCTACGACCCCGTTCCTGCCCGACCGTCGACCCCGTCCTCCACCCGGACTCGAGGAGCCTGAGTGTTCGAATTTCTCGGTGACATCGGCGGCGCCATCATGTGGCCGCTCTACATGGTCACCTCGTTCATCCTGGCGGGGTTCCACAACCTCTTCGGGGCCGTCTTCGGCGACGACTCCGGCGCCTCGTGGGCGCTGTCGATCGTCGGCCTCACTCTGGTGATCCGGGCTGCGTTGATCCCGCTGTTCGTCAAGCAGATCAAGTCCAGCCGCAACATGCAGCTGCTGCAGCCCAAGGTCCGGGAGCTGCAGAAGAAGTACGGCCACGACCGGGAACGTCTGGCTCAAGAGACGATGAAGCTCTACAAGGACACCGGGACCAACCCGTTCGCGTCCTGCCTGCCGCTGCTGCTGCAGATGCCGATCTTCCTCTCCCTGTTCCGCCTGATCGACCAGGCCGCGAAGGGCAACCGGCGCGGCTTGCTGACCGAGGACCAGGTCAGCTCGCTGCAGAACGCCGAGCTGTTCGGCGCGCGTATCGCCGACACCTTCATGAACCCGTCACTGGGCGAGTCGACCAATGCCCGGATCCTCGCCGCGGTCCTGGTGATCGCGATGACGGCGACCACCTTCCTCACGCAGCGGCAGCTGATGAGCAAGAACATGCCGGCCGACGCGCTCAGCGGCCCCTACGCCCAGCAGCAGAAGATGCTGCTCTATGTGCTGCCGCTGGTCTTCGCCGTCGGCGGCGTCGCGTTCCCGATCGGTGTCCTCCTCTACTGGACCACGTCGAACCTGTGGACGATGGGCCAGCAGTTCTACGTCATCCGTAACAACCCCGCGCCGGGGACGCCTGCCTTCGACGCCAAGGAGCAGCGGGTCGCGGCCAAGACCCGCAAGAAGGGCGGAGGGGTAGCCGTCGCCGAGGCTCCGGTCGAGGAGCAGGCGCCGCCTGCAGCAGCGGCTCGCCAGCAGCCGAAGCGGCAGACCCGCGAGCAGCGCAAGAAGAAGTCAGGCCCCCCCGGGGGAAAGACCAAGCGTCCGGGTGCTTGAGCATCCCGTCCGATACCAGGAGCAACGCATGACTGAAGACATGAGCGAGACCAGCACAGCCGAGGAGAGCGCGGCGGCGAGCGACGGCCCCGGGGCCGATCGCCTCCAGCTTCTCGAGCGTGAGGGCGACATCGCCGCCGACTACCTCGAGGAGCTGCTCGACATCGTCGATGCCGACGGTGACCTCGACATGGACGTAGAGGGCGACCGCGCCTCGGTTTCGATCGTCGGCGGTGACCTGTCCCGCCTCGTCGGGCGCGACGGCGAGGTGCTCGACGCGTTGCAGGAGCTCACCCGGCTCGCCGTCCTGCGGGAGACAGGCGAGCGCTCGCGCCTCATGCTCGACATCGGCGGTCATCGCGCCGAGCGTCGACGTGCGCTCGAGGAGGTCGCGCGAGACGCGGTGGCGCAGGTGCAGGCTTCCGGTGAGCCGCTCTCGCTGGACCCGATGACGCCGTTCGAGCGCAAGGTGGTGCACGACGTGGTCGCGGCCGCCGGCCTGACCTCGGACTCCGAAGGCGTCGAGCCACGCCGCTTCGTCGTGGTGCAGCCTGCGAGCTGACGCGGCGTACGAAGTCGTGGTCGACCCTGTTTCACGTGAAACACCGCCCGTGCCCGCGGTGGCAACGGACGTCTTCGGCGATCGGCTGCCGGTCGCGTTGGCGTACGCCGAGCTGCTGGCTGGGGCAGGAACGGTCCGTGGCCTGATCGGTCCGCGCGAGGTCGACCGACTGTGGGATCGACACCTGCTGAACTGCGCGGTGTTCACCGACGCGATCGCGCCGGACGCCGCCGTGTGCGACATCGGCTCGGGCGCCGGGCTGCCGGGGCTGGTGGTGGCGATCCGCCGCCCGGACCTGCACGTCACCCTGGTCGAGCCGCTGCTGCGGCGTACGACGTTCCTCGGCGAAGCGGTCGAGACGCTGCGACTGGACAACGTCGAGGTCGTCCGCGCTCGCGCCGAGGCGCTGCACGATCAGCGCACCTTCGACGTGGTGACGTCGCGCGCGGTCGCGCCGCTGGCCCGACTCGCCGCGTGGTCGCTGCCGTTGTGCCGTCCCGGCGGCGAGATGCTTGCCATGAAGGGCGCCTCCGCCGAGGAAGAGGTCGCGGAGGCCCGCGAAGACCTGGCTGCGTGGGGGGTGACCGAGACCGTGAGCGTGACGCACTGGGGCAGGGGTGTCGTCACGGTGCCCACGACAGTCGTCCGAGTCGTCGCGCCGGCGGTTCGCCGAGTAGGCTCGCGCCGCGCCAACCGACGACGCCGCTAGGAGAAGACGTGCCGCATCCCGACGCTCCTGCGTCACGTGCCACCACGCCCGGACTGGGGTGGCCTGCCGGTTCGGACGAAGTCTCCGATGCAGCTGCCCTGGGGTGGCCCGACCTATTTCCTGAGGGAACTGCCGTCGTACGGGTCCCAGAGGAGGTTTCACGTGAAACGGCAACGGTCGCTGAGGAACCCGTTTCACGTGAAACGAGCGCGGACCCAGCAGGCGACGACAGTACGCCGCTCGCGCGCTTGGTCGCCGAGTCGATGCGGGTGCGCGAATCGCTGGTCTCTCGCGACCCGCTGCCCCGGCCGCCACAGACACGCGTGATGGTCGTGGCGAACCAGAAAGGCGGCGTCGGCAAGACGACGACGACGGTCAACATCGCTGCGGCTCTGGCCCAGCACGGACTCCGGGTGCTCGTGATCGACCTCGACCCGCAGGGCAACGCCTCGACCGCGCTGGGGATCGAGCACCAACGCGGCACCCCCTCGACGTACGACGCTCTGGTCGACCAGGTGCCGCTGCACGAGGTGGTCCAGCCGGCGCCCGAGATCGCCAACCTCTTCGTCGTACCGGCCACGATCGACCTGGCCGGCGCCGAGATCGAGCTCGTCAGCGCGGTGGCGCGGGAGAACAGGCTGCGCAAGGCAATCGATGCATTCGTGGAGCGACAGTCGGACGAGGACCGGATGGACTACGTCCTGGTCGACTGTCCGCCGTCCCTGGGGTTGTTGACCCTCAACGCCCTGGTTGCCGCTGCGGAGATGCTGATCCCGATCCAGTCGGAGTACTACGCGCTGGAAGGAGTCGGCCAGCTGCTCGAGACCGTCGAGCTGGTGCGCGCCAACCTCAACCCGCGGCTGGAGATCAGCACCGTGCTGCTCACCATGTACGACGCGCGCACCCGGTTGTCCGCCGCCGTCGCCGAGGAGGTCCGCGCCCACTTCGGAGAGCGCGTGCTGAAGACGGCGATCCCACGGTCGGTGCGGGTCTCCGAAGCACCCAGCTACGGGCAGACCGTCATCACCTACGATCCGGCGTCGACCGGAGCGCTCAGCTATCTGGAAGCGGCGCGCGAGCTCGCCCGCAAGGAGGTCGCGTGACCATGAACTCTCCCGGCAACCCGTCGCGTCGGGGGCTCGGCCGAGGTCTGGGATCTTTGATCCCGTCGGGCCCGCCCGCCGAACGGGACGAAAGCGTCCCCGCAGGCGCCGAGCCGTCGGCGGCGCCTGTGGCTCGCGAAAGCGACCTGCAGCCGGTGGGTGCGAGGTTCGCCGAGCTGCCCGTCACCGCGATCACTCCCAACCCACGCCAGCCGCGCACCGTCTTCGACGAAGAGGCGATGGCAGAGCTGGTGCACTCCATCCGCGAGATCGGTCTGCTCCAACCGGTGGTGGTGCGTGAGACCACCGACGGCGCCTACGAGCTCATCATGGGCGAGCGTCGCTGGCGAGCCACCCAGCAGGCGGGTCTGGACACCATCCCGGCGATCGTCCGCGAGACCAGCGACGACGACCTGCTGCGCGACGCGCTGCTGGAGAACCTGCACCGCTCGCAGCTCAACCCGCTGGAGGAGGCGGCGGCGTACCAACAGCTGCTCGACGATTTCGGCTGCACCCACGAGGAGCTGGCTCAACGCATCGGCCGCAGCCGGCCCCAGATCAGCAACACCCTGCGTCTGCTCAAGCTCACACCGGCCGTCCAGCGTCGGGTGGCGGCTGGGGTCCTGAGCGCCGGCCACGCACGAGCACTGCTCGGCATCGCCGACCCCGAGGCACAGGACCGACTAGCGCAGCGGGTCGTGGCCGAGGGCATCTCCGTGCGAGGAACGGAGGAGATCGTCGCTGTCGGCGGGACGGACGACGCCCCGCCGGTCCGCACGCGGCGCGCCAAGCCCACGGCGCCGGCGGTCCACGATCTCGCCGAGCGCCTCTCCGACCTCTACGACACCCGGGTCAAGATCGACCTGGGCAGGAGCAAGGGTCGGATAAGCATCGAGTTCGCCTCGATCGGCGATCTCGAGCGCATCGTCGCCGTGATGGACCCGAGTTATCGGCGTCGTTCGGAGAACGACTGACCGCGACGCGGTTCCAGCACCACTGCTGCGGTGCTGTTGCTACTGAGTGCGTGTTGGGCGGGCTCTGCCGCGGCGATAACCCCGCGTTACAGCACGGACTTGTCGACAAATCGATCAGTCGATGGGACGACATAGCGATCAAGCGCTAGGTCGTTTTGCCTTCTCGGCCTTCGCGGCCTTCTTGCGGGCGCGCTCCTCGAGCTCGAGCCGGTCCAGCTCCTTGGCCCGCTCGGGTGTGGGCGCGCTGCCGCCGTACGACGCGGGCAGCCACCAGCTGCCGGGCGGCTGCTCCTCGGCGGGGTACTCCCGGATCGCCTGGTCGAGCATCTGACTCATCGCGTCGTGCAACTCCGCGGTCTTGTCCTCCGGAGTGGTGCCTGCGAACTCCAGCGGCTTCCCGATGTGGACGCTGATCGTCTTGTGCCGGGAGAAGTCGCGCGGATGGTCCTTGGTGATGATCCGCTGGGTGCCCCACAGGATCAGCGGGATCAGGGGTACCTCGGCGTCCTCGGCCATCCGGACGGCGCCGGTCTTGAGCTCCTTGATCAGGAAGCTGCGCGAGATCGTCGCCTCGGGGAAGACGCCCACGATCTCGCCGTCGCGCAGGTTGCGCACGGCCTCGTCGTACGACGCCTGGCCCTGGCCCTGGCTGCGATCGACCGGGATGTGCTTGCAGCCGAGCATGATGGGGCGGGTCAGCGGGTTCTCCCAGGCTTCTTTCTTGGCCATGAACCGCGTCAGCCGCTTGGAGTAGCGCGCACCGTAGCCGGCCATGAGGAAGTCGATGTAGGAGATGTGGTTGATCGCGAGGACGGCGCCGCCCTCGCGCGGGATGTTCTCCTGGCCGCTGACCCGCCAGTTGAAGTCCATCACCTTGAACCACGTCCGGGCCGCACCGATGATCGAGTAGTAGGTGATCTCGGACATGGGCGCCTCCGGAGGGCAGGATCGACGGCAGGACGGGCGGAACGTGGCGGAACAGCGGAGGGGACAGGTTAGCCGCCGCGTCGAACCGCGACATCGACCATCCGCGCCACGACCTCGCCGAGGTCCAGGCCCGCGGCCTGCACCGACAGCGGCACGGTCGAGGTCTCGGTGAGACCCGGAGCGACGTTGACCTCCAGGAACCACACCGTGCCGTCGTCGTCCACGATCAGGTCGGAGCGCGAGACGTCGCGCAGCGCCAGCGCCTGGTGGGCCGCGACGGCCGCGGCGGCGCAGGCGGTGGCGATGTCGTCGTCGAGCTTCGCCGGCACCAGGAACTCGGTGGCACCGGCGGTGTAGCGCGCGGTGTAGTCGTAGACGCCGCCGTCCGGCTCGATCTGGACCACGGGCAACGCCTGGGGACCGTCGCCGAGGTCGATCACGGGTACGGCGACCTCGACTCCGGTGACCAGGTGCTCCACCAGTGCGGTGTCGCCGTAGGCGAACGCGCCGACCATGGCGCCGGGGAGCTCTTCGGCGCTACGCACGACCGTGCAGCCCAACGCCGACCCCCCGCGCGAGGGCTTGACGAACAACGGCAGACCGAGCGACGCGACGAGCCCGTCGATGACGGCGCCCGCGCCGAGCTCGCGAAAGGTCTCGTGCGGGAGTGCGACACCCCGTGGCGTCGCAAGCCCGGACGCGGCGACCAGGGTCTTGGCCACGGGCTTGTCGAACGCGGTGCGGCATGCTGCCGGACGGGAGCCGACGTACGGCACTCCGACCAGCTCGAGGACCTCGCGGATCGCACCGTCCTCGCCGGACTCGCCGTGCAGCAGAGGTACGACGCACGCAGGCGGGTCCTCGCGCAGTCGGGGAAGAAGGCCGGCGTCGACGTCGCGCTCCTCCACCTCCAGGCCGGCCTCGCGCAGCGCCTCGGCGACTCGGCGGCCCGACCGCAACGAGACGTCCCGCTCATGGGAGAGGCCGCCGGCCAGCACCAGCACCCGTCCCTCGCTCGTCGGGCCTGGGCTCTCGCTGGTCGAGCTTGTCGAGACCATCCGTCCTCCAGTTCGGTTCAGGTCAGGTCGGTGTGCGGGGCTTCGTAGCCGCGCCGGTCGCCCGCCTCGCCCGCCGGAAGGGCGGCGCCGAACGTCGTACGCAGCTCGAGCTCCTCCTCGATGACGCCGACCAGGCGGCGTACGCCCTCGCGGATCCGCTCCGGCGTGGGGTAGCAGAACGACAGCCGCATCGACTGCGCACCGAAGCCGTCGGCGAAGAATGCCGTCCCCGGCACGTAGGCGACTCGCGCGGTCACCGCCCGCGGCAGCATCGCCTTGGCGTCCAGACCCTCGGGGAGGGTGAGCCAGACGTAGAAGCCGCCGTCGGGGACGTTCCACCGCGCGGCCGCCGGCATCATGTCGTCGAGGGCCTCGATCATGGCGTCGCGGCGCTCGCGGTACATCTCGCGGAACGCCTTCACCTGGCCCTGCCAGTCGTGGTTGCGCAGGTACGCCGAGACAGCCATCTGGCTGAACGCCGGCGGACAGAGCGTGGCGGACTCTTGGGCCAGCACCAGCTTCTCGCGTACGGCGTGCGGGGCCAGCGCCCAGCCGACCCGGAAGCCGGGGGCGAAGGTCTTGGAGAACGACCCGAGGTAGACGACGCCCTCGGCCTCGTCGGCGCGCAGGGCGCGGTGCGGCTCGCCGTCGAACCCGAGGAGCCCGTAGGGGTTGTCCTCGAGGACCAGGATGTCGGCCTCGCGGCAGATCTCGAGGATCTCCGGGCGTCGCTCGGCGCTGAGCGTCACGCCGGCCGGGTTGTGGAAGTTCGGGATCGTGTAGAGGAACTTGATCCGGCGACCCGACGCTCGCACCGACGCGATGGCCTGGCGCAGCGCGTCGGGCACGAGGCCCTGGGCATCCATCTCCACGTGCACCACGTCGCACTCGTAGGCGCGGAAGACCCCCAGCGCACCGACGTACGACGGCGCTTCGCAGAGCACGACGTCGCCCGGGTCGCAGAAGATCCGGGTGACCAGGTCGACGGCCTGCTGGGAGCCGACCGTGACGACGACGTCGTCGGGGTGGGCCTCGATGCCTTCGAGGCGCATGACGTCGCAGATCTGCTCGCGCAGGACGGGGTCGCCCTGACCGGAGCCGTACTGCATCGCGGTCGCGCCGTGGTTGCGCACCAGGTCCTGGATGCCGTCGCCGACCACGTCCAGCGGAAGCCCGGAGATGTTGGGCATGCCGCCGGCAAGGCTGACCACCTCGGGCCGGCTCGCGACCGAGAACAGCGCGCGGATCTCGGAGGCGGTCATGCCGCGGGTGCGGGCGGCGTACCGGTCGACGAAGGAGTCCAGCCGGGTGGCGCCGGCGCGGGACTCGGGGATCGTCAACGCTCTCTCCTCGTACTCCTCGACGGCCAACTCCTACGATGAAGTATCCACCCGCGCCGGAGCAGGAGGCACACATGGGCCGTCGCACCGCCCGCCTCACCGTGGACACCCTTCACGACCTGCCGGAGCTCTGGCGTCGCGATCTCTTCTGGGAGCTCGACCCCGTGCGCCGCCAGCGGCTCGCTCCGGACGACGCCGTCAGCGCCAAGGAAGCCTGGCTGTCCCGGGTGTTGCTGGAGTGGGGTTCGTGCGGGCGCGTGCTGTACGTCGACGACGGGTCGGCGCATGACGACGAGGCGGCGCGGGCCGTGGGCTTCGTCGTCTACGCTCCGCCGGGGTTCTTCCCCGGCACCGCCGTACTGCCCACCGCGCCCGTGGCCGAGGACGCCGTCCAGCTGGCGACCGCACACGTGCTTCCGGAGTACGCCGGCGGAGGCCTTGGGCGGGTACTCATGCAGCTGATGGTCAAGGACCTGCTCGAGCGGCGCGATGTGCGCGCGGTCGAGTGCATCGGAGTGGACGGCACTGCGCCGATGCAGTCCAGGAGCTCGAACCGTGGCGAGTCGCTTCTGCCGGCGGCGTTCCTGCAGCGGGTGGGGTTCAAGACCCAGCGCGCACACCCGTTCTATCCGCGGATGCGGCTGGACCTGCGGGCGGTCGTCAGCTGGCGCACGGACGTGGAGGCGGCGCTGGAGCGGATCCTGTCCGCGGTGCGCCCGGTCTCGCGGCCCGCGCCCGTGCCGCGGGAAGACGACTTCTCACTGGGCGTGTCCCTATTTGCAGGAACGTTTCCGTGGGCACTGTGCGAGGCATGCCGTACCCCAGTGACCTGACCGACGACCAGTGGAACCTGCTGAGCCTTTGTTCGACGCGCCGGCCAAGCGCGGCCGCTGCGCCCGCACCAAGGGCGCCAAGCGCGTCATCGCCGTCGATGTGACCGGCCTCCCGGTTGGTGCCCCGTAGTGCCCGCCGCTACCCACGAGAATCAAGCTAGCGAGCTGATGCTGGAGCACCTGACCCAGCAAGGTGTCACCGGCCGGCTCGAGCTGGTGCTGGCGCGCTCGCAGCTTGACCAATGGAACCGTTCAACCGGGCGTAGCGTCCTACTGCCGTCCAGGAACCACGCAGATGGGATGGCTAGTGATGAGACGCGGCTTGACTGGCGCCTGCCTCGGGGTCCTAGCCATGGTGAGCGCTTGTGCCGGCGACGGGACCGCCAGCAACACTGGGGAAGCCAGCCGGGAAGCTGAGGTTCGTGTCCTCGACGGCTCTAGTCGAGACGGATCGCAGAATCCCACAGCGGATCGTCGGGGACCGCTCCCCGATGGAGGGGCTGCCTCCTGTGTTGAGTCCTACGACCCGAAAGCCGTCACGGGGCGCGCGTTCGCGTTCGATGGAGTGGTGGTGGCAGTAGGTGATTCGGTTTCCGACCGCGGAGACGAGGCGGACCTGGGACTACCTGGAGTCACCTTTGAGGTTCGGGAGTGGTTCTCGGGTGGCCGGGGCGGCACGGTCACAGTTGACGTACAACCCCCGACCACGGGTTCCAATGACCCGTCTGATCCGGGGTACGCCTACGGCGTCGGTTCACGGCTACTCGTGAGCGGTGAGGGCAGGTGGGGCGGTTCTCCGCTCGAATCTCCCATCGCATGGGGCTGCGGGTTCAGCCGCTACTACGGCCCTGAGACCGCCACGGCTTGGCGTGACGCCCTCGCGCGCTGAGCGGCAACCTGGGAACGTCTTCGAGTCCGTAGTCCACAGCCTTTCGAACATTGTTCGAGAATTGTCGGCGGGTGTCTCTAGAGTCGTTTCATGGAGCCAGAGGACCGACCCGGAGAGCAGCAGCCGGACGCTGCGTCGTCGGTCGAGCCTGCCGGTCCTGAGGAGGGAGCGCAGCGACCGTCTCGAAGGGTCGAGACCCCTTGTGGTCCGACGCCACTGGGAGAGCGGCCGGTGGCGGTGCACTGGTTCGCGGGTCGGTTGCATGGGGTGATCGATGAGCTGGTCGACCCGCTGGTCGCGACCGCGGGTCTGGATGTGGTTGCTGCTGCGGAGACGATTGTGGAGCTGACGGCGGGGATCGCGCGGATGGAGGCACTGCGCGCCGCGGTCCTGACCCGCGCCGACCTCCTGGACGTGGCGGAGACGAACGGTGCGACCTCGACGACGGCGTGGTTGGCGCACGCCACCACTACGACGCATCGTGACGCCCGCGCGAGCGTGAAGCTCGCGGCGGCGTTGGACCGTCATGAGGCGACCGCGACCGAGCTCGGCGCCGGCCGGATCGGTGCAGATCAGGCGCAGGTCGTGATGGCCGCGATCGACGCACTGCCGTCCTGGGTGCCGCAGGCGGATCGAGAGCGTGCCGAGAAGCACCTGCTCACCGAA
>JBHWSH010000355.1:0-33928 GCA_043427135.1 Marmoricola sp. | reverse complement strand
GTCTCGCCCGGGCGTAGATGCCGGGGGAGGCATGGCCCTGGAAGAAGATCTGGTCGCCGCCCCCCGGGTGGTCCTTGCCCTTGAAGAAGTGGTTGAACCCGACTTCGAGGAGCGAGGCGGACGACTGGTAGGTCGCGATGTGCCCGCCGACCTCGAGGCCCTTGCGGTTGGCGCTGGAGACGGTGATGGCGGCGTTCCAGCGGATGAACGCGCGGATGCGTCGCTCGACGTCCTCGTCACCGGGGAACCATGGCTCGCGCTCCGGCGGGATCGTGTTGATGTAGTCGGTGCCGCGCAGGGCGGGGACCCCCACCTGCTGGGCCCGTGCCTCCTCGAGCAGCTTGAGCATCATGAAGCGGGCCCGGGCGCGGCCCCGCTCGTCGACCATCCGGTCGAGCGACTCGAGCCATTCGCGCGTCTCTTCGGGATCGATGTCCGGGAGCTGGCTCGGCAGGCCGCCGTGGATCACCGGAGGAGCAGTCGGAGTGCTGTTGTCTTGGGTAGCCACGGTCCCATCCTGACAGGGGCCCTGCAATCCGCACGAGGCCGTGCGGGGGGCGGTGGTTGCACCCCGGGCCCTCATCCGATGGACTAGGGCAGATCACGCGGCGGACCGGCGCACAGACCGGCCCCCTGAACGAGTGGAGGACCGGACTTGAGCACGACCCCGGGTGGGGCGGGAACCGCCAACGCCGGCACGAAGATGGGCCTCACCAAGGGCAACGTCGTGCAGGAGCTGGGCTGGGACGAGGACGTCGACGACGACCTGCGCATGCAGATCGAGGACGCGATCGACGCCGACATGGTCGACAGCGACTACGGCAACGTGGTCGACGCCGCGATCTTGTGGTGGCGCGACGAGGACGGCGACCTGGTGGACGCGCTGGTGGATGCCCTCACCGATCTCGTGTCTGGCGGCGTGATCTGGCTGCTCACCCCCAAGGTGGGCCGCCCCAACGCCGTGGATGCCGCCGACGTGACCGAGGCTGCCCCGATCGCAGGTTTGGCAGTCACCACGACGGTGAGCGTCAGCAAGGACTGGATGGCTACCAGGCTCGCGGCTCCCAAGTCGCCCGCCGGCCGCTGATCGCACACACCTCAGGGGGGAACCTTGCAGCAGACGTCGAAGGGGGCAGCACTTCTCGCCCACCAGGTGACCAGGGCCAAGGTGCTCGCCGGTAGCGGGATCATCCGTCCCTATTCACCCGTGACGCTCGCCCGGATGGGGCGCACGGTGTTGCGCTGGGGCGTCGGTCCTGCCGGAGGCTTCGCTGCCTTGGCTCTGCGCAACCCTGACGGGGTCGGACTTGTCGACGAGCTCGGTGAGCTCACCTACAAGCAGATGGACGACCGTGGCAACGCGCTGGCCGACGCGCTGCGCGAGCGGGGCGTCGGCGCCGGCGACGGTGTCGCGATCATGGTGCGCAATCACCGCGGCTTCGTCGACGCCACCCTCGCCGGCGCCAAGCTCGGCGCCGACCTGCTGTACCTCAACACCGCGTTCGCCGGCCCCCAGCTGGTCCAGGTGCTCGAGCGCGAGGCCCCCAAGGTCGTGGTGTACGACGAGGAGTTCACCGACTTGCTCGCCGACGCCTCCGGCGTCGACCGCATCGTCTGCTGGGCCGACAGCGACGACCTCGACGTACCGACGACCGAGTCGCTCATCGCGGAGGGGTCCGCCGATGCGACGTTCGACCCGCCGCCCAAGCAGAGCCGCATCGTCATCCTGACCTCGGGCACCACCGGCACCCCCAAGGGAGCGCCGCGCAACGAGGCCGGCATCGACGCGGCGGTTTCCCTGCTGTCACGCATGCCGCTGCGACGCGGCTGGACCACGCACATCGCTGCGCCGCTCTTCCACACGTGGGGCTACGCGCACCTCGCTCTCGCGATGCTGCTCGAGTCCAAGATCGTGCTCCGGCGCCGCTTCGACCCCGAGGACTGCCTGCGGACCGCAGCTGAGCACAAGTGCGACTCGCTGGTCGTGATCCCGGTCATGCTGCAGCGGATGATGCAGCTGCCCAAGGAGACGCTCGACTCCTACGACCTCTCCCGGGTCAAGGTGGTCGCTTCCTCCGGGTCCGCCCTGCCCGGTGACCTCGGTCTGGAGTGGATGGACCAGTTCGGCGACAACCTCTACAACATCTACGGGTCGACCGAGGTCGCCTACGCCACCATCGCGACTCCTGCGGATCTACGCGAGGCCCCTGGCACCGCCGGCAAGCCCCCGCACGCCACCACCGTCCGGCTGTACGACGCCGAGGACCGTCCCTGCCCGCCGGAGGAGACCGGCCGGATCTTCGTCGGCAACGGCATCCTGTTCGAGGGCTACACCGGCGGTGGCCACAAGCACATGATCGACGGGCTGATGAGCAGCGGCGACCTCGGCCGGTTCGACGCTGAGGGCCGCCTTTTCGTCGTGGGTCGCGACGACGAGATGATCGTCTCGGGCGGGGAGAACGTCTTCCCCAAGGAGGTCGAGGACTGTCTCGCCCGTCACCCCGACGTCGTCGAGGCGGCGGCGATCGGGGTCGAGGACCCTGACTTCGGCCACCGCCTGCGTGCCTTCGTCGTCGTCCGCGACGGAGCAGAACTCACCGAGGACGATCTCAAGACGCACGTGCGCTCGCAGCTGGCCCGATTCAAGGTGCCTCGCGAGATCGTCTTCTTGGACGAGCTGCCACGCAACGCCACCGGCAAGGTGCTGAAGAAGGACCTGCCGCGCGGAGACGAGGCGTGACTCCAGTCGCGGTGGGAGAGCAGGCGCCTGACTTCGCGCTGCGCTCCCAGCGCGGCGCCACGATCCGGCTCTCGGACCATCGAGGCGAGTCCGTGGTGCTGGTCTTCTTCCCCTTCGCGTTCAGCAAGGTGTGCTCCGGAGAGCTCCAAGCGCTGCGCGACGGCTGGGACGTGGTGGCGCCCACGGGTTCACGGCTGCTGGCCGTCTCCTGCGACCCGGTCTTCGCCCTGCGGGCCTGGTCCGATGCCGAGGGCATCGAGTTCCCGCTGCTCTCCGACTTCTGGCCGCACGGTGCCGCCTCCGCGGCGTACGGCGTACTGAACGAGGACAGGGGATGTCCGCGCCGCTCGACCTTCGTCATCGATCGGGAGGGGGTCGTGCGTTGGTCGGTCCATTCCGGCATGGGCGAGGCGCGTGACCCGCAGGCGTACGCCGCGGCGCTCGCCGGGCTGCCGGGCTGAGCCATCCGAACTGCGCGCCGAACTGCCCGCGTGGGCTAGTGACAAGCCCGTCCGGGGGGTGTTCAATCGTCCCCTAGCGGCCGCTGGTGACCCGAGACGCCAGCGGCCGCGCCTGCATGTCCGTCCCGCGTCGTCTGCCGCCGTGGGGTCGTCTCGCAGTCCGCGTCGCCCCTGGGTACGCTTCGGCGGTCGTATGACTCGGGCGTATAGCTCAGCGGTAGAGCACTGGTCTTACAAACCAGCGGTCGTAGGTTCGATCCCTACTGCGCCCACCAGGGGTTTTTCTAACCCTGCCCGTCCGAAGTTCTAACCCTGGGCTCCAGACGGGCTCGCGGGGGCCACTTCCACCGGTCGACCGTTCAAGTCCGGGTTCCGAGCCGCCCGAAGAGCCCTCCGAGGGGCCCGGTCGGCGTGTCGAGGGCATGAAGAAGCCGCCCTCACCCGGTTCAGGGCAGGGGCGGCTGGGGACTTGCTCCTCAACGAGCCAGAGCCGCAGAATGAGGCCCTACTGCTCTACTTCGCAGCGGCCGCCCTGGTATGGGCTGGCACGGCTCGGGACTACCTGGACCCCGACCGCAGGCGTCGAAGTGACCTCCGGAACGCCGCCCAGCAACTGGGCATCCACCGCGATCTACACCTGACGCACGCGGCCCAGACCCGGATCGCTCGCCACCTACAGAAACTCCGTCAGGAGTCGCGCCGCCGACCGCGGGACAAGAGCCGTAGCAGCGGCGACCAGTGAGTACGTCAGGGAGCACCGCTGACTCCCTGCGGGGCCGCTCTGACGGCACTCCGTCCAGCCGACGTTGTCGGTGGGACGAACTACACTGGTGGTAGTCCGAACACACTTTCGATGGGACCAGCGCCGTGCAGACCAGCCACTTCACAGCATCCGACTTCGGTCGGACCGTCCGCGAGGACTATGTTCGTCGCGGACTGGCGGAGAGCGGTGTGGTCGAGAAAAGCATGTCGCACGGCGCAGGAACCGGTCTCCTGGAGACGCGCTCGCTCGGACACTCCGATTTCGCCGACCTCGCCATCGGCGAGCAGCGCACGGCCAACATCGCCTGTGTCTTCCTCGACCTGAGCAACTTCACCGGTCGAACCTTCTGGGACAGCGCCAACGAGACTGCCCGACTCGCCAACGCCGTCTCAACTGGCTTCATCGCTGCGGTCTCCTGGTTTGGTGGCTTCCCCCTCGGGTTGCGCGGCGACGGCCTGTTCGCCGGGTTCGGGCCGGGCACCGCCACGGTTGACGTACTCGCGGCGCTCGGCGCGAGCGCGCTGGCTTTGCATGGTGTTGAGAATGAGGTCAACCCCTGGCTGAGGGCCCAGGGCAAGGAACCGATTCAGGCGCGCGCCGGTGCCGACTTTGGCGAAGTCACCTTCGTCCGGTCCGGTAGCCAGCAGAGCAGCGAGGTCAACCAGATCGGCTTCGCCGCCAACTTCGCTGCCAAGTGTGAGAAGTTCGCCAACGCGTGGGAGATCGTCATTGGCGAGGGGATGTCAGCCTACGTGCACGATCAGAGCCTGTTGACCCAGCACAAAGACTCGCCCAAGAAGTACACCCGTAACTACCAGTCCGAGTACTACCGGTTCTACGACTACGCATGGCGGCGTGGCCTGTCAGCGGTCACCTCCGCCGGTGAGCAGATCGCTGGTACGCCGACGACCAAGATCCGGATTGGATGACGACGGATGACGATCGCTGACCTCCTCACGCACCACGGTCATAAGCGCCCTCGCTGGGTCGACATCGACGGCCGCATGGTCTTCAGCGCCCCGGCTATCGCGTCCAGCGCGCTTGCGGTGAAGCCACACACCTTCCACGGAGGTGAAGACCCAGTTGAGGACAACGTCGACACCGTCTGGTGGGACGATGATGCGAGCCTGAAGGTGCATCTCGACGCGATGTCGACGCACTTCCCGGGATTCATCTACCTTGAGCCTGAGGACGGAAACAGCCCGGCGTGGACCGGCACGCTCGACACTGGACGCGGCCGGTTCCGTGTTCTCGTGATGACCCGCCACGACCGCGGGCTCCCGTCCGTCGTCATCCTTGGGCCCAAGATCGGCAAGAACACCCGTCGCGGGTGGACCATGCCGCCGCACGTGTACCTGAGCGGCAGGCCCTGCATCGCCGATCAGGACGACTGGAACCCGGACGAGGACACCGTCGCTACGGCCGTCGCGTGGCTGGCGCACTGGCTCGCGGCGTACACGGAATGGCGCTTCACCAACCGGTGGCCTATCGAGGGGTTCCTGCCGGATGCTGTGGCCTGACCGCAAGGTGCCTGGTCCGGCATCCCCAGACGACGGCGCCATGAACGCCCTCTCGGAGATCGGCCAGTGGGTGAGGTTCGCCGACACAAAGGCGGGCTTGCTCGCGGCCGGTCTGGGGGTCGTGCTTGCGGGCACGCTCGGTCAGGCCGCAACGATCGTGGCCGCCATCGCAGGAGGCGGGGCACTCGGAGCGCTCACTGCTGCGCTGTTCGCGTGGTGGGTGGTGTTTGCGCTCGCTCTGGTGTGGTTCCTCATGAACGCCATCGGCCCTCGGACCATCACGTCGGGCTCGACTATCAACCGCTTCGCTTGGCCGTCGCTGGCGGGACTCTCTGCGGCCGACCTGACCGAACACGTGTCGAAGACGAATCGCGACTCTGACGCGTGGCGCCAAGTGGTCGACCTCTCCGCCGTCGCCGCGGCGAAGTACCGAGCATGCGGTCGGGCCGTCCTCTCCTTCATGCTCGTCATCGTCACCACGGCGTCCATGATCGCGCTCGCTCACGTCGCCATTCGCTGAGACCCCACCATTCCCGAGTGGAGGTGAGCACCGTGACCTGCGCCTTCTCGCAGGTCAAGCGAGTTCCGGCACGTGCCCGATCCTTGACGAACATGAGTAGTCGGGGACGGTGTGCCGGTTCGGCTCTGCCTTTTGTCGAGGCACACCCTCCTGGGATTCCACCTCGCTGCTTCAGCGCGTCCTGGGCGTTAGCATGAGTTCCCCGGAGGAGGTGCCCCTCGTGACGCGATCCGACAGCCGTCTCCATCACGCAGACGGTCCCGGCCACCGTGCACAGGCAGCGCTGCGCGCCGACCGCCTCGCTGCGGTCAACGCCGACCGGACGCGTCTGGAGAGCCTGATCGCCTCGCCACTCGGTCAAGAGGTCTGGACCTTGCTCCAGCGTGGCTTCGGCCGGACGGATGAGGACCGGCTCATCTGGCTGAACGCCCGGAACGCCTGGCTGGAGGGTGAAACCCCGGCGGACGTCATCGAACGCTGCCCGTGTGAGCGCCTGGGTGGCGCACTGGCACGGGCGCTCGACGCCGCGCTCGTTCGCTGAACGGTGCGATGGTCGCCGGAGCGAACTCGCCCCGCCCTACCCGTCCCGAGCGTCGAGGATGCGCCCAATATGCGCCGCCTCACGGGGAAGGTCCCCTTCTAGGGCAGCCCAGACGATCTCGTAGTCGACCGCGCCGTAGTCGTGCGCGACCAGGTTCCGGATGCCCTTCATGGCGCGCCAGTTGACCTCGGGGTGGGCGGCGACCAGCGCCAGGTCGTCACGGTCGAGTCGAGCGACCGCTTCTCCGATCTTGTGCAGCAGCGCCTCGCCCGCGAGCCGGAGCATCTCGTCCTCGTCGTAGGCGGTCTTGCCACGGGCGACGAGGCGCGCTCCCTGGTCGGCGAAGTCGAGGAACTCGCGTAGCGTCCGGGTCACGCGGTCGAAGGGCCCACTGTCGGCGGAGAGGTCGACATCGGCCTCGTCCCGAGGTTCCTCGGAGAACTCACCGCCTGCGGGCGTGCCGGGCGGCTTGCGGCGACTCACAGCGGCCTCGCGTCTCGACAGATGTGGTCGTGCCCTTCGCGCAGACCGCCCTCGCTGACGACGTCGACGGTGATGCCGAGTGCGTCTTCGAGGTCCTGAACCAGTTCGGCCTGGTCGAAGAGCGAGGCACCGGACGCGAAGCGGACCAGCAGGTCGAGGTCGCTGCCGGGCCGGTCCTCGCCACGGGCGACCGACCCGAACACCTTGATGTCAGTGACCTTGTGCCGGTCGGCGATCTCCGCGATCTCTGCCCGGTGCTTCGCGATCACCAGCGAGGGCCGGGGCTTGGCGGCAGCACGGAGCCGGGCCAGCATCTTGGGAGACGGCGTACGCGTGCCCTTCTCGTAGGCGGCCAGGTTGGGCTGGGCCACGCCAGAGAGGTCGGCGAGTTGCTGCTGGGTCAGACCAGCCCGTCGACGGATCTCGATAACGCTGTCGGACATGGCGCCCCCTTCGGCTCATAGCAATGATATGTCACCGGCCAGGTGTGCGGAACCGTGGCGAGGTCTCACCCGCACCTGGGTGGCGCCCTGGCGCCGACGCCGCGCTCGTCTGCTGAACGAGCCTGTGCGCAGTCGGGGAGCGCACGACGCGTCTCCGCACACCTGGTCCTCGGCAGGGCGTCCGCGACGTGACGGGATGGGCCCACGAGCAGGATTCGATGGGCACGGCCCTTCGAGACGCGAACGGAACCGCTGGTCAGCGGACGGTTAGAACACCCCACCAGCCAGCCAAGGCAATCATTGCGTCCACTCGTGATGTCCGTGGCAAGCGGGCAGGATCCACGCCCGGGGGAGAAAATCGCCCTGTTCCTGGCCGTACAGGGGCCAACTCTTCGCCCAGGTGCGGATCTCGCCGGCGTACAGCGCCGGGCCCCTCAGGTCGGCTCCACCCGGGGGACGCTCAGGGTGAACGTGCTGCCCTCGTCCAGGACGCTCTCGACGCGCACCTCGCCCCCGTGTGCCTCAGCGATGCTGCGCACGATCGATAGACCGAGTCCTGTGCCGGCAGCCAGACGGGTCTGCGCCTGACGGCCGCGGAAGAAGCGTGTGAAGAGCTGTCCGACCTCGGCCTCGCTGAGCCCGATGCCGTCGTCGGCGACCGCGATCTCCAGCCGTTTCCCTTCGCACCTCACCCGCACTCGTGCCGTCCCGCCCGGGTCGCTGTACTTGATCGCGTTGGAGACCAGGTTGTCCACCACCTGCCTGATGCGCTGCGCGTCGACAACCGCCACCAGCTCATCAGGCAGCTCCGTGAAGACCTCGACGCCTACCGACGCGGCCGAGGGGAGCGCCGCCTCCACTGCGTCACGCACCAGGCGGCACACGTCCACTTCGCCGCGCACGAGCCGGATCTGACCGTCCCGGGCTTGCGCAGTGTGCAGCAGGTCGGAGACCAGAGCTTGCAGGCGTACGGCGTTGCGCTCCACGACGTCCACTTGGCGTCGCGCGTCCTCAGGCAGCCCAGGATGCTCGATCAGCATCTCCAGGTAGCCCAGCACGGCGGTCAGTGGCGTGCGCAGCTCGTGGGACACCGAGGCCACGAACTCCTCTTTGACCTGCATGGCGAGCATCAGGTCGGTGATGTCCTTGTAGGCAAGGGCTGCTCCGACCATCTGTCCGTTCGCGTCCCGCACCGTGCGGGCCGACACCGAGAATGCGCGACGGGTGATCGGGTCCGAACCGACCCAGACCCGGAGATCGTCGAACTCCTCTCCGGCTGCCGCGCGTGCCGACGGAGTCTCCGCGGAGGTCATCGGGGTGACCCGGTCGGCGCGGAATGTCATCCCCACTTGACCTGCCCGGCCGTTGTGGCCGTCTGGGAACGGCAGGAGCATGGTCTGTTCGTGACGTCGGTTCATCCGCTTGTAGCGACCGTTGCGGTCGATCAACAGCAGCCCGACGTCTACGGTGTCGAAGATCGCCGCCATGCTTCGCTGGGCGAGGTCCAACCCGGTGTTCGCCGCCGCGAGCTGGTCGAGCAGGTCGTGCTGCTCGGTGACATCGAGGACCTGGGCGACGAAGTGCTGCGGTGTGCCGTCCGCGCGCCGGACGAGCACGGCAGACATGTCGCCACGAACCACCGACCCATCAGCGCACACGAGCCGCACCACGCCCCGGAACAGGGGCAGCTCCCCGGAGATGAGCTGTTCGAACTGACGCGCGTTCTGGTCCACCTCGTCGGGATGTCCCAGGTCGCGGTAGGTCATCGCCCGCAATGCCGTCGAGTCATAGCCCAGGACATCGACGAGGGCACGGTTCGTCGCCAGCAGCTGTCCGTCCGGCGCCGCCAGGAGCAGCCCGACTGGCAGCTCGTTCAGCGTGCTGCGGAGGAACGCCTCGTCGGCGGGAAAGTCGAGCACGTCACCTCCCCGTCATGTCCGGCCGCCGGCCCGATCGCTCGCGTCGTCTCGGGCACACCGCAGTCCCGGAGCAGCACCTTCGCACGGACCATCTCGTCGCGGACTGAAACGCCCAAATCCGACACGCTTCGAGTGCTTAGCACAAAGGCCGTAACGAACCGGCGAGGTCGCACGTTGGCAAGGCGAGTCCGATTTGTCCTAGCTCGTCATACTGGGAGTGTCATGAGCACCGAGGTCCAGCACCATCCCTACACCTTCGGCAAGGCCGAGCGGTTCCTCTCCGTCTACGCCGAGGTGCACGACGCGATGTTCGCCGACGAGGTGTCGCTGTCCGCGGACGAGGTGGAGGCCGTCGAGGAGCTAGATCGATCAGGTGTCGAACGCCCGCTCCCGGCAGCCCGTTTGGTGACCTCCACGACCGGCCGCCGCAAAGCTCCCCGAGGGGGAGTACGCCGCCCACGCGCCCGGACGCTGCGCACCGCCTGATCCCTCCGCGCATCAGCTCGGGGTAAGAGCGCTCTCACAGTCGTCTCACCGTGATTTCATCAGCGAGGCGCACGCTCGTGGTCACGACACCGAGATAGGCCGATCGGCCGAGGAAGAGAGACACCATGAGCATCACTCGCGGAAGCGTCGTCACCCTGGCTGGACTCGTCGGCGCCGGAGTCCTGGCGTTCCCCGTCGCGAACGCCGCGGTGGACAAGGACGAGGTCGCCTACAAGCGCGATGACCAGACCGAGGACCTCGTGCTGGTGAGCGACGACGATGACGACGACACCAACGACGACACCAACACGAACTCCCAAAACACGAACACGGACACCGACACCGGGTTCAGCAAGTCGACCAACGACAACACCAACTCCCGGTTCACCAAGGTCAGCCGCGACCGTGACCTGAGCCGCAGCGACAAGACTCGGGACTGGACCCGCGACGGTGGCGACAAGACCCGCGACCACACGGCCGACCACACCAACGACAACACCCGCAACGACACCCGCCGCTGAGCAGGGGCCGGGTCGTCATCGTGGGCAGCACGCGCGACAGCTGGGGGCTGGGTGAGGGGGACTCACTGACCCCTGAGCTGACCGCGCTCCGGCTCTTGGGTGGTGGGTCGGCGTACGAGGCCTATCTGGCATTCGACGAGATCACCTGGTCGCCGGTGGTCGTCAAGGCGGTGCGTCCCGCGCAGGTGGCGGACGAGGTCACACTGCGCGGGCTGCGCCGGGAGGTCGAGGTCCTGGAGCGGGTGAACCACCCCGCGCTGGTCCGGTCGCTGCGTGCCGAAGTAGACGGGCCGCGACCGCATGTCGTGCTGGAGAACCTCGACGGCCCACGTCTCTCGTCGTTGATCCGTCGCTACGGCCGGCTCGAGCCGCAGCAGTACCTTGCGATGGCGATCGAGACCGCCGCGGCGCTGCACTACATGCATCGGGTCGGCTACGTGCATCTCGACGTCAAGCCCAGCAACATCATCATGGGCGCACCTGCGAAGCTCATCGACCTCAGCGTCGCGCGCAGCATCGAGCGCGCGGCCGACCTGTCCTACGTCGTCGGGACCGACGACTACATGGCACCGGAGCAGTGCGACCCGCCGACAAGCGGTACGCCGGGGCCGGCGAGCGACGTGTGGGGCCTGGGGGCGTCGCTCTTCCACGCCGTGGCCGGTCACCGTGCCTTCGACGACGCCCAGCCGGGCGCCGAAGACGTGCACGACCGCTACCCGCAGCTCGTCGACGACCCGCGGCCGCTGCCCGACACCGTGCCAGCGGCCGTTGCAGAGGTGATAGGAGCCTGCCTGGCGCTTCGACCGCAAGACCGGCCATTGCCCAGTGAGGTGGCCGATGCGCTCGGACCAGTGCTCGCCGACCAGCCACGCGGCCGGCTGGCCGGCTTCAAGATCGGGCCCCGCTGACCGACGGCGGGGCTCAGGCGCCGGTGCCGAACCGGTAGCCCATGCCACGCACCGTGGCGACCGCATCGCTGCCGAGCTTCTTGCGGAGGTAGCCGACGTAGACGTCGACGACATTGGAGCCCGGGTCGTAGTCGTAGCCCCAGACATGCGACAGGAGCTGCTCGCGAGAGAGCACTTGTCCGGGGTTGAGCATGAAGAGCTCGAGAAGCTGGAACTCCCGTGCCGACAGCTCGATGGTCCGTCCGTCTCTGGAAACGGTGCGAGCGCGAAGGTCCAAGACGATGGACCCGACGGTCAGCGAGTCCTGGCGGGCGGACGGCTGGTCGTTGGCTGTCCGCAGACGCAAGCGGACCCGGGCGAGCAGCTCGGCGAAGCGGAACGGTTTGGCCATGTAGTCGTCGGCCCCGTTCTCCAGCGCCGAGACCGTGTCGGTCACGGAGTCGCGGGCGGTCAGGATGATGACCGGGATGTCGCTGCCTTGCGCGCGCAGGCCCTCCAGGACTTGGAAGCCGTCCATCCGCGGCAGCCCGACGTCGAGCACGACCAGGTCGAAGTCGCCGGACAGAGCCAGGTCGAGACCGGTGATGCCGTCGGAGGCGACGGTCGTGGTGAACCCGTCGGCGGTCAGCCCCTTGGCGAGGAAGGAGGCGATCCGTGCCTCGTCCTCGACGATGAGGATGCGTGCCAACTCAGACCTCCTCGAGCGGAATCTCGACCACGAACCTAGCCCCCGTGGGCGCGACGTCCTCGACGTAGGCCCGGCCGCCGTGTCCCGCCGCGATGGCGCTCACCAGCGAGAGTCCCAGGCCGAAGCCTTCCAGGTGAGGCGATATCTCGGAGCCGTCGCGGCGGGCGAATCGTTCGAAGATCCGCACCTTGTCCTCGTCGGCCACCCCCGGCCCGGTGTCGCGGACCCAGAGCCGTACGCACCCCTCCGACACCTCCGATCCGACGCCTACGTCGTCTCCCGGGGTGGTGTGCTTGATCGCGTTGTGGGCGAGCTGCAGCAACGCCTGGGTGAGACGCTGCTCGTCGGCGAGGACGGTACGCCGCGCGGCTGAGTCGACGACCCAGGTGCGGTCGCCCAGACCGCGCACCTTGTGGGCGAGTTGAGCGGTGAGCTCCTCGAGGTCGACGGGCTCCGGACGCACGAATCCCGGCTGGTCGGCCTTGGTGAGCAGGATCAGGTCGTCGACCAGGCGCGACATGCGGTCCACCTCGTCGAGAAGAAGCGTGCGGGTGGTGTCGACCTCCGCGGGATCCTCTCCGTCGAGGAGCTCGAGGTGTCCGCGGAGGATCGTGAGCGGCGTACGGAGCTCGTGCCCGGCGTCGTCCAGGAACTCTCGCTGCCCACGGAAGGCGCGCTCCAGTCGACTGAGCATCGCGTTGACCGTCCGGGTGAGGTCGGTGAGGTCGTCGTTGCCCGACTCCGGGATGCGCCGCGACAGGTCGGTCTCGGAGATCTCCTCCGCGGTCTCGCGCAGCACCCGCACCGGGGAGAGCAACCGGCCCGCCAGCCAGGCGGCGAGCAGGGTGGCGGCCGCGAGTGCGCCCAGGGCCGCGACGGCGTACGTGCGGACCATGTCCCGGACGACTTGGAGCTCGTCGTCGACGAAGAACGCGACCACGAAGGCACCCTCGGCGCGTGGGTCCCTGACCGGGAGAGCGTCGAGGTAGACCTGACCGTACTCGGATTGAAGAGTCTGCGGCTTGCGCCGCTCGACTGCGCGGTCGACCGCCGACTGGAAGCGCGGGTCGCGGAGCAGGTCGTCTCGCCGGGAAGCGACGCGAAGCGCGCCGTCCCAGTAGCCGGCCATCAACTCGTTGTCCGAAGGCACGTTGCGCGACAGGTAGACGCGCATGAGACGTTCGAGGGACTCGAACGCCTCACCGGTGTCCGGGTCCACCCCGTCCTGCTGGAAGCCGGTGAACTCCGCGATCTCCTGGTCGGCCTCCGCGTGGACGCGCTCCTCCACGCGGGCGGTGCCGATGACGAGGAGGATGGCACCCGCCGCGGTCAGGGCGACCCCGACCAGAAGCGCCACGGCGAGCGCGATGCGGAACCGGACCGGCAGACCGGGACGGGCAGCTCCCCATCGCGACGATGCAGGCGGAGGCTCAGTCGTCGCCGTCCCCGTCATCGTCGTCATTGTCCCCGTCGTCATCGTCGTCCCAGTCGTCGTCGTCCCCGTCGTCCAGGTCCTCGGGGCAGGGACGGATGACGTCCACGTCGTCGTCATCGTCATCGTCATCATCGCAGTCGGCGTCGATGCGCTGCGGCGTGCGAGAAGGCGCGGGTCGTGGGGTGGGAGAAGGCGGAGCGGGCTTCAGCACGACCCTGGGCTCGACAGCCGCGGGATCGGTGGTGTCGCCGAGGACGAGGACCTCGCGGGGTGCGGGCTCGTCGGCGGCGGTGCTCACGGTGCCCGCGACGTAGGCCAGCGGCGGCACGACGAGCGCCGCGGCGGCGAGCATCTTCCAGGACTTCACGCGACCAGCATGAGGGTCCTGCGTGGGTCGAGGGTGAGAGATCGATGAGAGACCTCTCATGACGGTCCTAGGGTGGCGCCATGCGACTCGGTGAGATCCAGGCCCATCTCGACCGCTGCTACGACCCGCGCTGGGCGGAGGGCTGGGACCGCGTGGGGCTGGTCTGTGGAGACCCCGACCAGGACGTACGCCGCGCCCTCCTCGCGGTGGACCCGGTCGGGACGGTGGTCGAGGAGGCCGTCGAGTACGGCGCCGACCTCCTTGTCGTGCACCACCCGCTCTTCCTCAGCCCGGTCAGCTCGATCGCGGCCACGACCCCGAAGGGCAGAGTCGTACACCGGCTGATGCGCGCCGGGATCGCGCTGCTGGTCGCGCACACCAACGCCGACGTCCCAGAGGGCGGCACGAATGCCGCTCTGGCCGCAGCCCTCGGGCTGCAGGACCTCGAGGTGCTCAGTCCGACGGACTCGGTGGACGCGGGGCTGGACAAGCTGGTGACGTTCGCACCCACCGACGCCGCGGACGGCGTACGCGCTGCACTGGCCGAGGCAGGCGCGGGCCGTATCGGGGCCTACGACAGCTGTTCCTTCAGCAGCCCAGGAGAGGGGCGGTTCCGCCCGCTGGACGGCGCCGACCCCACCATTGGACAGGTCGGCGATCTCGAGGTCGTCCCCGAGGTGCGCATCGAGGTGGTGCTGGCGCGCCGACACCGAGCCGCAGTCGTGGAGGCGCTGATGTCCGCCCATCCCTACGAGGAGCCTGCCTACGACCTGATCGAGCTCGCCGAGTCACCCACTGGTCCCGCCACCGGCGACCTCCCGGGCTCGGGTCGCGGGCACGGCCGCGTCGGCGTCCTCGAGCGGCCGGTGACCTTGCGCGACTTCGCCGAGCGAGTCGGCCAGTCGCTGCCCCGCACGGCCCACGGCGTGCGGGTCGCCGGCGATCCCGATCGGGTCGTCCACCGGGTCGCGGTCGGCGCCGGGAGCGGCGACTCGTTGATGGAGGACGCCCAGCGCGCCGGCGCCGACGTCTTCGTCACCAGCGACCTCAAGCACCACCGGGCCAGCGAGTTCCTCGAAAGCGGTGGACTCGCCCTGGTCGACGTCGCGCACTGGGCGGCCGAGTGGCCCTGGCTCGCTCTCGCCGAGCAGCGCCTGCACGAGGCGGCAGCCCAGGCTGGGGATACGGTGGAGACCCGCGTCAGCACGATCGTCACGGACCCCTGGACATTCCGGGTCTGACCTCGACAGGAGCCCGCTCTGAAAGCCGATTCCCTCGCGCAGCGCAAGCTGCTCGACATCCAGGATCTCGACAGCCGGCTCGACGCACTGCGGCACCGCGCCGCCAACCTCCCCGAAACCGCCGAGCTGGCAACCAGAGCAACCGAGCGGGAGCGGCTCGACGGGGAGGCCCGCGACCTGCAGATGCAGGTCGACGACCTCAACCGCGAGCAGCGCAAGGCCGAGTCCGACGTCGAGCAGGTCCGGATGCGCCGAGGACGCGACCAGAAGCGGCTCGACTCCGGCTCCGGCAGCCCCAAGGACCTCGAACGACTTCAACACGAGCTGGTCTCCCTCGACCGTCGCATCGCCGAGCTCGAGGACCTCGAACTCGAAGTGATGGCGCGGCTCGAGGACGCACAGCTCGATCTCCAGCGGCGCCACAACGACATCGCGCGGCTCGATGCCGAGATCGAAGAACTCAGTGCGGCTCGCACACAGAGTCTCGAGGCACTTCGTTCCGAGGCCGCGCAGGTGCGCCAGGATCGGGAAGCAGCCATCGACGGGATGCCGGTCGACCTCATGTCGCTCTACGAGCGCCTACGCGAGCAAAAGGACGGCGTCGGTGCGGCGCTCCTGCGGGCCCGGCGTTGCGGCGGATGCAGCCTGGAGCTCAACAGCGCCGAGCTCGCCGAGATCGCTCAGAAGGCGCCCGACGAGGTCGTCCGTTGCGACGAGTGCAGCCGGATCCTCGTCCGCACCGAGGAGTCCGGTCTCTGATGGCGCGACGGCCTGTCGCCGTGGTCGTCGAAGCCGACGGCGGCTCCCGTGGCAACCCCGGCCCCGCGGCGTACGGTGCCGTGCTGCGTGACGCGGAGACAGGGACGGTCATCGCCGAGCGCGGTGAGCGGATCGGCGTCGCCACCAACAACGTCGCGGAGTATCGCGGCCTCATCGCGGGTCTGGAGCTCTACCGCGAGTACGCCGAGGGCGCCGACCTCGAGGTGCGCCTGGACTCCAAGCTGGTCGTCGAGCAGATGTCCGGCAACTGGAAGATCAAGCACCCCGACATGAAGCCGCTGGCGATCGAGGCCAATCGACTCGCGCCCTTCGGGACGCGATTCGTCTGGGTTCCGCGTGCCCGCAACGCGCACGCGGATCGGCTGGCCAACGAAGCACTGGACTCGCCCGAGGGCACGATCGTGGGCGGTCCCGGTCCGGTGGTCGACGACGAGGACACGCCCGCGACGGCCGTCGCCTCCGCCGCGACGAGACCGGAGGCGCCGCGGGCGCCCTGGGAGCAGGGACCCCCCACCACTCTCGTGCTCGTGCGGCATGGCGTCACCGCGCACACCGTCGCCCGCAGGTTCGCCGGGCGCGCGGGAGCAGATCCTGAGCTGGCGGAGGACGGCCACGCGCAGGTCCGAGCCGCAGCGGAGTGGTTGGCTCCTCTGCGAGATCGGGACCCGGTGCTGCTGTCCTCACCGATGCGGCGCACCCGTGAGAGCGCTGAGATCCTCTCCGCGACACTGGCCGCCCCCGTCGTCATCGACGACGGGCTCGTCGAGGCCTCCTTCGGGTCCTGGGAGGGGCTGACGTACGGCGAGGTGCGCGAGCGGGACCCGGAGACCTTCGCGCGCTGGATGCGCGACGTGCACCAGGCAGCAGGAGGCGACGGCGACTCACTTGCCGACTTCGACGCGCGCATGCGGCGCACCGGCGCCCGCCTGCTGGAGGCCTACCAGGGTCGCACCGTGGTGGCCGCGAGCCACCTGACCCCGATCAAGCTGTTGGTGCGACAGGCGCTGGACCTGCCGCTGGAGTCGGTCTACCGCATCGAGGTCGCGCCGGCATCGACGACGGTGATCGCCTGGTATCCCGACGGCCGTCCGGTGCTGCGACTCCTCAACGGCATGCCGACCGGGGACTACCACTCGGGCTGACGACCCCTCACAGCTCCGCGACGACGATGTCGAGCTGCCCCGGGCGGCCCGAGTGCGGCGGGTGCAGCTCGGCTCGGTGGCCGAGGTCGCCCAACAGCCCGACCAGGTCGCTGATCCGGCGCGGCGACGTACCGGCGGTCACGAGGTCGCGGACGATCCTGCCCTTGGTCGCCTTGTTGAAGTGCGAGACCACGGTCCGCTTGCCGGCCTGCTCATGGAGCACCCGCATCGTCACGACCCGATCGGCCCGCGCGCGGTCGGGACGCCAGAAGGGCGTGTAGGCGCCCGAGCGCAGGTCCAGCACGAGACCGTCCCCGGCCGCGTCCTCGACCGCGGGGGAGAGGTGGCGGCTCCAGTGCGACGCGACTCTGCCCACGCCGGGGAGCGCCACCGTGCCGGACAATCGGTACGCCGGCACCCGGTCCTGGGGGCGCAGCATCCCGAACAGCCCCGACATGATCACGACCTGGCGTGCGGCCCGGCGACGCGCCGCGGTGTCCAACGACATCAGGTCCAGAGCCTCGTAGAGCACGCCGGTGTAGATCCGCTCGGCACGCGCTGTGGGTGCCGACGCGAGTGCGGCGTTGCGCTGCACGAGGTCGCGCTGGCTCGGGCCGAGTCCGAGGATGCCGGCTGCGTCGTGCGGACGTTGCCGGCACAATTCGACGAGCGCGTCGAGGATCTCGGCCCGCGGAGCCTGCAGCTCGGGGAAGTCGAGCGCGCCGAGGTCCAGGCTCTTGCCTCGGGTCGCGGCGGTCTTGCCCTCGGACGGCGGCAGCAGGATCAGCACGGCGTCACCCTAGACGGCAGCAGCGGGCACCTAAGGTGGCACCGTGCCCAGACGCGTCGTACGAGTCGCCCCCGAGACCACCGGCATCGACGACGAGGTCCTGCGACGCGGCATCGACGCGATCCAGGGCGAGCTCGCTGTCTCCGCGGAGTTCCCACCTGAGGTGCTGGCCGCGGCGGAGGAGGCCGTCCGCGCCCCGCGGCTGCCGGCGTACGACCGCACCGACCTGCCCCTGGTGACGATCGACCCTCCGGGCGCTCGGGACCTCGACCAGGCCTTGCACATCGAGCGGCGGGGGAGCGGCTTCCGCGTCCACTACGCGATCGCCGACGTCGCCGCGTTCGTCCGACCGGGTGACGCGATCGACGGTGAGGCGCATCGGCGGGGTGAGACGCTCTACGGTCTGGATCGCAAGGTGCCGCTGCATCCGCCCGTCATCTCCGAAGGCGCGTGCTCCCTGCTTCCCGATGGTGAACGGCCAGCGCTGTTGTGGACCATCGACGTCGACGAGTCCGGCGAGGGCACTGCCGTGACGGTGGAGCGGGCCCGGGTGCGCAGTCGCGCCCAGCTCACCTACGAAGAGGTGCAGCGTGACCTCGATGCCGGGACGGCCGACCCCGTCTTCGAGCTGCTGCGCGAGGTCGGAACTCTGCGAGTCGAGCACGAACGCAACCGTGGTGCGGTGAGCCTGCCGCTCCCGGACCAAGAGGTGACCTGCGTCGACGGCGAATGGCGGCTCGGCTTCCGAGAGGCGCGTGCGGTCGAGGACTGGAACGCGCAGATCTCCCTGCTGACCGGCATGGCCGCGGCGCATCTGATGACAGAGAGCGGCACGGGGCTGCTGCGCACCGTTGCGCCCGCCGAGGCCGAGGGACTGGCACGCTTGCGCCGGGTCGCCCGGGCTCTCCACGTCGACTGGCCGGACCGGATGGCCTACGCGGAGTTCATCCGCACCCTCGACCCCGCGCGCGCGGTCCACGCGGCCATGCTCAATGCCAGCACTGTGCTGCTGCGTGGCTCTGGCTATGTGGCGTTCCGTGGCGGGGCCGTCCCGGAGAACAGCGTGCACTCCGCGCTCGCGGCGAGGTACTCCCACGTGACCGCCCCGCTGCGTCGCCTGATCGACCGGTACGCCGGCGAGATCGCCCTGGCCCATAGCAGTGGCGAACCCGTGCCGGACTGGGTCCTGCAGCGGCTGGACGGCTTGCCGGAGACCATGCGCGAGTCGGCCCGGCGCGCCGGCTCCTACGAGCGCGCGATCCTCGACCTCGCCGAAGCCACCGCACTGCAGCACCAGGTAGGAGAGAGCTTCGCCGGTGTCGTGGTGCAGGTGCAGCAGCGATCCCCGCACAAGGGAGAAGTCGTGGTCGCGGATCCCGCCGTCGAGGCGCCGTTGGAGACCGATGAGGGCACGCCGTTGCCGCTTGGCACCGAGGTCGAGGTGGTCCTGACTGAGGCCGACCCCGAAACTCGCCGGGTGCGCTTCCGCCTCGACCCGTAGCCAGCTCTTACGGTTCGATGCCTCGCCAGCGGTCGGGACCGGGGATGTCGACGGTCGACGCCGAGGCAACGGCCATCCGCCCTCGCGGAGCAGCCCCCGGCGGCGGGTTGGCGAACAGGTCGTCGACGAACGCGGCGTACTGACGGCGCAGTTTGGCGTCGTAGACGGTGCCGATGGTCTCGTCACTGCGCATGGCCTTGGACGAGTAGTTCATCGACCCGTTGAACACCACGTCGGCAGCCGTGTTGTTCCCGTAGACGCCGGAGACGGCCATGAACTTGGTGTGCAGGTAGCGGTCGTAGACGCCGTCTCCCTGCCAGTCCTGGGTGATCTGCTGGATCGGCATGGGACCTCGTCCGGTGGGCGCACGGACTGCCTTCAGCACCTTGTTGCCCATCAGTGCGTAGACGATCTTGATGTCACAGCCGCGGTCCCACATCGACTTCAGTCGCGTCGCTATCGCGAGCCCACGCTCGTCGAGGAAGGCGGTCTGTCCGATCCGGATGTGGGTGGCTCCGCCGATCCCACGCCCACCGGTTGCGCCCGTGCATCGGATGGCGTTGAGCTGCTCGAGGACCGGGTCACCCGGTCGCTGCGCCCACGGCAGGAACTCGATCGTGAAGTTCTTGAACTGGGCCCGGGAGTACGGCGGGCGGACGGGCTTGTCCTTTTCCGACTCGGCGAAGCGCTCGGAGAAGTAGCGATAGATCCCGCGGCGGCCCTTGATGGTGTGCAAGTCGTTCCACTGGCGTTCTGCGGCCACCACCGTGGCGTTGGCCGATCCGTGCATGACCACGTCAGTGGCGTAGGCCTTCTCCAGCTTGGGCCCGACGTGGCTGAACAGGTAGTACTTGGCGTGGGCGATCCCGCGTGTTCCCCGGCACGAGCTGCGACATTCACGGAGCTTGCTGCGCGCTTCCTTGGCCCGTTGGTCGTTGCTCCACTTCTTGGCCTTCATGCGCAGCGTCCGGTCAAGCCGGTCCATCAGGTCGTTGGGGTTCTCCTTGGTCCAGTTGCCTTCGGCGACGAGGACTCGGACGGTCACGTTGCGCTTGTGGGCGGCGATGAGCTTCTCGACGAGCCGGTCGTCGCGGATGTTCCAGGAGAGCAGTTGGATCCGCGCGCCGGCGGGTGTGCTGTCCACCGTGCGGTTGATCTGACGCCGGATGGCGTCGCGCTGCTCGATCGAGCCGAGGGGACGGTTGAAGGTGACCCCAGCCGGGGGGTTGAACTTCTGGGGTGGTTTCGGCGGCTTCCACTCCCGCGGCCGCTCCTCCTCGGAGCGAGCGGTGTCCGATCCGACATCTGCCTCCGCCGGGACAGCTGCGGCGGGCGCGACGAACGAGGCGCCGGCGACGGGCAAGGTGAGAGCGAGCAAGGCGCTCGCCAGCGTGCGACGTGACATCGAACTTCCATCCTCCGGTGGGAGGACCAGCCCTCACTGACTCCTCGCCGCACACGGTACGCCGCCCGCGCCCCTCGTGTCCGTCGAAAAACGCGGTGACGTTGCCGACAGAGGAATGGGACCGGCGTAGAATGGGGGCAGCGGATGAGTTGACCGGGCGGCCGCGGCGACAGGTCTCCTGGCGTCGAGGAAGGTCCGGGCTCCATAGGGCAAGGTGGTGGGTAACACCCACCCGGGGTGACCCGCGGGACAGTGCCACAGAGAACAGACCGCCGGTCTTGGAGACAGGGCAGGCAAGGGTGAAACGGTGGTGTAAGAGACCACCAGCGTGCCGGGTGACCGGTGCGGCTCGGTAAACCCCACCTGGAGCAAGATCAAGAGGGTCCCGGCGACGGGGCCTGCGCGAGCGTTCGAGGGCGGCCCGCCCGAGCTCGCGGGTAGATCGCACGAGGCCACCGGTGACGGTGGTCCCAGATGGATGGTCGCCCATCGCAGGCACCGCGAGGTGTGCGAGGACAGAACCCGGCCTACAGGTCAGCTCATCCGCACAAGCTGTGCGTCTTACAGCTGCAGGTGCAGTCGCAGGGCGTCGTCGAGTTGCGTCATCACACTTGCCGGAGCTCGACCTAGGACTGGCCCCAGTCGTGCGACGTCGATCGAGCGGACCTGCTCAGCTTGCGCTTTGGACTCAACCCTCAAGCCGGTCGCTGTTGCGGGCAACAGGGCCTGAAAGGGGAAGATCCGCTCCACATTGCTGGTGACCGGCACAACGGTGACCACACCACGCCCTAAGCGCGCGGCCACTGAGTTGGCGCGGTCGTTGCTGACGACGACGACAGGTCGCCGTTTGTTGGCCTCGCTCCCGCGCACCGGACCCAGATCAGCTAAGCGGATCTCACCTCGCATCATCGGAGACCCCGTCGGCCGTAGTTGCGCTCCATGCAACTTCGTCGCCGGAGGCCTCCCATTCGCGCCACGCGGCTTCGTAGTCCTGCTCCAGATCGGGTAGGCGCAGCAGCCGCACCGCGTGTTGCAGCGCAGCCGACCGCGAGGGTAGTCCAGCCACACGGGCGAACTCGTCGAGGACGGCGACGTCCTCATCCGGCAAGCTCACACTGAGTTTCATACCGCAATGCTACCAGGGTGCTACCTGCCCCGGTCAGCGCTCCACGTCGGCGCAAACACGCTCCATGAGCTCGGTGGCCTCTTCACCGGCCTCGCCGTTCTCCTCGACGTCGGCATTCACTGCGCGGACGGCGTCGAGTGCCAGATCGTTGCCGCTGAGGATCGCGTTGTTCTCGATCGAGGCGACCCACGGCACGCCGTCCTGGAAGCCGTCCCACTGCACGCAGATCGCCAGGTAGTTGACCTGCTCCTCCGTCATCGCCTCCCGCGCCGAGAGCTCCCAGGGCTCGTCCTCGGCCTGCGTGCGATGCTCCTGGGGCGTTTCGAGTTCGGTGGGCGTGGGTGTCGCGTCCGCCTTCGGCTCGTCGTCTCCCGAGCATCCACCGAGGACGAGCGTTGCTGTCGCTGCTGCTGCGATCAGGGTCTTCTTCCACATGCGTCGTGCCACTCCCGAGGTCTCGTCGATCTGGTCCGTGGCCCCGGCTCGCCGGCTCGGGACACCCGTCCCACCCTACGGATGCGCCGAGGCGGACCTGCAGTCACCACACCCGGAGAACCCGCGCCTCCCAGGGGCCGAGGGTGCCGTCCGAGGTGCCGGACACATTGCCCAGCACGAGGTCGTCCGCCTCGGGCATGGGCGCCTCGACTCGCTCGGAGCTTAGGTTCGCCCACACCTGCAGGGCCTGCCCCTTCCATCTGCGCTCGTAGGCGTAGAGCGTGGGGTTGTCCGGGACCAGCATGGTGAAGTCGCCGTGCACGACGACCGGATCGGTGCGACGAAGGCGGATCAAGGCACGGTAGTGCTCATAGATCGACCCCGGCTCGCCCCGTTGTGCGGCCGCGTTGACCTGCTCGTGGTTCGGGTTCACCGGGATCCACGGGTCTCCGTCGGTGAAGCCGGCTTGGGGCGAGGAGTCCCACTGCATTGGCGTACGCGCGTTGTCACGGCTCATCAGCCGCAGCGACGCCAGCACGTCCTCGGCGTCCTCGCCGCGCTCGGTGGCCGCGCGGAAGTGGTTGAGCGACTCGATGTCGCGGAAGTCGTCGGTGGACGCGAACGGCACGTTGGTCATGCCGATCTCCTCGCCCTGGTAGACGTACGGCGTGCCGCGGTGCAGGTGCAGCACCGTGGCCAGGGCGGTCGCCGACTCCCGCCAGTACGCCGTGTCGTCGCCCCAGCGCGACACCGCCCGGGGTTGGTCGTGGTTGTTCCAGTACAAGCTGTTCCACCCTCGTTGTCCGAGCGCCTGCTGCCACCTGGCCATGGACTTCTTGAGGGCACGCAGGTCCAGGGCGCGGTGGTTCCACTTCGCGCCGTCGTGGTCGAGGCCGACATGCTCGAACTGGAAGACCATGTGCACCTGCCCGTCGTCCACGTCGGTGAAGCGCAGGGCTTGCTCTGGGGTCACACCCGGCATCTCTCCGACGGTCAGGTAGCGATCGGCATGCTCCCCGAAGACCTCACGGCGCATCTCTGCGAGGTAGTCGTGGATCCGAGGGCCGTAGGAACACAACGGCATCACGTCGGCATAGCCATCGGGGCCCTCCGGGCCGTCGGCGAGTCCCGGCGGCTTCGACAGCAGGTTCACCACGTCCATCCGGAAGCCGTCCACCCCGCGGTCCAGCCACCAGCGCATCATCGAGAACACCGCGGCGCGAACTTCGGTGTTCTCCCAGTTCAGATCCGGCTGCTTGCGCGAGAAGAGATGGAGGTAGTACTGCTCGCGCTCGGGCACCCACTCCCATGCCGAGCCGGAGAAGATCGACCCCCAGTTGTTCGGCTCGGCCCCCGGCGTACCTCCGACATGGCCGGGCCTCGGGTCACGCCAGATGTACCAGTCGGCCCGGGCGTTGTCGCGGCTGCTCCGCGACTCCTCGAACCAGGCGTGCTCGTCGCTGGTGTGGTTGACGACCAGGTCCATGAGCAGCCGCATCCCGCGCGCGTGCACGGCTTCGATGAGGGCGTCGAGATCGGCGAGGGTTCCGAAGAGAGGGTCGATGTCCTGGTAGTCGCTGACGTCGTAGCCGTTGTCGTCCTGTGGGGAGCGGTAGACCGGCGACAACCAAACGACGTCGGCGCCGAGTTCAGCGATGTGGTCGAGTCGCTGCAAGATGCCGCGCAGGTCGCCCACGCCGTCGCTGTCGGAGTCGGCGAAGCTGCGGGGGTAGACCTGGTAGACGACCGCCGACTTCCACCACGGCTCGTCGGGCGATGCGTGCGCACTCATGGCTTCGACCGTACGCCGGATGGCCGAGCCGGCCGGGGCGCGTCGCTCAGGGCAGGGTGAGGATCTCCGCGCCGGTGTCGGTGACCAGCAGCGTGTGCTCGAACTGCGCGCTGGCTCTCTTGTCCTTGGTCGTGACCGTCCAGCCGTCGTCCCACATGTCCCACGACGGTGTGCCGAGGCAGAGCATCGGCTCGATGGTGAACGTCATGCCGGCCACGATGAGGTCGTCGTAATGCGGGTCGTCGTAGTGCGGGATCACCAGTCCGGAGTGGAACGAGGTGCCGATGCCGTGTCCGGTGAACTCCCGCACGACGCCGTAGCCGAAGCGGGCGGCGTACGCCTCGATCACGCGGCCGATCACGTTCACCCGTCGTCCGGGCTTCACTGCCGCGATGGCCCTGCGCAGCGCCTCCTGGGTGCGCTCGACCAGCAGACGGGTCTCCTCGCCGACGTCGCCGACGAGGAAGGTGGCGTTGGTGTCGCCGTGGACACCGTCGAGGTACGCCGTGATGTCGACGTTGACGATGTCGCCGTCCTCGAGTGGCCTGCTGTCCGGGATGCCGTGACAGATGACCTCGTTGACACTGGTGCACAGGGACTTGGGGAAGCCGCGGTAGCCCAGGGTTGAGGGGTAGGCGCCGTGGTCGAGCAGGAACTCGTGACCGACCCGGTCGAGCTCGTCGGCAGTCACCCCGGGAGCCACGTGACGACCCACCTCGGCCAGCGCCCTTGCGGCGAGCTTGCCGGCCGCGCGCATCCGCTCGATCGTCTCCGCGTCCTTCACCTCCGGGCCGTCGTACGGCGCGGGGGCAGGCTTGTCGACGTACTCGGGCCGTGTGATGTGTGCGGGGACGGGCCGTCGGGGAGAGACAACAGCAGGAGCGAGCGGAGCCGGGGGCGTCACGAGACGCCATTGTAGTTTCGCAACCGGGCGAGAGGAGCACGCGATGGCCGAGGAGTACTGGTACTGCCTGAAGCATCAGGCTGTGGAGGGCCGGCAGGGTTGTCGCAATGCCGACCGGCTGGGGCCCTACGCGACGCAGCACGAGGCCGCTACCGCGTTGGAGCGCGTCCAGGAGCGCAACGAGGCCTGGGAAAACGACCCTGCCTGGAACGACGACGAGGACGACGAGGAGCAGTGACCGCTGTGGTGGTTGAGGAGGAGCGGTAGCTAACGCTCCTCCTCAACCACCAAGGGTCAGCAGCCGCCGAGAATCACTTCCTCTTCGACTTCTTCTTGTTGCTCGACTTCTTCTTGTCGGAGCGGCCCAGCGAGCCGATGGCCCCGCCGGCCTTCTTGGCGGCGTCTTGGGCCAGCTTGCGCGCCTTGCGGGCGTCCTTCTCCAACTGGTCGATGCGCTTGGTCAAGCGGTCGACGACCTCGCGCGACACCGACTCCGCGGTCTCGCGCGCGATGCGCTCGACGTCCTGTACGGCGCCACCGACCGCAGACGCCGCCGACTTGTTGGCGGTGGTCCTCTTGGCGGTGCTCTTCGAAGCTGCAGCCTTCTTGGCGGTGCTCTTCTTCGCGGTGGAGCTCTTCGAGGCCGTGCTCTTCTTCGTAGGCGACTTCTTGGCGGCGGCCTTCTTGGCCGGGCTCTTCTTGGCCGTGCTCTTCTTCGCGGTGGACTTCTTCGCCGCCGCCTTCTTCGCGGTGGCGTTCGTCGGACTCTCGGTCATGGGATCTCCCTCGGTGTCTCGAAGCCCGCTGCGCGAGCTGCCGCGGGTTGGATCCCGCTGCGTCTAGGATTCACCGGGTGTCAACACCTGAACCCTCCGAGCATCGCTGGGACGGGCCGGCACGCCAGGACGCACGGCCGTTGCTCGGCTCGTTCGTCGGGATGGCCTTCATGGCCGCGACGCTCTTCCTGGTGCTCGCCTCGGGTCTGGTCGCCCCGCCGTGGGCGGTCGGACTCCTGGCAGTGGTGTGGCTGCTGTTCTTCGGGCTCGGGGTGCGCTGGTTCATGCACCATCCGTGGCGGGTCGCTGCACTGCCCGCGGCGATGGCGGCGGTGTGGTTCGCGACAATCGCCGCCGGGGCACGCTTCCTCGGTTGGAGCGCCTGAGGTCAGAACGTGTGCTCGGGGCCGGGGAAGGTCCCTGCGGCGACGTCCTCGGCGTAGGCACGTGCAGCATCGAGCATCACACCGTGCAGATCGGCGTACTGCTTGACGAAACGCGGCATCCGGCCGGTCCGCAATCCCATCGCGTCCTGCCAGACGAGCACCTGGCCGTCGCACTGGTTGCCCGCTCCGATGCCGATCGTGGGAATGCTGAGCTCCTTGGTGATCTGCGCGGCCACGTCACCGGGGACCATCTCCATCACCACGGAGAATGCGCCGGCCTCCTGCATCGCATGCGCGTCGGCGAGGACCTTCTCGCTCGCGTCGCCGCGCCCCTGCACGCGATAGCCACCGAGGGTGTGCTCCGACTGAGGAGTGAACCCGATGTGCGCCATCACCGGGATGCCGCCCTTGACCAGCAGCTCGACCTGCGGCGCCATCTCCGCTCCGCCCTCCAGCTTCACGCAGTGCGCGTCGGCTTCCTTCATGAAGCGCACCGCGGTGTGGAAAGCCTGCTCCGGTGATGCCTGGTAGGAGCCGAACGGCAGGTCGGCCACCACCAGGGCGTACGACGTGGAGCGGGTGACGGCGCGCACCAAAGGAACCAGCTCGTCGACGGTCACCGGGAGCGAGGTGACGTTGCCGTAGACGTTGTTGGAGGCCGAGTCGCCGACCAGGAGCACGGGGATGCCGGCTTCGTCGAAGACGGCCGCGGTGTACATGTCGTAGGCGGTGAGCATCGCGAACTTCTCGCCCCGCTCCTTCATCTCGCGCAGGTGGTGGATGCGCACCTTCTTGCGTGACGACAGACTCGAACCAGGACTGGCAACAGGACTGGCACCAGGATTGGGCACGCCGCCGTACGGCGCGGGCTGCTCGCTCATGGCGCCACTCTAGGACGGCCCGCTACCGGGCAGCATCGGTGACGGTCGGCCGACCAGCCTCACGCTTCGCCAGATAGAGCGACTCGTCCGCGCGCGAGATCAGATCGGTGGTGCTGTCTCCGGATCCCCAAACGGCGTAGCCGGCCGACCAGGCAGCAGGATGCGCGCGGTGCATCCGGTCGAGGACGCTGCGCACACCGTCCTCGTCGGTGCCGATCAACAGCACTGCGAACTCGTCACCGCCGTAGCGGGCGAGCAGGTCGGAGGAGCGGGTGACGCCTTGCCAAGCCGCCGCGAGGGAGGCGAGCAGCTCGTCGCCTGCCGCATGGCCACCCGCGTCGTTGACGGCCTTGAAGCCGTCCAGGTCGATGAGCGCCACGATCGGCGTAGGTCCGCCACGCTGCGCGACTGCCACAGCACGATCGGCGGCGGCAAGCCAGGTACGCCGGTTGGCCAGCCCGGTGAGCGAGTCGGTGTCGGCGCGCCGGTGCAGCTCCTCGGTGGTGTAGGCCTGAGCCTCGCTCACCGCAATGGCTGCACTGACCGCGATGAGCCATCCGACGAAGTAGCCCTCTACGCCGGAGACAACAGCGCCTGCGGTCCCTGCAGCGAGCACGAGAAGCACATGCACCCTCCCGTGAGCACGGGGGAGGAAATGCCCGACGAAGACACCGACGCAGATCATGATCGGTCCCAGCCCGACCAGGCCCGCGACGGTCACCGTCTGGGACGCGAGGACGAAGAACATCACGGCCAGCGCGGCCAGTGCGGCATGGAGCACCGGCACCGGATATCGGCGGCCGAAGGCGAGGATGGCGACCGCGCCGGTCAACCCGACCCCCGCGAGTCCCCACAGGAGGTCGACGTGGGTGTCCGGGTCCATCGGGTTGAGGGCACCGAGCGCGCAGAGCAGGCCGTTGAGGGCGTACAGCGCAGTCAGGAACCGCACCGCCGTCCACGGAGTCCGTACTTGCATGTCCTGGACACCTTCCCCGTCGCTCGCGCTGCCTGCCGTGCAGGCGTCCTTTATTTCATGATCGGTCGGCCTGCCCGGTGTCTTGAGGGGTTTGGTCCCCGAGGCCGGTGAGAGGATCCGACCGTGGACTTCACATCGGCCTATGCCCACGGTTTCGCGCGGGTCGCCGCCTGCACCGTGCCCCTCGAGGTCGCAGATCCGGCGTCCAACGCAGAGGCGGTGCTCGCGGAGGCGCGAGCATGCCACGACGACGCCGTCGCCGTCGCGATCTTCCCGGAGCTGTGCTTGACCGGCTACGCGATCGAGGACCTCGTCCTGCAGGACCCCGTGCTCGACCAGACGCGCCTGGCGATCGACCGCATCGTGGCGGAGAGCGCCGACCTGCTCCCGGTGCTGGTCGTCGGCGCTCCGATCGCCGACGGCACCCGGGTCTACAACTGCGCGGTGGTCATTCACCGCGGGCGCATCCTCGGGGTGACCCCGAAGTCCTACGTGCCGACCTACCGGGAGTTCTACGAACGCCGCTGGTATGCCCCCGGCGACGATCGCCGCAACGGGTTGATCGCCCTCGGCGGCGTGCAGGTGCCGTTCGGTCCCGACCTGCTGTTCCGGGCTACCGACGTCCCCGGCCTCGTGCTGCACGTCGAGATCTGCGAGGACATGTGGGTTCCGGTGCCGCCCAGCGCCGAGGCCGCCTTGGCAGGTGCGACCGTGCTGCTCAATCTGTCCGGCAGCCCCATCACCGTCGGCCGGGCCGATGAGCGTCGCCTGCTGGTGCGGGCGGCCAGCCAACGCTGCCTCGCCGCCTACGCGTACGCCGCGGGAGGGGAGGGCGAGTCGACCACCGACCTGTCCTGGGACGGGCAGACGATGATCTACGAGGTCGGAGAATGCTTGGCGGAGACCGAGCGCTTCCCCGACGGGTCGCGCCGCTCGGTGGCCGACGTGGACCTCGACCGCCTGCGTCAAGAGCGTTTGCGGATGGGCACCTTCGACGACAACCGCCGTACGTTGGCGGTCCAGTCCGGAGGTCGCGCGTTCCGCACCATCGACTTCGCGCTCGAGCCGCCCACCGACGACGTCGGGCTGCGCCGCAAGGTGGACCGCTACCCGTTCGTGCCCGATGACCCCGCGCGCCTCGCTCTGGACTGCTACGAGGCGTACAACATCCAGGTGTCCGGCCTGGAGCAGCGGCTGCGTGCGATCGGCAACCCGAAGATCGTCATCGGTGTCTCCGGAGGTCTCGACTCCACCCAAGCGCTCATCGTCGCGGCGCGGGCTATGGACCGCCTCGGGCGGCCGCGCACCGACATCCTCGGCTACACGCTGCCCGGCTTCGCGACCGGTGAGCGCACCAAGGGCAACGCCTGGCGGCTCGCCGAGTCGTTGGGGATCTCGTTCGAAGAGATCGACATCCGGCCCGCAGCCGAGCAGATGTTGCGCGACATGGGTCACCCCTTCGCCGCGGGTGAGCCGGTCTACGACGTCACCTTCGAGAACGTCCAGGCTGGACTGCGCACCGACTACCTGTTCCGTCTGGCCAACCTGCACGGCGGCATCGTGCTCGGCACCGGCGACCTCTCCGAGCTCGCGTTGGGGTGGTGCACCTACGGCGTCGGCGACCAGATGTCCCACTACGGCGTCAACGCTGGTGTCCCCAAGACGCTGATGCAGCACCTCATCCGCTGGGCGATCTCGGCCGGGGAGTTCGACGAAGAGGTCAACCAGGTGCTGCGCGCGATCGTCGAGCAGAAGATCACTCCTGAGCTGATCCCGGGCAAGGAGGGCGAGACCGAACAGGACACCGAGGAGTCGATCGGTCCCTACGCCTTGCAGGACTTCAACCTGTTCTTCACCCTGCGCTACGGCTACCGGCCGAGCAAGATCGCGTTCCTGGCCCACCACGCCTGGACCGACAAGCAGCGTGGGGACTGGCCACCCGGCTTCCCCGAGGAACGGCGGCGCGAATACACCCCGGCCGAGATCAGGCAGTGGCTGGAGGTCTTCATCCGGCGGTTCTTCGCCTTCGCCCAGTTCAAACGCAGCGCGATGCCCAACGGCCCCAAGGTCACCGCAGGCGGCTCGCTGTCGCCACGCGGCGACTGGCGTGCGCCCTCGGACGGCAACGCCCGAGCCTGGCTCGCCGACCTCGACAAGGTGCCCGTCGACTGACCCGGCGCGTCGCCTACGGCCGAAACCTGGCCGTCACACGCATGCGACATAGTGGGCGCATGGGCAAGCAGGAAGACTTCGTGCTCCGGGCGCTCGAGGAGCGCGACGTCCGCTTCGTGCGGCTGTGGTTCACCGATGTGCTGGGGTTCTTGAAGTCGGTGGCGATCGCGCCGGCCGAGCTCGAGGGGGCCTTCGAGGAGGGCATCGGGTTCGACGGATCCTCCATCGAGGGGTTCGCCCGTGTCTACGAGGCCGACATGTTGGCCAAGCCCGACCCGAGCACCTTCCAGATCCTGCCCTGGCGCGGCGAGTACCCCGCGACCGCTCGGATGTTCTGCGACATCGTGATGCCCGACGGCTCTCCGTCGTACGCCGACCCGCGCTTCGTGCTCAAGCGCACCCTCTCGCGCGCGGCAGAGCAGGGCTTCACGTTCTACACGCATCCTGAGATCGAGTTCTATCTCTTCAAGGAGCTGCCCGAGTCGGGCCAGGACCCGGTGCCGGTGGACCGCAGCGGGTTCTTCGACCACACCGCCACCAGCAAGGGCTCGGACTTCCGCCGCGAGGCGATCACGATGCTGGAGCAGATGGGGATCTCGGTGGAGTTCAGCCACCACGAGGGCGGCCCCGGGCAGCAGGAGATCGACCTGCGCTACGCCGACGCCCTGTCGACCGCCGACAACATCATGACCGTCCGCACGGTGGTGCGGGAGGTCGCGCTGGGGCAGGACATGTACGCCAGCTTCATGCCCAAGCCCTTCACCAACCAGCCGGGGTCGGGCATGCACACCCACGTCTCGCTGTTCGAGGGCGACAAGAACGCGTTCTTCGAGGCCGGTGCGCAGTATCAGCTCTCCCGGAGCGGACGGCAGTTCATCGCCGGTCTCCTGCACCATGCCGCCGAGATCACGGCTGTCACCAACCAGTGGGTCAACTCCTACAAGCGTCTTCTGGGAGGCGGCGAGGCGCCGTCGTACATCTGCTGGGGGCACAACAACCGCTCGGCGATGGTGCGCGTCCCCATGTACAAGCCGAACAAGGGGCAGTCGACCCGGGTGGAGCTGCGCTCGATCGACCCGGCATGCAACCCCTACTTGGCGTTCGCCGTGATCCTCGCCGCGGGGATGAAGGGCATCGAGGAGGGCTACGAGCTCCCTCCCGAGGCCGAGGACGACGTGTGGTCGCTCTCGGACCGCGAGCGCAAGGCGATGGGCATCGCGCCGCTGCCGCGCACACTCCACGAAGCGATCACGGTCATGGAGGAGAGCGAGCTGCTCGCGCACGCGCTGGGGGAGCGGGTCTACGACTTCTTCCTCCGCAACAAGCGCGCGGAGTGGGAGGCCTATCGCGGGCAGGTCTCGGCCTTCGAACGCGACCAGATGCTGCCCGTCATTTGATGGTGGTCGCCCCGTGAGCCGCGCGGCGCGCAAGACCGAGCTGGTCCGTGCGGGGTTCGTCGACCTCGACCGCAGCCGGCAGGCGCTGGAGCGTCTCGGTCTCTCGGCGGGCGAGCTGGTCGACCTGCTGGGCGCCACCGCGGATCCTGACCTCGCCGTGGACCGCCTGGCCCACCTGGCCGACCGACTCGACGCCGTCGACGGGGACGGCGGCGACAGCGGGGCCGAGGGACGCGCGATGCTGGCCGCGCTGTGCGAGGACGAGGGCAGCGCGATGCGACTCATGACTGTTCTCGGCAGCAGCGTTGCGCTGGGCGAGCATCTGCTGCGTCACCCCCGACAGTGGCGGGAGCTGACCGATCCGACGTTGGGCTCCACCCGCCCCGCGGCGTACGCGTTGCGTGCAGACCTCCTGCGTGCCGTGGGGGCTGATCCGGCAGACCCGGCACCGTCCGCAACCCTGCCGGATGCTGAGGCCGTCGACGCCCTGCGGGTGGAGTATCGGCGGCACCTGCTGAGGCTCGCCGCACGCGACCTCGCCCACCACGTGGGGCTCGACGACGTCGCTGCTGAGCTCAGCGACCTCGCGGCCGGGACCCTGGAGGCAGCGCTTGCCGTCGCACGGGCACGCGTCGGCGTCGAGACGGCCGCCACCTGCCGCCTGGCCGTCGTCGCGATGGGCAAGTGCGGCGGGCACGAGCTCAACTACGTCAGCGATGTCGACGTCATCTTCGTCGCCGAGCTCACTGGTCCTGGGCAGGACGCCGACGCCGCCCTGCGCGTCGCGACGCAGCTGGCCTCCCACCTGATGAAGATCTGCTCCGACCACACCCGCGAGGGCACGATCTGGCCGGTCGACGCCGCGCTACGCCCGGAGGGCAAGGCCGGTCCGCTCGTGCGCACCCTCGCCAGCCATCTCGGCTACTACGAGCGCTGGGCCAAGACCTGGGAGTTCCAAGCCCTGCTCAAGGCGCGACCCGTGGCCGGCGACCTGGAGCTCGGCCGGACCTACGTCGAGACGATCGCCCCCTTGGTGTGGCAGGCGGCGGAGCGCGAGGGGTTCGTGCAGGACGTGCAGTCGATGCGCCGCCGGGTCCTCGAGCACATCCCGCCCAAGGAGGTGGAGCGGCAGATCAAGCTCGGCAGTGGGGGGCTGCGCGACGTCGAGTTCGCCGTCCAGCTGCTGCAGCTGGTCCACGGCAGAGCCGACGAGCGCCTCCGGCTGCCCACGACGCTCTCCGCCCTCGCCGAGCTCACCGCCGGCGGCTACGTCGGGCGCGAGGACGGCGCAGCGCTCCACGAGGCCTACGTCTTCCTGCGCACCGTCGAGCACCGGCTCCAGCTCTACCAGCTACGGCGTACCCATCTGATTCCCGAGGACGAGCCCGCGCTGAGGCGGCTGGGACGGTCGCTGGGCTATCGGCGCGATCCCGTCACCGAGGTGCAACGGCAGCTGCGCGAGCACCGTCGCGAGGTGCGTCGCCTGCACGAGAAGCTGTTCTACCGGCCGCTCCTGGAGGCCGTCGCGCGCATCCCGGGCGGCGGCATCCGCCTGACGACGGAGGCGGCGCGCACGCGGCTCTCCGCCCTCGGGTACGCCGACCCCGACGCCGCGCTGCGGCACCTCGAAGCGCTGACCGAAGGGGTCTCGCGGACAGCGGCGATCCAGCGCGCATTGCTCCCGGCGATGCTCGGATGGTTCGCCGACGCACCCGACCCCGACGCCGGGCTGTTCGGGTTCCGTCGCATCTCCGAGGCCCTGGGGCGGACCCATTGGTATCTCGCGATGCTGCGCGACGAGGGCGAGGTCGCTCAGCGGATGGCACGCCTCCTCGGCACCAGCCGCTATGCCACGGACCTCCTCGAGCGCGAGCCGAGCGGCGTACGTCTGCTTGCCGACCGCGAGACCCTGCAGCCACGCGACCGGGAGATCCTGCAGGTCGAGATGCTCAGCAGCGGGCATCGCCATGACGACAGGACCACCGCGATCGCCCAGGTCCGCGCCGTACGCCGCCGGGAGCTGCTGCGCATCGCAGCGGCGGACCTGTCCGGCCTCCTCGATGTCGAGACGGTCGGCCATGCGCTGACCGACGTCACCAGCGCCACACTGGAGGCAGCCCTCGCCGTCGCTGTACGCGCTGTCGAGGACGACCGAGAGCGCAAGCTGGTGACCCGCTTCGCGATCGTGTCGATGGGGCGGCTCGGCGGTCACGAGGTCGGCTACGGCAGCGACGCCGACGTGATGTTCGTGCACGACCCTCATCCCGGGGCCGACCTCGAAGACGCCTCACGTAGTGCCCAGGCGGTCGCCAACGAGTTGCGCCGGCTGCTGGCGACAGCGGGCTCCGATCCCGTGCTGGAGGTCGACGCCGACCTCCGGCCCGAGGGCCGGCAGGGTCCGCTCGTCCGGACCCTGGACTCCTACAGCT
>JBHWSH010000354.1:0-12359 GCA_043427135.1 Marmoricola sp. | reverse complement strand
CCGTTTCACCAACCAGGTGCTGGCGCAGATCGAGATCTTCACCCGCCCGGAGGACTACCCGGTCGGCGTCTACACGCTGCCCAAGCACCTCGACGAGGAGGTCGCACGTCTGCACCTGGACTCGCTCGGAGTGAAGCTGACCGAGCTGAGCGACGACCAAGCGGCGTACCTGGGGATCCCGAAGAGCGGGCCCTACAAGTCCGACCACTACCGCTACTGAGCTCGGCGTATCCCATGCAGAACCCCGAAGGGGTGGCCACCGGCAAGGGCCGCGTCCTCGTCGTCGATGACGACGCGGCCCTCGCCGAGATGCTCACCATCGTGCTGCGCTCGGAGGGGTTCGAGCCGAGGGCGTGCTCCAGCGGGGACCAGGCTCTTGCGGCCTTTCGCGACTTCCGGCCCGACGTCGTACTCCTCGACCTGATGCTGCCCGGCAAGGACGGGCTCGACGTTTGTCGTGAGATCCGCGCCGAGTCGGGCACGCCGATCGTGATGCTGACCGCCAAGAGCGACACCGTCGACGTGGTGCTCGGACTGGAGTCGGGGGCCGACGACTACGTGGTCAAGCCGTTCAAGCCGAAGGAGCTCGTCGCGCGGATCCGCGCCCGGGTGCGGAAGTTCGACACCCCCGGCCCGGAGACGCTCGAGATCGGCGGGCTCACCATCGACGTGCCGGGCCACCGGGTCACCCGCGACGGCGAGGTCATCAACCTCACGCCGCTCGAGTTCGACCTGCTGGTCTGCCTGGCGCGCACACCGTGGCAGGTCTTCACCCGCGAGGTGCTGCTCGAACAGGTGTGGGGCTACCGGCACGCCGCCGACACGCGACTGGTCAACGTGCATGTGCAGCGGTTGCGTTCCAAGATCGAGCGCGATCCGGAGAATCCTGAGATCGTCGTCACTGTGCGAGGCGTGGGCTACAAGGCGGGCTGAGCGGTGATCCCCGGTCCCCTCCGCCGCGCCGTGACCATCTGGCGGCGCTCCATCCAGGCCCGAGTCGTGTTGAGCACGCTGGCGCTGGCGGCGATCGTCGTCACCCTGCTCGGATGGGTCCTGACCCGGCAGATCACCGGCGGTCTCGTCAGCGACCGGGTCGACGCAGCGGTGGCCGAGTCCGGACGCGGTGCCGCCGAGGTGCAGAGCAGCCTCTCGGCCGCGACGGCCGACTTCGACGCAGGCAGTCAACTGCCCGCACTCGTCTCCGGCATCGTGTCCCGCGGCGCGGCGCAGGGCTACGAGGTGGTGCTCATCGGACCGATCCCCGCGGGCAGCAGCGGGCGGCCCGGCGGCGGTGAGCGCTTCACCCCCGGGCTGGATCTCGCCAGCGTCCCGCGCTCGCTCAAGACCGCTGTGGAGACCGCCGACCCCGGCGGCACCGCGTGGACGTTCAGCACCATTCGTTACACCGACCGTCCTGAGGGGGGCGCCGTACCCGGCGTGGCGGTCGGCAATCGTCTGGTGATGCCGGCCGACGGCAGCATCTACGCGCTCTACCACCTCTTCCCCATGGCGGACGAACAGGAGACGGTCGCGCTGGTGCGGCGTTCGATGTTGACCTCCGGTGTCCTGCTCCTCGTGTTGGTCGCGGGCCTGACCTGGCTGGTCACTCGACAGGTGGTGACTCCGGTCCGTGCGGCTCGGAGGGTGGCCGAACGGCTGTCATCGGGCCGTCTGGAGGAGCGGATGGACGTGCGCGGTGAGGACGACATCGCCCGCCTGGCCGTCTCCTTCAACCGGATGGCGACCAACCTCCAGAACCAGATCCGCAAGCTGGAGGACATGTCGGCCGCGCAACGTCGGTTCGTCTCCGACGTGTCTCATGAACTCCGCACGCCGCTGACCACGGTGCGCATGGCCGGCGATGTCCTGCACGACGCCCGGGACGCCTTCGACCCCACGACGAGGCGTTCAACCGAGCTGCTGCACACCGAGCTGGACCGGTTCGAGAACCTCCTGGCCGACCTCCTGGAGATCAGCCGCTTCGATGCCGGTGCCGCAGCGCTGCACCTCGAGGACGTCAACCTCGCCGACCTCGCGCATCGGGTGGCGCGCTCGGTCGAGGTGCTCGCCGACCGACGCGGCGTCCGGCTGGTCCTGCACGATCCGCCGCGCCCCTGCATCGTCGAAGCCGATGCGCGCCGGGTCGAGCGGATCGTGCGCAACCTGCTCACGAATGCGATCGACTACGCCGACCACTCCGACGTGACGGTCCGGGTGGACTGCGACGAGGAGGGGAGCGCGCTGTCCGTGCGCGATCACGGCGTGGGCCTGCGCCCAGGTGACGAGGTCCGGGTGTTCACCCGGTTCTGGCGGGCTGACCCGGCTCGAGCACGCACCTCCGGGGGCACGGGACTGGGTTTGTCGATCTCGCTCGAGGACGCCCGCCTGCATGGTGGCTGGCTCCAGGCCTGGGGTACGCCGGGCGGCGGGTCACAGTTCCGCCTGACCTTGCCGCGCAGGGCAGGGGAACGGCTCACCCGCAGCGCCCTCCCTCTCGTCCCCGAGGATGCTCCCGCCGACCCGGCCGGCGCGCGATGAGCCGGCTGAGGAGCCCGGCGCTGCGCGCGGCATCGGCGCTGCTGGCCGCCCTGGTGCTGGCGTCCTGCGCCTCGTTGCCCTCCTCGGGACCGGTCGTGGTCGAGGACGCGCCGGCCGCGTCCGCGTCGCCGGCGCCGTTCGACTTCAACCCTCCTGGACCACGGGAGGACGCGACTCCCGAGCAGATCGCTTCCGGCTTCCTCAGCGCATTGCAGGCGACGCCGGTCACGACGAGCGCGGCGATGCAGTTCCTGACCGCCGAGGCCGCGGAGACGTGGCGGCCCGGGCGCCGGACGCTCGTCTACGGCTCGCAACGCCTGGTGACCGGCGTGGGTGCGGTCAGCGTGCTGCTCGACGATGCCTACGAACTCGACCGAGCGGGCCGTTGGCGCGGCGCCGCCGGGGAGGGCGGCTCGGTGACCCTGCGATTGACGATGGCGCGCGAGGACGGACAGTGGCGCATCGCGGATGCACCGGACGTTCTCGTCGTGCCGCAGTCCCACGTCGAGGCGCGCTACCGGCAGTTCTCGCTGTACTTCCTCGACCCGACCATGCAGGTGCTGGTTCCTGAGCCGGTCTACCTCCCGGCGGGTGTGCAAGCACCCACGCTGCTGGTCTCCGGGGTGCTGGACGGGCCGCGCGACGCCCGTGCCGAACGGACCGCGCTCCCGGCCGAGTTGCGCCTGGGCGTCGGCGTTCCCGTCGACGGAGACGGCGTCGCACAGGTGCCGTTGAGCGAGGAGATCCTCGAGGTCGGCGAGGACGAGTTCGAGCCGCTCCTGGCTCAGCTTGCCTGGACCCTGCGCCAGCTGCCGGAGATCGAACGTCTCGGCATCACGGTGGAGGGCACAGCCGTCGAGCTGCCAGGTGGGTTCACCTCTGTCGACGTGGACTCGTTCCCTGAGTACTCTCCGGTGGTCTCCGGGGCGACCTCCGACCTCTTTGGCATCCGCGGCGACGAGATCCGTCAGGTCGTCGGGACGACCGAGATCACGGCTGCGGTCCTGGCCGAGGGGGGCCCGCCGACCGCCATCGGCGCCGTGGGGGTCTCCCTCAACGGCCGGCGACTCGCCGTACTGGACGAGGATCGTGCCAACGCCTACCTCCTCGACCGGGACGCGCAGGATGGTCCGGTCCCGACGCCGGTCTACGCCGGCGGCGAGCTGCTCGCCCCGATGTGGGACCTCGTCGGCGCGCTGTGGCTCGTCGACCGCTCCCGTGGTCGCGCGCTCGTCCAAGTGGGCGACCGCTCGCGCGTCCTGCCGTTGCCGCGTGGATTCGATCCCATCGCGGCGGCGCTGTCTCGGGACGGCACGCGGATGGCCTGGGTGACTCCCCAGCGAGACAGCCAGCAGCTCGCGGTCTCGCGCGTCGTACGCCGCCTTGACGGGACCCCGGTCAGGTTCGCCCGGCCGCGGGCGGTCGCCACCGGCGAGACCTGGAACGGCGTACGCGACCTCGCCTGGCGCGACCCCGTCACCGTCGCTGCTCTCACCAGACCCACGCCCGGCTCCAGCCAGGTGCTGCTCGCGAGGATCGACGGGTCGTCCGACCTCGAAGCGCTCGCCTCCTCTCCCAGCCTCCTGTTCGCTCCGGGCGTGGCGATGGCCGCGTCCCCGGCCGACCCGCCGGTGCTCGTCGTGGCCTCGCGCGAGGGCAGGGTGCACAGACTGCGTCCGGACGGTCGGTGGGAGCTCGACGCCGTCGAGGCCGGCCTGCAGTTGCCCACTTTCGTCGGCTGAGCTCCCTCCTCCACAATCGGCTCGCCGACGCTGGTGGGGGAGGAGCGTGGCGCGGCAAGGTGAGCGTGTGCGCGACGCGTGGCTCGACCTGGTGCTCGGCTCTCAGTGCGTCTGCTGCGGGCAGCCGGGACGAGTCCTGTGCCCGGTCTGCCGCGTCGCTCTCCATGGGCCGGCGTTCGCCGCGGTGCCCGATCCTTGCCCCGATGGTCTCCTGCCCGTGCACGCCGCCGGCGTGTACTCCGATGGCCTACGCGCGGCCATCCTGGCTCACAAGGAGCGGCGTGCGTTCGCGCTCGCCGCCCCGCTCGGTCACGCACTGGCCGCGGCGGTCACGAGCCTGTGGCGTGCCGATGCCACAGACGATCGGTTCCTCCTCGTGCCCGTGCCCTCGCGGCGCTCGGTCACCGCCGCACGGGGACACGACCCGCTCGTCCGAGCAGCCCGCATCGCAGCAGCGGAGCTACGGGCCCACGGGGCATCTGCCCGGGTGGTGCCGCTCCTGCGGCAGGTCTCGAGACCGATGGACCAGGCGGGGCTTGGGGCGGCCCAGCGCGCGGCCAACCTCGCCGGCCGGTTCGGTGTCCGGACCTCCCTGCTGCGTGCTGCCGAGGATCTGGGACACCTCGTGCTGGTCGACGACGTGATCACCACCGGCGCCACCCTCCGAGAGAGCCAGCGGGCACTGGAGGAAGCCGGCCTGCGAACCGGCGGAGCAGCCGTCATGGCCGCAACGCTGCGCCGGAGCCCGAGTCGGTGAGGGGATCCGTCCTACCGCCGCGACCACGTGCCAGATAGCGTCGGGCCATGGAGTCCGTCCGGGTCCGTGGTTGCGTCGGTAGCGAGAGCTCGGATGTCCAGTCCGGCTTCCACAGCTCCCGGCAAGCCGAAGCCAGTCGCAGGCGAAACGGTCCACGTAAGGCACTGAGCGCCGCTTGGTTCGCCAGGCGGGGCACAGGCCGATCACGGTGCGGCTTAGAAGTAAGTCCTGCCGTCCCGTCGCCGTCAGATGCGGCGACCCCGGACGAGAAGGCGGGTAGTGGCAAGAAGCTGCGAGAGCCTCAGCAGGCGGTTGTGGGGTCGAAGACCAGGTCGGCCGGACGGACTCCGCCCAAGGCACCCACGAGGGATGCCGGACGAGAAGAGCCCATGGCTCGTGGCAGATGGAGGATGCGATGGACGTCGTCGTGAATGGCCGCAACATCGAGGTCTCGGAGCGCTTCCGTGAACATGCCGAGGAGAAGCTCGCCAAACTCGAGAAGCATGACCAACGGGTCATCCGGATCGAGGTCGAGGTGAACAAGGAGCGCAACCCGCGACAGGCCGAGCGTGCGGTCAAGGTCGAGCTGACCGCGATCTCCAAGGGACCGGTGATCCGCGCCGAGGCAGCTGCGGAGGACCAGATGTCCGCCCTGGACCTGGCTCTGGAGCGCATGGCGACCCAGATGCGCCGCGCCTCGGACCGCAAGAAGGTGCATCGCGGACGACACACCCCGGTCTCGGTGGCGCAGGCGCTGGCCGGCACCGGCACGGTCGAGGCGCTTCCTGAGGAGCCGGAGGAGGACGAGGTCGCCGAGCGTCAGGTCGGGCCGATCACCGTCACCGGCGACGGTCCTCTGGTGGTGCGCGAGAAGACTCACCCGGCCTCGCCGATGCCGCTGGACCAGGCGCTCTACGAGATGGAGCTGGTCGGCCACGACTTCTTCCTGTTCGTCGACAAGGAGACCTCCCGCCCCTCGGTGGTCTACCGCCGCAAGGGCTACGACTACGGCGTCATCTCCCTCGACATCTCCTGACCCGGGCACGCCACCACCGTGCGGCCGGGCCGCCTCTGGAGACCGGCCGCACGGATTCACCCGTTCGTCTGGGCTGACTAGTTAGTTCGTGCCATGATGCGCGGGTGGCGAACCTCAACTCTGCGGGCCACGCGGGTGTCCAGGAGCAGATCCGCGTCGTGGTCGTGGACGATCAGGAGCTCTTCCGGCGTGGCCTGACGATGCTGCTCAACGTCGAGGACGACATCGAGGTGGTCGGGGAGGCGGCCGACGGCATCGCAGCCGCAGCGCTCGCCGCCGGCGTCGCGCCCGACGTGGTGCTCCTCGACGTGCGCATGCCCAAGCTCGGCGGGATCGAGGCATGCGCGGCGCTCAAGGAGGCCGCCCCCCACGCCCGCATCATCATGCTCACGGTGAGCGACGAGGAGGCCGACCTCTACGAGGCGGTCAAGAACGGCGCCTCGGGCTACCTGCTCAAGGACTCCTCGATCGAAGAGGTCGCGCAGGCCATCCGGGTGGTCGCCGACGGCCAGTCGCTGATAAGTCCGTCGATGGCGATCAAGCTGCTCGACGAGTTCAAGCAGATGTCGCGCAATGACCGACAGCACGCGCCGACCCCCAAGCTGACCGACCGCGAGCTCGAGGTGCTGCGGCTGGTCGCCCAGGGACTCAACAACCGCGAGATTGCCAAACAGCTCTTCATCAGCGAGAACACCGTGAAGAACCACGTGCGCAACATCTTGGAGAAGCTGCAGTTGCACTCCCGCATGGAGGCGGTCATGTACGCCGTGCGGGAGAAGCTGCTCGACATCCCGTGACCGGCCCCGTCCCCGTGTCGCTGACACGGCCCGAGGCCAGGCGCGTCCTGCTCGCTTCGCAGGGGTTCGCGGACCGGCGCCACGCGACGCCGACGATGCGCACGCTCGAACGCGCGGTGCGGCGTACCTCCGTGCTGCAGATCGACTCGGTCAACGTGCTGAAGCGAGCCCACTACCTGCCGCTGTTCAGCCGGATGGGGTCCTACGACGTCCACCTGCTCGACCGGGCGTCGGGCAAGGCCCCGCGACGGCTCGTGGAGTACTGGGCGCACGTCGCGGCGCTGATGCCGGTCGACCTCTGGCCGGTGATGCAGCACCGCATGGCTCGATATCGCGAGGACGGCCACGAGTGGACGGGTGTGCGGCACGGGGCCGAGCTCGTCGGCTCGGTCCTGGCGCAGGTCCGGGAGCGCGGTCCGTGCACCGCTCGCGACCTCGACGACGGACTGCCGCGGGCGCGGGACCATTGGGGGTGGAACTGGTCGGAGACCAAGAAGGTGCTCGAGTACCTCTTCGCCGCCGGCGAGGTGGCGGTCGCAGGCCGCACGGCCTCCTTCGAGCGGTTGTACGACGTGCCCGAGCGCGTGCTGCCCCGCGAGGTTCTCGACCTTCCGGTGCCGACGGCCGAGGAGGCGCATCGGGAGCTGGTACGCCGCGCGGCGCGCTCCCTGGGAGTGAGCGACCTGCGGTCGTTGGCCGACTACTTCCGCATGCCACGCGAACAGGTCGGCGCAGCTGTGCGCGATCTGGTGGAGGAGGGGGAACTGCAGCCGGCGCGCGTGGACGGGTGCTCGCGAGAGTGGTACCTGCACCGCGACGCGCGCCTGCCGCGACGCATCAGCGCAGCGACGTTGCTGAGCCCCTTCGATCCGGTGGTGTGGGAGCGACGGCGTACCGAGCGGCTCTTCGGGTTCCGCTACCGCATCGAGATCTACGTGCCGGCAGCGCGGCGCGTGCACGGCTACTACGTGCTGCCGTTCCTTCTGGATGACCGCCTCGTGGCGCGGGTCGACCTCAAGGCCGACCGCGCCCGCTCGACCTTGCTCGTCCAGTCGGCCCACGCCGAGCCGGACGTGCCGCCGGACACCGCTGAGCGGCTCGCCGCCTCCCTCGACGACCTCGCCGGGTGGCTCGGGCTTCACGACGTGGTCGTCCAGCCTCGTGGCGACCTGGCACCGGCGCTGTGCGCCGCCGCTCGCCCTACTCGTCGGAGAACACGTTCATCAGACTGATCTGCGCCTTGTCCTCGTAGGTGTTGAGCGTGACGCGCTTGCCGACCGACATCTCCGGGCCGACCTGCCAGCCGAACCCGATCACCTTCCCGGTGCGGTCCTGGGTGAGGTAGAAGGAGCTCTCGAAGCCCGCCCCGCCTCCGCCGTACATGAGGCCCACGTTGACCGTCACGTGGCCATTGCTGTTGCAGTGGGTGTAGCGAGCGAACGCCGATGCCCATGGGGTGATCTTCGCCGAGCCCTCGAAGCCGACCTTCTCGCAGTTGGCGAAGAGGGTCGCCACCTCCACGTCGACGGCGGTCGCTGGTTCCTCGGCCGGCGGAAGCGTCCCCGGCACGGTGGGCTCGCCCGGCTCCATGCCCTCGTGGAAGGTGTTGAAGAACGCGAGTACGGATGCGACGTCTCCTCGGCGCACGACAGCGGACCGATGGTGCGCGAGACCACCCACCGCCGGCGGAACGTTGCCGCCGCCGTCCCAGGTGACGAAGAGCAGGTCGGCCACCTCATCCCTCCTCGTGACCGGTCGAGCTCGCCAGGACGGCCGCGACCAGGGCCGTCATGCGTGCCTGCGTGACCGCCCGTGACGCGCCCTGATCTCGGCGCAGCTGTTTCCACGTGTAGACGTCGGTGACGACCGAGAGCAGGTCGAGGGTGGCCCGACGCTCGGACTCGGGGAGGTGCGCGACATCGGGACCGAACGTCTCCGCCACCCAGGCCCGGTGCACCGCGCGACCACGACGGACGACGTCGGCGATGATCTCGTCTGAAGGCTCCTGCGGGTCGCACGGACGAGCTCGACGCGGCTGCCGAAGTGCCGCAGACGTCATGTGTGAAGACCGATCCGCCCCGGTGGGTACAGTGGATAGTCGCATCAACCGATCACGGGAGCCAACGCACGTGCCAGCCATCATCGACAAGATCCTCCGTCTCGGCGAAGGGAAGATCCTGCGGGAGCTCGAAGCAGTCGCCCGTGCGGTCAACGCCATCGAGGAGGACTTCGTCGCGATGAGCGACGAGGACTTGCGCGGCATGACCGACGAGTTCAAGCAGCGGTTGGCCGACGGCGAGAAGCTCGACGACCTCATGCCGGAGGCGTTCGCCACGGTGCGCGAGGCCGCCAAGCGCGTGCTGGGCCAGCGGCACTTCGACGTGCAGCTCATGGGCGGGGCGGCGCTCCACCTCGGCAACATCGCCGAGATGCGCACCGGTGAGGGCAAGACGCTGGTCGCGACCCTCCCGACGTACCTCAACGCCCTGACCGGCCGCGGCGTGCACGTGGTCACCGTCAACGACTACCTCGCGAAGTACCACGCCGAGTGGATGGGCCGGGTCTACCACTTCCTGGGTCTGAGCACCGGGGTCATCCTCAGCGACATGTCGCGTGATGCGCGCCGCAAGGCGTACGCCGCCGACGTCACCTACGGCACCAACAACGAGTTCGGCTTCGACTACCTGCGCGACAACATGGCCAACAGCATCGAGGAGTGCGTCCAGCGCGGCCACTACTTCTCGATCGTCGACGAGGTCGACTCGATCCGCATCGACGAGGCCCGCACGCCGCTGATCATCTCCGGGCCCACGCAGGACGAGGTCAAGTGGTACCCCGAGTTCGCGCAGATCGCTCGTCGGATGGTCAAGGACGAGGACTACGAGGTCGACGAGAAGAAGCGCACGATCTCCGTGCTCGAAGGCGGCATCACCAAGGTCGAGGACTACCTCGGCATCGACAACCTCTACGACGCGGTCAACACCTCCCTGATCTCGTTCATGAACAACGCGATCAAGGCCAAGGAGCTCTTCCGGCGCGACAAGGAGTACGTCGTCCTCGACGGCGAGGTGCTGATCGTCGACGAGCACACCGGCCGCATCCTGCACGGTCGCCGCTACAACGAGGGCCTCCACCAGGCGATCGAGGCCAAGGAGGGCGTGCGCATCCGCGAGGAGTACCAGACCCTCGCGACGATCACCTTGCAGAACTACTTCCGCCTCTACGAGAAGCTCGCCGGCATGACCGGCACGGCGATGACCGAAGCCTCGGAGTTCGACAAGATCTACAAGCTCGGCGTCGTGCCGATCCCGACCAACAAGCCGGTCGCCCGGCTGGACTCCAAGGACCTCGTCTACCGCACCGAGGAAGCCAAGTACGCCGCGGTCGTCGAGGACATCGCGGAGCGTCACGCCAAGGGCCAGCCGGTCCTGGTGGGCACGGTGTCGGTGGAGAAGTCCGAGCACCTCAGCGACCTGCTCAAGAAGCGCGGCATCCCCCATTCGGTCCTCAACGCCAAGCACCACGAGGACGAGGCGAAGATCGTCGCGATGGCCGGCCACAAGGGCGCCGTGACGGTCGCGACCAACATGGCCGGCCGCGGCACCGACATCATGCTCGGCGGATCGGTGGACTTCCTCGCCGACCAGGAGTTGCGCAAGCAGGGCCTGGACCCGATGGAGAACACCGAGGAGTACGACGCCGCCTGGCCCGCGATGGTCGAGAAGATCAAGGCGCAGGTCGCCGCCGAGCACGAGGAGGTCCGCCAGGCCGGCGGACTCTACGTGCTGGGCACGGAGCGGCACGAGTCTCGCCGCATCGACAACCAGCTCCGCGGCCGCGCTGGCCGCCAGGGCGACCCCGGCGAGTCGCGCTTCTACCTGTCCCTGCAGGACGAGCTGATGCGGCTGTTCAAGTCCGACTGGGTCGACTGGGTGCTCACCACCCTCAAGGTGCCCGACGACGTGCCGATCGAGAACAAGCGGGTCACGAACTCCATCGCCTCCGCGCAGTCCCAGGTCGAGGCGCAGAACTTCGAATCCCGCAAGAACGTCCTCAAGTACGACGACGTGATGAGCCGGCAGCGTGAGGTCATCTACCGCGAGCGCCGCGCCGTGCTCGAAGGGGCCGACCTGCACGAGCAGGTGCGCACGATGATCGACCAGGTCGTCGAGGACTATGTCACCAGCGCCACGGCCGGTTTCCCGGAGGAGTGGAACCTCGAGTCCCTGTGGACCGCGTTGAGGACGCTCTACCCCATCGGGATCAAGCTGGGCGAGCTCGAGGACGAGGTCGGCGGTCGTGCCGGTCTCACCCGTGAGCTGTTGCTCGAGCGGGTCAAGGCGGACGCACACAACGCCTACGACCAGCGGGAGCAGGCCGTCGGCGACGACGTCATGCGCGAGCTCGAGCGCCGGGTCATGCTCTCGGTGCTCGACCGCAAGTGGCGCGAGCACCTCTACGAGATGGACTACCTCCGCGAAGGCATCGGGCTGCGGGCCTACTCACAGCGCGACCCACTGGTCGAGTACCAGCGCGAGGGGTTCGACATGTTCCAGGTGATGATGGACGCCATCAAGGAGGAGTCGGTCACCTACCTGTTCAACCTCGAGGTCGAGGTGGAGGAGGAGCCGGATTCCGAAGAGGACGAAGCACTCGGTCAGCTGTTCGACAGCCAGCCGACCCCCGTGATCAAGGGGCTCGAGCCGCCCAAGACCCCCACCGGCCTCACCTACACCGCGCCCTCCGAGACCGGCGACACCGAGGTCTCCGTGGCTCCGGCGGCCGAGGACGACGAGTTCGCCGGCGTGGGCCGCAACGAGCTGTGCCCCTGCGGTTCGGGGCGGAAGTTCAAGCGCTGCCACGGCAGCGCCAACGGCCCCACAGGCCAGACCGCACGCGTGTCGTGACGGTGTGACGGGCGCTACGTTCCTCGATTTGCGTTCTGGGGAAGTAGCCGCGTAATGTTTCACCTGTCGCCGGGTGCGGCACGACGGAGGGCCTCGAGCCCGCCGCCCGCCCCGACGGCCATCTAGCCGCAGCACATTGGCGGCGCAGCCTCATGCGATGGGCGCTCGTTGGTGGGTGTCTGGGTTGTGGGTGTGTTTGATTTTTGAGAACTCAACAGTGTGTCATATAGTCGACGAATTAGTTTGTTTGTTTTTGCCCTCTGTCGGGGTTTTTGACATGCATTCTGTTCATGCTCTTTGGGGTGTGGGTGGGGTGTTGATGTTTTTCGATGGAGAGTTTGATCCTGGCTCAGGACGAACGCTGGCGGCGTGCTTAACACATGCAAGTCGAGCGGTAAGGCTCCTTCGGGGGTACACGAGCGGCGAACGGGTGAGTAACACGTGAGCAATCTGCCCATCACTTCGGGATAACGCTGGGAAACTGGTGCTAATACCGGATATGACCGTCTCACGCATGTGGGGTGGTGGAAAGTTCTGGCGGTGATGGATGAGCTCGCGGCCTATCAGCTTGTTGGTGGAGTT
>JBHWSH010000353.1:0-4633 GCA_043427135.1 Marmoricola sp. | reverse complement strand
GCCTCGGGGCGCTGGAGCCCTCGGGTGCGGCGAGGAGGGCGACGTCGTACCCGGACCCGACGAGCGTCGCCTTGACCTCGCGCACCTCGGTCTCCGACCCGAGGTCGAGGAGGAGCCCCACCCCGGAGCGGTACGGCGCGAGCGCGGGTCCGTCGAAGTAGGTCTTGGTCCGCCAGGCGGTGCTCGGATCGCCGTCGAGGGCCAGCGGCACCTGGCCGGGATTCTCTCCGGAGCCCTCGCCGTCGGGATCGAAGTCGCTCGCCGTGGCCACCTCGACCGGCTCCGGGTCGGTGTCCGGGGCAGCCTGGGCAGTGCCCGGGTCGTCGGAGGCGGGCCGGTCCGCGCCGATCGTGTAGGCCACGATCGCCACCACGGCGACGACCACCAGCCCGGCCAGCATCGCGGCGCGCTTGACCCAGACCGCTCCCGGAGCACCTCGGGGGTCGGGATCCTCCACCGGCACGATCGGCCCGGTGCCGGTGTCGGCATCGGGACCCCACTCGGCGGGGACTGCTCGGGCACCGGAGTGGAGCGGTCGCGTCAACGGGGTCGCCGGCTCGGCAGGGGTGAGGGTGGGCGGGGGTGCAGCAGCCGCAGGCACGAGGAGCTCGCCGGTCGACTCCCCGCTGTCGTCCAGCCCGCCGATCCGCATGGCCTGGGTGGCTTCGGGGTCTTCGGCGAGCGCGTCCTGGATGGCCCTGCGGTCCAGCACGCTCGTGCGCTCCTCGAGCGCGCTGCCGCTCATCGGGTCGCCCAGGAACTCACCGAGCCGTCGTTGCATCTGCTGGGCGCTCATCGCGTCCTCGATGTGTGCGGCACCGCCCGGAGGCGGTCCGTTCAGGACCTCCTCGCACAGCGCGTCGAGAGGACGTGGCACTCCCGCGCGCACCTGGCGGGGACGGAGCACCTTCCCGTGCTCCTCGGGCGCGGCCGGAACCGTCGACCCGGGCGCACCCGGCCAGCGTCCGGTCAGCGCGGCGTACAGCAGCGCGGCGAGGTTCCGTACGTCGCTCCCCGCGTCCTGCGGCCACTGGCCTGCGTCCCCGTGCAGGACGGCGTCGACGACGAAGCCGACCAGCTTGACCGCGCCGAGGTCGGTCACCATGACGTTCTCGGGGATGAGCCGCCCGTGGGCCACGCCGTTGCGGTGCGCGACGCAGAGTGCCTCCGCCACCTCACGGACCAACCAAGCCGCCTTGCGTGGGTCGAGCGGTCCGTCTTCGAGCATCCGGTCCAAGGACAGACCCGAGCCCCATTCGTGGACCACGCAGAGGTGCTCGCCCTCGGTGATCGCGTCCAGCACGCGCAGGAGGTGCGGGTCGGTGACGGTCGCCGAACGTCTCGCCGCTTCGAGCGTGGCCGCGGCGCGCGGATCGTCGCCCGGAAGCACGTGGACGGCCACATTGCGCGCCAGGGCGGTGTCGGTGGCACGCCAGAACCGCGCGCCGGAGTGCTCGTCGAGCAGATCCTCCAACCGGAACCGGCGGGCGATCACGCTGCCCGGTCCCAGCGCCCTGTCCACCACGCCGCTCCTCGCCGTCCCCTCGGTGCCGATGGCTCCCGTCGGATGTCTGTCAGCCATCGTAGGACGGCGGCCAGCCGAGACGGGTTCTCAACGACGTAGACGTCGGGTCAGCATCCCCATGACGTCGGTCAGCTCGGTGATCCGCATCAAGCGGGCCAGGACGACCAGCACGACGAGGTCGACCAGACCGGTGGTCCCCAGCACCACGAGAGCCTGCACCTTGCCGTCGCCGGGCTCCCACAGCGCGAGCAGACCGACGCGCCAGCCCCATGCGGCGAGTGCCGCGATTCCGCCGGCGAGGACAATCCGGACGACGAACCGCACCAGCCGGGGCGTGTCCAGACCGCCGAGGATGCGCCGCAGGATGAGGTAGGACAGCGTCGCCCCCACGGCGTACGCCGTGCCGTAGGCCGCGACCAGCCCGGGTGCGGTTCCTGCCGGGTCGACCGAGCGGACGACCAGGACCGCCACGGTGATCTGGGTCGCCGCGATGACGCACTGGGTCCAGAAGACCGTGCGGGTCAGCTCCAGGGCGTAGAAGCCGCGCAGCATCAGGTAGTGGACGGTGAAGAACACCAGCCCCGGCGCGAACGCCGTCAGCGACACCGCGAAGTCACGGTAGGTCTCCGCGGCGGCGGCGTAGCCCCAGACGATGTTGGACAGCGGCAACGCCACCACCGGCAGCAGGAGCGCGGACGGCAGGATGAACGCCAGCGCCGTCCGCGTGGTCGACCCGACCTGATGCGCCACCTTGCGCAGGTCGCCCCCGGCGGCATGTTGGGACAGCCGGGTGAGCGTCGCGGTCGCCAACGACACCGTGACGATCGAGTGCGGCACCATGATCAGCAGGAACGCGCCGGAGTAGATCGTGTAACCCGTGCCGTCCGACGACGCCCCCGTGGTCGCCGCCTGCGCGGTGCCGCTGGAAGCGAGGCGGACGACGACCGTGTAGGCGAGCTGGTTGACCAGCACGAAGCCGACCGTCCACGAGCCGAGGCGCAGGGTGTGGCCCAGCCCGGTGCCGCGGAAGTCGAAGCGGGGGCGGTAGCGGAATCCGGCGGCACGCAGGTAGGGCAGGAGGATCAGGAACTGCGCGACGATGCCGAGGGTCGACCCGATGCCGAGGAGCAACTCCTGGCCCGTGTTGTAGCCGCCGACCAATTCCGCGCCTTCGGCCGGACCGAAGGTGAACAGGTAGGCCACGAGCATTGCCACGGAGATGACGTTGTTGGCGATCGGCGCCCACATCATCGGACCGAACCGCTGCCTGGCGTTGAGCACCTGCCCGACCAGCACGAACATGCCGTAGAAGAAGACCTGCGGCAGGAGGTAGCGGGCGAAGTCGATGACCGACTCGCGCTGCTCGGACAGCGCGTCGGTGAAGAAGGCGTCGTCGAGGTAGATCCGCATCACCCATGGCGCTGCCACGATCAGCACGGCGGTGACTCCGGCGAGGAACACCGCTGCGAGCGTGATGATGCGGTTGGTGTAGGCCTCGCCGCCGTCGGGGTCGGACGCCATCGCGCGCACCAGCTGCGGCACCAGTACGGCGTTGAACACCCCGCCTGCCAGCAGGATGTAGAGCATGTTGGGGATCGTGTTGGCGATCGTGAACACGTCGGCGTGCAGTTTCGTGCCGAGCGCCGCGGCCAGCAGCGTCGACCGCACGAAGCCGCTGAGCCGCGACACCATCGTGCCGGCCGCCATGACGGCGCTGGAGGACAGCAGTGAGCGGTCCGGCGTACGGTCCTCGCTCACGAGACCTCCCCCGGAGCGGTCGACTGCGCACGCGTGCGCCGACGCGACATGACGCGCCGGGTGATCCGCAGACCGATGGCTGCGACCAGGACGACGCCGCCGGCGATCATCAGCACCCAGACCACGAACCCGACGTTGCTGGTGCGGATGCTGAGCTCGAGAGGTTCGCCGACCGGCTCGCCGGCCGCGGTGACCGGCTGCAGGTCGACCTGGTGCACGCCGATGTCCGTGGCGGTCACGTCGATCCGCATGGCGGTGCGGCCCTTGGGGTTCAGCGTCACGGTCTCGGGTGACTGCAGTCGCAGCGCGTCGCCTGACACGCGCGCTCGGAGACCGACGGTCACGGGACGGTCGAGCTGGTTGATCACCGTCACCTGGAACAACCCGGTCTCGCTGGACATGGTGACAAAGGACGGTCCGCGGACGACGACGCCCTCCATCCAGGTGCGCACCCGCTCTTGGGTGCCGCGGTTGCGCTGCACGGCAAGGCCTGGACGCACCCGCGCGAATGTCGAAGAGGTCAGCATCGCCAGGGCGTCGACCCGGTCGGTGAAGCCGTCCTCGTCGGCCAGCAGGTCGCCCATGACGGCGCCGAGCTCGCGCAGCTGCTCGGTGGCCAGCACGGCGTACGCCGGCAGCTCGGCCTGGGCCTGTGCCTCCGGATAGCCGAAGGCGTCGGGTGCGAGGAGGTCCGCGTCCGACTGGTCGAGCACGTCGGCGAGGTTCGCGGGTCGCAGCCACGCGACGTCGAGCCCGTCGAGGAAGTCGGCGCGGCTCCAACGGGGACCGGGGTCCCACGTCGCGGGGAGCAGGGCGAACAGGGGTCGGCGGCGGTCGTCGGAAAGCGCGTGCAAGGCGGTCTCCGCAAGGATCCGCTGCCGTAGGGCGAGCGCGGAACGGGTCGCCCCCGGACCAGGCCCTCCGTCCACCAGGGCGGAGTCGGCGGCGACGAGCGTGCCTGCGTCGGAGCGTCGGTGCACGGGGCCACCGTCGGCAGCGACGAAGTCCGCGTCGAGGACGACCGGGACGTCGCGGTCGATGCCGGCCAGGGCCTCGGGCGGAAGCGTGCCGACGAGCGGCGCCACCAGCGGGCTGGACGCGATCTCGCGGTCGAGCAACGCCCGATCCGACCGCTCCAGTGCGGCCGTCAGCAGGTTGGGTGCGTCGTCGTGGGCGGCGGCGAGATCGAGGTCTCCGTAGGGCAGTCGATGCACCGGGAGGTCCTGGGCCAGGTCGGTCACGTCCTGCAGCCAGCCGGCCGCGGTCAGCTCCTCGGCGACCGCCTCTGGGGCAGCGCCCTCGGTGTTGTCGCCGTCGCCGGGCTGCGCCGGATCACCCTGCGCCGGATCA
>JBHWSH010000352.1:0-6739 GCA_043427135.1 Marmoricola sp. | reverse complement strand
GGGCTCGGCTCCTCAACCACCAAGGTCGGTCAGCGGCGGGCGGGCGGGAGGCCGAGACCGACCATGCCGATGATGTCGCGCTGGATCTCGTTGGTGCCGCCGCCGAAGGTCATCACCAGCGAGGAGCGGTGGAAGCGCTCGAGCCGCCCGGCGAGGACGCTGGCAGGGGAGTCGGGCTTGACCGACGCGTTGGGGCCGACGATCTCCATGAGGGCGCGGTAGACCTCGGTGGCGAGCTCGGAGCCGTACACCTTGGTCGCCGATGCGTCCGCCGGGCTGAGATCCTCGCCTTCGGAGGCGGCGATCTTCCAGTTCATCAGCGCGAGCATCTCCACGCGAGCATGGGCCCGGCCGAGCAGGATCTGCACCCACTCCTGGTCGATGACGCGCTTGACGCCGGTGTCAGGCGCCGCAGCGGTCGAGGCCGCCCACTCGCGGACCAGTGCCACCGAGCGCTGCAGGGGAGCGGCCGAGGTGAGGGCGACTCGCTCGTGATTGAGCTGGTTCGTCATCAGGTTCCAGCCGCCGTTGAGCTCGCCGACGAGGTTCGAGACCGGCACGCGGACGTCCTCGTAGTACGTCGCGGAGGTCGAGACACCGGCCACGGTGTGCACCGGCGTGTAGGAGAACCCGGGTGCGTCGGCAGGCACCAGGATGATCGAGAGGCCCTTGTGCCGCGGCAGGTCGGGATCGGTGCGGCACGCCATCCACAGCCAGTCGGCGTACTGGATGAGGCTCGTCCACATCTTCTGCCCGTTGATCACCCACTCGTCGCCCTCGCGCCGCGCCCGGGTCTGCAGGCTGGCCAGGTCGGTGCCCGAGCCCGGCTCGGAGTAGCCGATCGAGAAATGCAGGTCGCCTTTGAGGATGCGGGGGAGGAAGTACTTCTTCTGCTCCGGTGTGCCATAGCGCATGATCGTGGGCCCGACGGTGTTGAGCGTCAGGTAGGGGATGGGTACGCCGGCGACCGCCGCTGCGTCGGAGAAGATCAGCTGATCCACCATGGACCGGTCCTGGCCGCCGTACTCCTTCGGCCAGCCGATGCCGAGCCACCCGTCCTCGCCGATCCGGCGGATCACCTGCTTGTAGACCTCGGTGTCACCGAACTCGCCGGTGCTGGCCGACAGTGCGGCGCGTACGTCGGGGGTGACCAGCTCGGCGAAGTAGCCGCGCAGCTCCTCGCGCAGGGCCTCCTGCTCGGGAGAGAGGGCGAGGTGCATGCGTGCTCCTTGGCGTAAACTAGAACGTGTTACAGAATCGGGAGCGTAGTTGTCCCGCTGATCGGTGTCGAGGGTTGGCCGCCGCGAAGGCGAAATGTAACGTCGAGAACAATCGAGCGATCGGAGGCAACCGGCCATGACTGGTGCGACGCAGACCAAGATCGACCCCCGCGTGATCGACCCCGGCACACCGCCGGAGCGGTTCGCGCGAGGCTGGCACTGCCTCGGCCTCGCCGACACGTTCCGCGACGGCAAGCCGCACGCGGTCGAGGCCTTCGGCACCAAGCTCGTGGTCTGGTCCAACGCCTCCGGCGAGCTCAACGTCATCGACGGCTACTGCCGGCACATGGGCGGTGACCTCACCCAGGGCACGGTCAAGGGCGACGAGATCGCCTGCCCGTTCCACGACTGGCGCTGGGGCGGGGACGGCAAGTGCAAGTCGATCCCCTACGCCAAGCGCATCCCGCTGCGCGCCCGCACCCGCACCTGGCACGCCATGGAGCGCAACGGGCAGCTCTTCGTCTGGCACGACACCGAGGGCAACCCGCCGATCCCAGAGCAGATGATCCCCGAGATCCCGCAGGCTTCGGACGACGGCTGGACCGACTGGGTGTGGAACACCCTCGACATCGACAACGCGCACTGCCGCGAGATCGTCGACAACGTCGTGGACATGGCCCACTTCTTCTACATCCACTACGCGTTCCCGAAGTTCTTCAAGAACGTCTTCGAGGGCCACACCGCCAGCCAGTACATGAACTCCAGCGGTCGCCCCGACATGGGCACCGGCGGCTACAGCGACGCCGACATGCTGCTCACCTCCGAGGCCAGCTACTTCGGGCCGTCGTACATGATCAACCCGCTGACGACGTCCTACAAGGGCTACGAGATCAACGTCATCCTGATCAACTGCCACTATCCGGTCTCGCACAACTCGTTCAAGCTGATGTACGGCCTGATCGTGCAGAAGCCCGAGGGGCTCGACGACGCCACCGCGACCAAGATCGCCAAGAAGTACTCCGACATGTTCGGCGAGGGCTTCATGCAGGACGTCCACATCTGGCAGAACAAGTCGCCCATCCAGAACCCTCTCCTGTGCGAAGAGGACGGCCCGGTCTACCAGCTGCGCCGGTGGTACGAGCAGTTCTACGTCGACGTCGCCGACATCACCCCCGAGATGACCGAGCGGTTCGAGTTCGAGGTCGACACCACGCACGCCAACGAGAACTGGCAGCGCGAGGTCGAGGAGAACCTCCGTCGCCGCATGGAAGAGGACCAGCAGTACGGCGGACACGGGCACGGCCACGGGCACGGTCAGCCTTCCGACGCGGCCGAGGCCACGGCGGAGGCTGCGTCGGCCGGCACGCCGACGATGCCCGGCGGGGTGTGATGGTCTCCTTCGCCCCGCTCAGCGAGGAGACGCTCGAGGACCGTCGCCGGTACCTCGAGGGTCACCTGGTCCCGGTGGCCTGCCTGGACTGTCTCGCCGAGGTCAAGGTCCGCAAGCAGAGCGAGTTCCACACGAGCATCCAGTGGACCGAGGAGGCCGTCGGTCACTGCCACGAGATCCGGCGCAAGGCGGAGTCGTCGCTGATCGCACCAAAGTCCTGCGGCCGGCTCAAGGAGAGCATCGCGCGCGCCGTGCTCGAGGGCGAGATCGAGATCGGTGGCACCGTTGACTGAGGCGGTCAAGCTCACGGTCGTCGACGTCATCGCCGAGACCGACGACGCGCGCTCTGTCGTGCTGCAGACCGAGGACGGCTCCCCGATGCCCTACAAGCCGGGGCAGTTCCTCACCGTGGCGGTCCCCAGCGATCGCACCGGTCTCGTGGCGCGCTGTTACTCGCTGTCGAGCGCCCCGCACGAGTCCGACCTGCTCAAGATCACCGTCAAGCGCACGGTCGACGGCTATGCCTCGAACTGGATCTGCGAGAACGTCCGCGCCGGCCAGACCCTCACGGTGCTGCCTCCCAGCGGGGTGTTCACACCCGCTGACGTCGATGCCGACCTCCTGCTGTACGCCGGTGGCAGCGGCATCACGCCGGTCATCTCGATCGCCAAGACCGCTCTTGTCCAGGGCAGCGGCAAGGTCGTGCTCGTCTACGCCAACCGCGACGAGCGCTCGGTGATCTTCGCCGAGGAACTGCGGACGCTGGCCGAGAAGCACGCCGACCGGTTCGTCGTGATCCATTGGCTGGAGTCGCTGCAGGGCTTGCCCACGGCGGTGCACATGAAGGCGATCGCGGAGCACTTCACGTCGTACGACGCCTTCGTCTGCGGTCCCGGACCGTTCATGCAAGGCGTGGTCGACGCGCTCAAGGAGCTCGGCTTCCCGCGGGATCGGCGCCACCAGGAGAAGTTCATCTCCCTGGGCGGCAACCCCTTCGGCGACGACGCCGTGGAGATCGGAGACCCTGGAGCCGAGGAGCCGGAGACCCTGCGGGACGCCCCGGCACGCCTCGAGGGCGATCTCGACGGTGTCCCGTTCTCGTTCGACGACTGGCAGCCCGGCACGCCGATGCTCGACTTCCTGCTCTCCAAGGGCGTGCAGGCGCCGTACTCCTGTCGCGAGGGCAACTGCAGTGCGTGCGCCTGCGTGGTCCTGGAGGGCGAGGTGTCGATGCAGGTCAACGAGGTGCTCGACGAAGACGATCTTGCCGACGGCATCCGCCTGGCGTGCCAGGCGCTGCCGGTGAGCGACGTCGTGCGGATCAGCTACTCGGGGTGACGCTCAGCGGGCGCGTGCGTCACGCCGAGGGGTTTGGTACCGATACGATTCGGGCATGTTAGCGCCCCCGGACACGCTGCGCGAGTCAACGACCCGAGCCCACACGGTGGCGCGCGAGGTTCTTGCCGGTATCGCGGAGCGCACCGACAGCGGGGTCTGGCCGGAAGAGGGATTGCGAGCCCTGCAGGCGGCCGGGCTCGGAGGCCTCGTCGTCCCGCGCCAGTACGGCGGGTCGGGTCTGTCGCTGCGCGCGGTCGCCGGCGTCTGCGAGGCGATCGGGCAGGTCTGCGGTTCGGCGGCTCTGTGCTTCGGAATGCACCAGGTCGGCGCGGCGGTGCTGGCCGCCAAGGCCACCGAGCGTCAGGCGAAGGAGTACCTCGAACCGATTGCGGCGGGTGAGCACTTGACCACGCTGGCACTGTCGGAGCCCGGCACAGGGTCGCAGTTCTGGCTGCCCGAGACCGAGGTGCGCCAGGTCGACGGGGGCGGATGGCAGGTCGACGGCCACAAGATGTTCGTCACCAACGGATCGCATGCAGACTCCTATGTGGTCTCCACGGTGGCGGCCGACCCGTCGTCGCCGCCAGGGCAGTTCTCGTGCGTGGTGGTGCCTCACGACGCCGCGGGTCTGAGCTGGCACGGCACGTGGGACGGCGTCGGCATGCGAGGCAACTCGTCGCTGGCGGCGCGACTGGACGGCGTACGCCTCGAGTCGTGGGGTCTGCTGGGAGCTCCGGGGGACCAGATCTGGTACGTCTTCGAGCTCGTCGCGCCGTACTTCCTGGCCGCGATGGCCGGCACCTATCTCGGCGTCGCGCAAGCGGCGCTGGACGAGGCTGTCGACCACGTCAAGGGACGCCGCTTCAGCCACACCGGACGCTCGCTCGCCTCCGAACCGGTCGTGCAGCACAAGGTGGGCACGCTGTGGGCGCAGGTGCAGCAGGCGCGTCGACTGGTCTACTGGGCGGCCGAGGAGGCCGAGGTCGGCGGCCCGGACGCGCTGGCTGCGCTCGCCTCCGCGAAGGCCTCGGTCGGCGACACCGCCGTGCATGTCGCCAACGAGGCGATGACCCTGCTCGGCGGCATCGGCTACCGCGAGCGCTCACCGGCCGAACGCTATCTGCGGGACGCCCGCGCCGCCCACGTGATGAGCCCGACGACCGACATCCTCAAGACCTGGACCGGGCGCGCGGTTCTCGGCGTCCCGCTCCTGGGCACCTGACGTGCCGAGACTGCTCCTGGTCGGTCCGCCGGACGCGGATCGGCTCGTTCCCGACGACAAGCGGTCGTTCGTGCGCCACCTCAGCCTCGAGGAGTGCCCGGCGGCGACGCTGGACGACATCCTGGTCGCCGTCGTCACGAGTGACTCGGCGGAGGTGTTGTTGCGGACGATCCAGGGCCTGCACCGCCGCGTGCCCGAGGCCCGCATCGCGGCAGTGGCGGCCCCGGACGTCGTACGCCGGCTCGCGGCACTTCTGCGGCTCGCTCCGGATGTGCCGGTGGACCTGGAGACGTGGGCCGACGATCAGGCCGACCTGCCCGACCGCGTCCGTGCGCTGCACGACGCTGCTGCGCGCACCGTTGCGCACCAGCGCAGCCTTGCCGCGATCGGGGGCCGGGACGCGGCTCGGCCTGTGCCTCTCGTGCGAGTGACGCTCGACGCCGTGCTGGAGCACGCGCCTTTCGGAGCGCTCGTCGTCGACGACCAGCACCGGCTCCTCGCGTGGAACCCGGCCGCCTCCGACCTGTTGCAGCTGGAGGCCCGTCACGACGGCGCATCGCTGCGCTCGGTGTTCCTGTCCGCCGACCCGGTCGTCGAGGTGGCCACGGCAGCGTTCGGCCCCGGGCCGGCATCGGGTTCCGGACGGGTGGTCACCGTGCTCGGTCCGGACGGCGTACGCCTGGACATCAGCGCATCCCCGACCCACGTCGCCGACGGGCGCGAAGCGGTCCTGGTGATCGTGCAGGACGCGACCGCCCGGCACACCGCAGAGGCGGCACGGGACAAGCTGAGCGCCCAGGTCGAGCTCATCGGACAGGTCTCCGAGGCACTGCTTCTGGCCAGCGACGACCAGGACGCGCTGCAGCGCGTGATGCTCCAGGTCGTTCCTGCGCTCGCCGACTGGGTCGAGATCCAGGTGTACGACGACCGTGCAGTCACCGAGCGCGTCGTGGCGCTTCACAGTGATCCCTCGCTCGCGGAGCTCACCCGATCGGTCGAGCAGGCTCTGGCCGGCGGGCTGTCCGCCGACAGCCCCAGCCGGCGCATCGCGCGCGGCGAGGGCCCGATCCTGCTCCCCGAGATCACGCCCTCCATGCTGGACCGCTTCGTCGACGATCCCCACGTGCGCCGCCTCCTCGAGCAGCTCGGCGTCACCAGTGCGGTGGCGGTGCCGCTCCCAGGCCGGACGACGTTGATGGGCTCGCTGGTGCTGCTGACGCGAGGCGACTCGCCCCTGTTGGGGGAGCAGGAGCTCAGCGTCGCGGTGGAGATCGGCCGACGGGTGGGTCTGTCCCTGGAGAACCTGCAGATGCAGAGCCGGCAGCGGGCACTGGCCGAGGCGCTGCAGCGCAGCATGCTGACCGACCCACGCCAGCCCGACGGGGCGCAGATCGAGGTGCGTTATCGCCCGGCCGCCGGCGAGGCACAGGTCGGTGGCGACTGGTACGACTCCTTCGTGCAGCCGGGAGGGTCGGTGGTGCTCTCGGTCGGGGACGTGATGGGGCACGACTCCCGGGCCGCCGCGGCGATGGGGCAGCTCCGCGGTGTCCTGCGCGGCATCGCCTAGGT
>JBHWSH010000351.1:0-19274 GCA_043427135.1 Marmoricola sp. | reverse complement strand
CGGAGGCCGCGTCTCGAAACCCACGTGCGGCGCGGGGGGTGGTTTCGAGACGCCTCGCCCTTGGGGGCTCGGCTCCTCAACCACCAAGCGCACCTTGGTGATTGAGGAGGAGCGCTAGCGACGTCTCGAAATCACCTTGTGCATAAGGCGAAACCGCTCCCGATTTTGTCGGAGCCTGGTGATGGAGTGGGTTCATGCCAGCCACCCGCACCGTCCGCAAGCGGCGACTGGACCTACCGAAGGACCGGACCCACCGAGGTCATCTGGACCTCACCACTGGGCAAGACCTACACCGTCGACGACCACGGCACCCTGCCCCGCCACTGACGTCTCCCCGAACGCCCGGGGGCTCGACAGGGCCGCAAACAACGTGTGCGTTCTCAGTCAGTCAGTGACTGAGAAGCAACCCGTTACGGAGTCGGTGAGCGATTCAGTGCGGTAGGCCGTACGGATCCCTGGCCGCGCCGATGGGCACGATCTCGCGGCCGAGGGGCGCCAGCGCCAACGGGATCATCTTCCAGCAGGCGATGCCGAAGGGGATCCCGACGACGGTGACCATCAGGAGCAGCCCGGCGAACAAGTGCAGGAGGGCGAGCTCCCAGCCGAGGAAGACGATCCAGACGACGTTGCCGATGATCGACCAAATGCCGGCGTCGCGCCGCCACACGGTCGTCCGGCCGAACGGCCAGATGACGAAGCTCGCCAGCCGGAAGGACGCGATGCCGAACGGGATCGTGACGATGAGCAGGCACGCGACGACGTCCGCCACGACGTAGCCGATCGCCAGCCAGAAACCTGCGAGCACCAACCACAGGATGTTCCCGATCGTCCGCATGCACCCACTCCAGCACACTCACCCAGACGTATCCTCCGGTGCCATGACGACCACCCGCCCGGAGCTGACCGGTGTCGCCGGCGTGATGGAGACGGCCCTGTCCGCGAGCCTGCTGGCGCGGCTGCCGGCCGAGTCGGCACCGGCTCCATGGACCTGCGAGTGCGAGGGCATCGTCTGGCTCGACCGCGGCGGCAGCCGTGCCACTGCGGCGTTGCCCCCTGCACTACGGCCGCCCGCGCGGGCCCTTGCGGTCGTAGGTGCCTTCGTGCGCTACCTCGACACCCCCGTCGGGCCGTACGACGAGGTGCTGGGTCTGGTCGTCTCCCGCACCGGTCTGCGGGTGTGGGGTTCGGTGGCGTTCATGGCGGTGGACTCCCCCGCCAGCCTGGTCGGCGGTCGTGCCAACTGGGCAATGCCCAAGACGCTCGCCTGGTTCACCGGAGCACCCGGCGACCGGACGATGACCGCGCGGTCCGAAGGCGACCCGGCCTGGTCGGTCGCGGCGTACGCCAACACGTTCGGCCGGGCCATCCCGTTGAAGCTCGCGAACGCGCCGGCCCGTCAGGGGTTCGCCGGCGGCAGGATCGGCGAAAGCCTGCTGCGAGGCAACGGCGAGGCACGCCTGGCCCGGGTCCGGGTCGACGTGGAGTCCGTGGGACCGCTCGCCAGCTGGCTGCGACCCGGAAGTCGTCTCGGTGCCGTTGTCGAGCGCGCGACCTTCCACCTGGACGCTCCCACGATCAGCTGACGCGAACGGGCTTCAGTCCAGATCGAGCAGCGCCCGGCGTACGGCGTCGTGGAACGTCGGGTAGGGATAGATCATCGACCGCAGCGTCTCAACCGGGATGCGTGCGTGCATCGCCGTGGACAGCATCGACAGCACCTCACCGCCGACGGGTCCCACCGAGGTCGCCCCGACGAGCTGATCGTCGACGGCGATCACCTTGACGAAGCCCTGGTTGCCGGTCTCGTGGAGCTGACCGCGCGGGGTGACGCCCAGGTCGACGTAGCCGATGCGGACGTCGAGGCCCTGCTCGCGGGCCTCCGCCTCGGTCAGCCCCACCGAGCCCACCTCGGGATCGGTGAACGTCACCCGCGGCATCACCCGGAAGTCCGCCTCGGGGCACGGGTTGCCCTGCATATGCTTGCAGGCGACGCTGGCTTGATAGAGAGCGGAATGGGTGTAGGACCCGTTGCCGGTGATGTCCCCGATCGCGTAGAGCCAGTCGAGCGGCTCCCCCTCGACCAGCACGCGCATGAACCCATCGGTGGGCAGCGTGCCCTCCTCGGTCGGCGAGACGCCGACAGTGTCGAAGCCCAGACCTTCGGTCCGGGGCACGCGCGCACCGCACAACAAGAGCTTGTCTGCGGAGACCTCCTCGTCGCCCAGGTCCACAGTGAAGCGCCCGTCGTCGTACGACACCGAGACCGGCATGGAGTCTGGCATCACGCGGACCCCCTCGCGAGCCAGGATCTGGCCGACGACGCGGCTGGACTCCGGCTCCTCGCTGACGATGATGCGCTCGGCCGGCTCGAGCACGGTCACGTCCACGTCGAAGCGGGCGAACGTCTGGGCGAACTCCACCGCCATCGGCCCACCGCCCAGCACGATCAGCGAGGCGGGTAGCTCCTGCACCTGGACGGCCTCACGGTTGGTCCAGAACGGTGTGTCATCCAGGCCGGCGATGTCGGGCACGTACGCCGCGGCGCCGGGGCACATGACGACGGCGCGCCGCGCAGTGAGACCGAGGATGCCCGCATCGGTGTCGACCTCGACCTGGCGAGGCGCGGTCAGGCGCCCGTGCCCGCGCACCACCTGGACCCCGGCGTCCTCCAGCCCCTCGACCTTGGTCTTGTCGTCCCAGTCATGGGTGATCTCCTCACGGATCCGCTCGGCGACCACCCGCCAGTCGGGTTGGGTCACACTCGATCCGGCGACGACGGGCATCCGCCGAGACTCGGCGACGGAGTACGCCGCCCGGGTCATGACTTTCGAGGGGACGCAGCCGTAGAACGGGCACTCGCCCCCGACGAGGTGGCTCTCGACACCGACGACCTCGAGACCGGCTTTGGCCAGTCGCTTGGAGATCGACTCGCCTCCGGGTCCGAGACCGACGACGACGACGTCTGCTTCCCTGGCCTCCACGAGTGCGAGGGTGCCCCCGGGACGCACCGAGAAAACCGGTTCAGACGGCCAGTTGGTCCTTGTCGCGCAGGATGTTGCCGAGGACCCCGTTGACGAACGCCGGCGACTCGTCGGTGGACAGGTCCTGCACCAGGTTGACCGCCTCGCTGACGGCGACCGCGTCGGGCACGTCGTCGCTGAAGAGGAGCTCGAAGACCCCGATCCGCAGGGCGTTGCGGTCGACGGCGGGCATCCTGGCCAGCGTCCAGTGCTGGGAGTACGTCGAGAGCAGCTCGTCGATCCGGTCGCGGTGCTGCTGTACGCCGCGCACGAGGTGGGCGGCGTACTCGTTGACCGGCGGGTCGCCGGCAGCGACCTTCTCGTCCAGGAACGTCAGGACCTCGAGATCGCGAGCCTCGGCCTCGAAGAGGACGTCGAGGGCCCGTTTGCGCGACTTGGAGCGTGCAGCCACCGTGTGAGCCTCAGCTGCTGACGCGGCCGAGGTAGCTGCTGTCGCGGGTGTCGACCTTGATCTTCTCGCCCGAGGTGATGAACAGCGGCACGTTGATCTCGTGACCGGTCTCGAGGCGGGCAGGCTTCGTGCCGCCCGTGGAGCGGTCGCCCTGCAGGCCCGGCTCGGTGTACTCGACGAGGAGCTCGACGGAGGCGGGCAGCTCGATGTAGAGCACCCGGCCCTCGTTGGTGGCGACGATCGCCTCCTGGTTCTCCAGCATGAAGTTGACCGCGTCGCCGACGATCGCAGGCGAGACCTCGACCTGGTCGTAGGTGCTGGTGTCCATGAAGACGAAGCTCGTGCCGTCGTTGTAGAGGTACTGCATCGTGCGCTTGTCGACGGTCGCGGTGTCGACCTTGGTGCCGGCGTTGAACGTCTTGTCGACGGTCTTGCCCGACTCGACGTTCTTCAGCTTGGTGCGCACGAACGCCGGGCCCTTGCCGGGCTTCACGTGCTGGAACTCCACCACCGACCAGAGCTGGCCGTCGAGGTTGAGCACCATGCCGTTCTTCAAGTCGTTGGTCGATGCCATGCGCGCAGGAGTCCTTCGTCGTCGAGCTGGGTCACCGCCGTGGTACGACGGGCGGGTCGGCAGCGGCGCCTGCGAGGCGGACCGGCCAACGGTGCAGTCTAACGCGGCCTCTAGCCTTGAGCGCATGGGCAGCCCCGCGCAGGAACTCGCAGAAGCGTTCGAGCAGGCACTGGTCGCCGCCTTCGGTCCCGATCTGGCCGGCACCGACCCGGTGATCCGCCCCTCGCAGTTCGCCGACTTCCAGGCCAACGTGGCGCTGGCCCTCGCCAAGCGGTTGGGCGCGAAGCCCCGCGACGTCGCCGAGAAGATCGTCGCAGCGCTCGAGATCGACGAGATGGCCCAGGAGCCGCAGATCAGCGGGCCGGGTTTCGTCAACGTCACCCTGCGTCCCGAGTGGCTCGCCAAGCAGCTCCGCACCCAGGCAACCGACACGAGGCACGGCGTACCGCAGGAGGAACGGCGCACGATCCCGATCGACTACTCCGCGCCCAACGTGGCCAAGGAGATGCACGTCGGACACCTCCGGACCACGGTCGTCGGCGACGCGCTCGCCCGCACCCTCGAGCGGCTCGGGCATCACGTCATCCGGCAGAACCACATCGGCGACTGGGGCACGCCGTTCGGCATGCTCATCGAGCACCTGCTCGACGTCGGCGAGGACTCAGACGAGGCCCGGCTGCTGGCCGACAGCCCCAACGACTTCTACCAAGCCGCGCGCGCGAAGTTCGATGGCTCCGACGAGTTCGCTGACCGCTCCCGGCGCCGGGTCGTCACCCTGCAGTCCGGCGACCCGGACACCCTGCGGCTCTGGGGCGAGCTCATCGAGCTGTCCAAGGCGTACTTCAACTCGATCTACCGCAAGCTTGACGTCACGCTCACCGACGACGACCTGGCCGGCGAGTCGACGTACAACCCGATGCTCGAGGAGATCTGCGACGAGCTCGAGGCCAAGGGCATCGCCGTGATGAGCGAGGGCGCGCTGTGTGTCTTCCTCGACGGGTTCACCGGCCGCGAGGGCAAGCCGGTGCCGCTGATCGTGCGCAAGAGCGACGGCGGTTACGGCTACGGCACCACCGACCTGGCCACCATCCGTCACCGGGTGCGGGACCTCGGCGCCGACGAGATCCTCTACGTCATCGGCGCCCCGCAGTCGCTGCATTTGCAGATGATCTTCGCGACGGCCCGCAAGGCCGGCTGGCTGCCGGACTCGGTCAGGGTCGAGCACGTCCAGATCGGCAACGTGCTGGGCTCGGACGGCAAGATCCTGCGCACCCGCAGTGGCGCGCCGATCAAGCTGATGGACCTGCTCGACGAGGCGATCGAGCGCGCCGGCGCCGTCCTCGCCGAGTCCCGCCCGGAGCTCGACGAGGCGACCCGCAACGGGATCGCGCAACACGTCGGCATCGGAGCAGTGAAGTACGCCGACCTGTCGGTCTCCCACGACAGCGAGTACACCTTCGACTTCGACCGGATGCTCGCGCTGACCGGCAACACCGGCCCCTACCTGCAGTACGCCGCAGCGCGCATCCGCTCGATCCTGCGCAAGGCGGACGAGCAGGGCGTCGCGGCAGGACCCGACGCGGAGGTCGTGCTCGGCGAGGAGGCCGAGCGGCAGCTCGCACTCAGGCTGCTCGACTACGGACAGGTCGTGGCACAGGTCGGCGCCACCTACGAGCCGCACCGCCTGTGCGGCTACCTCTTCGACCTCGCCCAGGCGTTCACCGCCTTCTACGAGGCCTGCCCGGTGCTGCGCGCGGAGGACCCGGCGATCCGGACCTCCCGGCTGGCGCTCAGCCGCGCCACGCTCGACGTACTGGTGGACGGACTCGGCCTGCTCGGCATCACCGCGCCCGAGCAGATGTGAGCCCTGCGCGCGGAGCTAGGGTAAGCGCGTGACGAGCACCCCCTGGTTCGACTCGCCCGCCGACGCCCAGAAGCGGTTGTACGACGCGGGGTACCTCGCCGACACGGCGACGGCCACGACGGCGTACCTCTCCGGCGCGTTGGAGAAGCCGCTGCTCATCGAAGGGCCCGCCGGCGTCGGCAAGACCGAGTTGGCCAAGGCGGTCTCACGCGCCACCGGCGCGGACCTGGTGCGGCTGCAGTGCTACGAGGGCCTCGACGAGGCGCGGGCGCTGTACGAGTGGAACTACAAGAAGCAGCTGCTGCGCATCCAGGCGACCGGCCAGGACCAGTCGTGGGAGGAGACCCACGACGACATCTTCACCGACGAGTTCCTGCTGACCCGCCCGCTGCTGACCGCCATCCGCCGCGAGGAGCCCACGGTCCTGCTGATCGACGAGGTCGACAAGACCGACGTCGAGGTCGAGGGTCTGCTGCTCGAGGTGCTCTCCGACTTCCAGGTGACCATCCCGGAGATGGGGACCGTGACCGCCGTACGTCGCCCGTGCGTCGTCCTCACCTCCAACGCCACCCGCGAGCTGTCCGAGGCGGTCAAGCGCCGCTGCCTCTTCCTGCACCTGGGCTACCCCGACGCCGAGCGGGAGCGCGAGATCGTGGTCTCCCAGGTGCCCGAAGTCGACGAGCAGCTCGCCCTGCGGCTGGTCGAGACCATCCATCTGCTGCGTGAGCTCGACCTCAAGAAGGCACCGTCGATCGCGGAGTCGATCGACTGGGCGCGCACGCTGGTCGCCCTCCAGATCGGTGAGCTCGACCAGGAGGCGGTGACCAGCACCTTGGGCGTCGTACTCAAGCACGCCTCCGACCAGGACAAGGCCGTCGCCGCGCTGCGCGGACGTCGCTGACCGATGGCCCCGCTACCCCGATGACACTGCTAGACCGGCACATCGCCTTCGTGGAGGCGTTGCGTCGTGCCGGCCTGCCGGTGTCGATGGCGGAGGACTTGGACTCGGTGCGCGCGATGACCCAGCTCGGCCTCCACGACCGGGAGTCGGTGCGGGCGGGACTGGCGGCGACCCTGGTCAAGCGCGAGCAGCACCGCGCCGGGTTCGACGCCCTCTTCGACCTCTACTACCCCGGCCTGATCGGGTCCGGCAGCCTCGACCTGGAGGCGGACCCGGAGACCGCTGCCGCGGCCGAGTCCGGGGACACCAACGACGTCGTACGCCGACTGCGTGAGCGCATCACCGAGGCGCTGCGCGACGGCGACTCCGCGGAGATCAACGCCCTCGCGGTCGAGGCCACCGAGAGGCTCGGTGCGATGCCGGGCCGCGGTCCCGGGATGTCGTCGTGGTCGTCGTACAACACCCTGCAGCGGCTCAGCCCCGACATCCTCGTCGCCCGGCTCGCCGCCGCCCTGCGAGAAGGGCCTGGCGCCGGGCGCTCGGACGAGCTGGCCATGCTGGGCGCCACCCTTCGCGTCGAGGACTTCCGCAAGGCCGTGGAGGCCGACGTACGCCGCCGCGTGGCCGAGGAACGTTCGGTGGAGTACGTCGCCGAGACCACCCTGCGGCCGACTCTCGACCAGATCTCGTTCACCTCCGCCCGCCGCGCCGAGGTCGAGGAGATGCGCCGCCAGGTCTACCCGCTCGCCCGGCGACTCGCGACCCGGCTCACCAAGGAGCAGCACGCCCGCCGACGCGGACCGCTGGACTTCCGGCGTACCGTCCGGGCCTCCGTCTCCACCGGCGGTGTGCCCCTGACGACGTACCACCGGCCGAAGCGCCCGCACCGCGTGGAGCTCGTCGTGCTGTGCGACGTCAGCGGCTCGGTCGCCAACTTCGCGCAGTTCACGCTCATGCTCGTCTACGCACTGCGCGACCAGTTCGCCAAGGTGCGGGCGTTCACCTTCGTCGACACCGTCCACGAGGTGACCGACCAGTTCGTCCCAGGCGCCGACCCTGCCGAGACGATGGCGCTACTCGCGCAGAGCGCTCGGCACGCGACGCTGTGGGGCCGCACCGACTACGGCCGCTCGTTCAACACCTTTCAGGAGAAGTACGCCGACGCGCTGGGCCCCAAGACCTCCCTGCTCATCCTGGGCGACGGACGCAGCAACTACACCGATCCGGGACTCGACGCCCTGCGTTCGATGGTCGACGCCGCCCGGCACGCGCACTGGCTGAACCCGGAGAGCCCCCGCCAGTGGGGTGCCGGCGACTCGGTCGCACCGGCGTACGCCGACATCGTGTCGATGGTCGAGTGCCGCAACCTCGCCCAGCTGACCGAGTTCGTCCACGACCTGGTCTGAGGGCACAACGGTCTCTCAGCGAGCGGTCTGGCCCGCGTCCGCGGTGAATACGGCGCCGGTGGTGAACTTCGCGAGATCGCTGGCGAGGAAGAGGACGGTGCCGGCGATCTCCTCGGGTTGGGCTGCCCGCGTGAAGAAGTTGCTGCCGGCGACGCCCTCCCAGACCTCGGGGTCGGCCTTCCAGACCTCGGTCATGGGCGTCTCCACCAGGCCGGGAGCCAATGCATTGACCCGCACTCCGGCCGGCCCGTAGTCGAGAGCGGCCGCCTTGGTGAGACCCACCACGCCGTGCTTCGCCGCGACGTACGGCGACCTGCTGGGGTCGGCGATCAAGCCGGCGACGGAAGCGGTGTTGATGATGCTTCCACCGCCGTGAGCGGCCATGTGCTCGATCTCGTACTTCAGCGCAAGGAAGACGCCCTTGAGGTCGACGGCGAGGGTCTTGTCGAAGTCTTCCTCCCTCTGCTCCGCCAGTGGGGCGGTCGGGGGCAGGATGCCGGCGTTGTTGAAGGCGACGTGGAGGCCGCCGTAGGTGTCCACCGCGGTCTGGACGAGGCCGCGCACGTCCTCAGCCGAGGTGACGTCGGTGCGCACGAACGTCGCAGTGCCGCCCTCGGACTCGATGATGCGTACTGCTCGGCCGCGTCCTCGTTGACGTCGCCGATCGTCACTGACGCGCCACGCTCGGCGAACGCACGCGCTGTTGCCCGGCCGATGCCCGTCGCGCCACCCGTGATCAAGACGACCTTGCCGGTGAAGTCCAGCGGATCCGTCATCCGATGCTCACTCCCTACGTGTTGAGAAACCGAGTCGTTCGGCTCATTGAGGGAGCCATACCCCAGCGCGCTCGCTCCATGCGGTCCGTGGTCGAGCTCCGCCGGTCGAGCTCCGCCGGTCGAGACCCCGCCGGTCGAGCTTGTCGAGACCCCGTCGAGGTCAGTCGTCGGGCTCGAGGTCGAGCAGGCCGTGCATGATCTCCAGCGCCATGCCGAGGCCGCCGAGGTGGCTCTCCCCGCTCATCGTCAGCAACTCGGCATCAGGCAGCCGCTCGACGCAGTGCTGACCATGGGCCAGCGGCACGATGTGGTCGGCGTCGCCGTGCCACCACCGCACCGGCACCTCCACATCGGACAGCCGGAATCCCCAGTCCCTGCTGAAGAGGATCAGGTCCGACAGGGGCGCGGTGATCTGCTTGCGGCTGCCGTTGAGCAGGTCGTCGATGAACATCGCGCGGAACTCGGGTCGGCCCAGGAGGCGCCGGTCGCCGGCAGGCTGCACCGCGCCGTACGCCCGGATCACACCGCCCGCCATCGGCCGCAACATGCGAACCGTCTGGGTCAAGGTGAAGCCGAGCGGGACCCGAGCAACCTCGATCAGGGGAGCCAACGGCGCCGCGAGACGCACCAGGCCGCCCTCAGCCGCGTCGGGGCCGACGGTGGGCGCGACCCCGCCGATGACGACCAGCCCCTGCACCCGGTGCGGCATCGCCACGGCCGAGGCCAGGGTGTAGGGGCCGCCGCCGGACAGCCCGATGACGTGGAACTCCTCCACCCCCAGCGCGTCGGCGACCATCTCCAGGTCGGTGGCGAAGTCGAGGACGTTCTCGTAGACGTGCGGCGTCGAGGAGCCGATGCCCGGGCGGTCGACACCGATGATGCGCACGTCGTGCCGCTCGGCGAGCACGCGTGCCTCGATCGGGATCTGCCGTCGAGCGCCCGGGGTGCCGTGGAACCAGAAGACCGGGCGGCCGGTCGGCGTACCGAACGTGGCGAAGCCCAACCGTCGTCCGTCACGAACGCCGATGGTGCCCTCGAGCTGGGGCCGGGCGATCTCGACTTTGGGCTTCATGAGCACAGTGTCACCAACGTCGCGGCGCACGAGTGGTCACGCCGCTCGGCGAGTCTGTGCGGATGGGTACGTTCGCGCCATGGGTCGCATCCATGTGGGCATCTCGGGCTGGCGGTACGCCGGGTGGCGCGGCGACTTCTATCCCAAGGGTCTGGCGCAGCGGCGGGAGCTGGAGTACGCCGCGGAGCGGTTGGACTCCGTCGAGATCAACGGGTCCTTCTATGCGTTGCAGCGGCCCACGTCGTACCTGCGCTGGGCTTCGGAGACCCCGGAGGATTTCGTCTTCGCCGTCAAGGGCGGCCGGTTCATCACGCACCTGAAGAAGCTGCGAGACGTGGACTCCGCTTTGGCAAACTTCTTCGCCTCCGGCGTGCTGGCCCTCGGCCCCAAGCTCGGGCCGGTCCTGTGGCAATTGCCGGAGAACCTGCCGTTCGACCCCGAGCGGCTCGAGGACTTCTTCACCCGGCTGCCGCGCACGACGGCCGAGGCAGCCGAGCTGGCGACGCACCACGACGCCAAGGTCGCCGACGATCGGGCCTGGACGACCACCGACGCCGAACGCCCGCTGCGGCATGCGCTGGAGTTCCGCAGCGCGTCGTACTGCGTGCCGGAGGCCGTCGACCTGCTGCGCCGCTACGACGTTGCGACGGTCCTCGCCGACACGGCCGGGCGGTGGCCGATGGTGGAGCAGAGCACCTCGGACTTCCGCTACGTCCGGCTGCACGGCGACACTGAGCTCTACACCAGCGGCTACTCCGCGGCGTCGCTCGACATCTGGGCTGATCGCTGTCGCGAGTGGGCAATCGACGCGGACGTGTTCGTCTACTTCGACAACGACGCCAAGGGCTATGCCCCCCACGACGCGGTGGCCCTGAGGAATCGGCTGCGCGATCGGCTGCTCTGACTTCACGAGCCGAGAACGCAGTCGAGCCCGCCGGTTGACCCCCGCGGGCTCGACACGTCGTACGGCGGGAGGTCGCGTCAGGTGCGCGCGCTGCCCTTCTTGCCGCTCATGCCCTCGGCGACGCCGATCAGCAGGACCGCGGCGATCACGGCGAGGACGAATCCGAGGATGTTGAGCTCCCAGATGTCTCCGGTGCCGAAGAACTGCGCGATCAGACCACCGATCACGGACCCGACGAGGCCGAGCAGGAGCGTGGCGATGAGGCTGAGGTTCTGCTTGCCGGGTTTGATGAGACGCGCGAGCAGGCCGATGACGAGCCCAGCGACGATGAAACCGATCATGTCCGTATCCCCTTCAGGGTCCCTGTACATCTGAGTGCGTGCACGTCAGTCGTGCGTCAGCAGCATCACCGGCGTCTCGCATGGCGAAACATCAGGGCGCAGCGGCGAGCGCCTGTTCGATGGCGTCGACGAACTCCTGGGTGGGCTGAGCGCCCAGGATGGGATTCCCGTTGACGAGGAACGCCGGCGTGGCGTTGACGCCGATCGACTGACCCTGATCGAAGTCCGCGCGGACGGCCCCCAGCAGCGTCTGATCGGACAGCGTCGAGCGGAACTGCTCGACATCCAACCCCAGTCGCCGTGCGATCCCCACCAGACGCCGTTGGGTGGCCCTGTCCTCGCGCCCGGCGGCCAGGTCGGCGTACATCGCGTCGTGGAAGGGCCAGAACGCACCCTGCTGCGCCGCCGCGCGGCCCGCGACGGCGAGCGTGACCGACTCCTGGCCGATGTAAGGGAAGTCGCGCCACTCGATGCGCAGGTCACCGTCCTCGACGTACTCCATCAATGCCGGCTTGGTCTCCCGCGCCCACTGCGCGCAGTAGGGGCACTGGAAGTCGGAGTAGTTGACCAGCACCACGGGAGCTCCCACCTCGCCGAGCGCCAGCGGGTCGCCGTCCTCCCGCCGCTCGATGGCGACCATCTCCGGCGGTGGCTCCCCTTCGGGCTGCGCAGAGGTGGTGGGCCGCGGCGCCGCGTCCTGGTCGGCACTCAACCCCACCAGCGCTGGCGTGAGGAGCAGCGCGAGCGTCACCAACGCGGCGATCACAGCGACCACGACCGAGGCGGTGCGGCTCCGCGAGCGATGTGGTCGCGGGCTGGACGACGAGTCGGACACAGGTCCTCCGGGGGCAGGCAGTCGAGCCGCGCCAGCGTACGCGACCATGGCGGGCGTGGACCTCGCTGTCATCGCCCTCACCTTCGCCGCGATCTTCGTGGTCGAGCTCCCGGACAAGACGTTCCTGGCGACGCTGGTGCTGTCGACCAGGTTCCGCCCGCTCTACGTCTGGCTCGGGGTCGGCCTGGCGTTCGCGGTGCAAGTCGGCATCGCCGTCGGACTCGGAACGGCGGCCACACTGCTCCCGGAGAAGCTCGTCCAATCCGTCGCAGGACTGTTGTTCCTCGCCGGCGCCGTACTGCTGTTCCGGGAGGCGCGCTCGCACGACGATGCCGCCGACGGATCGGAGTACGCCGAGAAGGTGCCCGACGTCCGCGGCTGGAAGGCCATCGGCGCGAGCTTCCTCGTGCTCTTCGCAGCCGAGTGGGGCGACCTCTCGCAGCTGCTGACGCTCTCGCTGGTCGCGCGTTACGAGGACCCGTTGAGTGTGTACGCCGGCTCGCTCGCGGCGTTGCTGACCGTGAGTGGGCTCGCGGTCCTAATCGGCACCTGGCTACTGCGTCGCGTCCGGCTGTCCCTGCTGCATTACGCCGGCGCGCTCGTCTGCCTGGTGCTGGCCGTGCTGACGTTCGTCAACGTGGTGGCCTGACCCGGACGGCGGAGGCCTGTCGGGCTCGAGGTGCGCCACGGCCCGCACACCTTCTCCTTTGCCCTGTCCAAGAGGACTCGTGGCCTCTACGGTGGTCCCCGGGCAGAGCGCCCTGCTGCTCCCCCGGAAGGCAGGCTGATGGACACCTCCGAAGCGCGCGAGCGTGACTCGGCGATGACCACGGACGCTCGACCGCGCGACGTCTTCGCCTTCACCGTCGAGATCCCGGACGACGGCCCGTCGCGTTGGGTCTACTTCGGCCCCAACTGCGCAACCGTGTTCGGCCGCAAGGTCGGGCCCACGGCACCGCTGGCGGAGCTCCTCGAGCTCTACTCGTTCCCCGAGGACCTGCCGACTGCCCGCGACATGCTCGCTGCGACGCGGGCGGGCGAGCCCACCGAGGTGGAGCTGCGGATCGTCGGGCTGGACGAGTCCATCCGCTGGGTCTCGTGGCGGCTCGTTCCTCGCACCGTCGACGGTCGCCTGCTCGTCGACGGGGTCGCGACCGAGATCACCGCGCGGCAGAGCCTCAGCATGAGCCGCGCGGCTGCGGCCGAGGACGGGATGGAGGACGAGCTGCGGCGCGAGGCGGCTCGTCAGTACGCCACCGCGATCCGAGACGCCCACGACGAGATCCTCCAGCGGCTCTTCGCGGCGGGGCTGCGCCTGCAGATGCTGCGCTCGCGGCTCGACGAGACCGACGCCCACGCCGTGGCGGCGATCGGCTTCCAGCTGGATCAGGCGGCAGCGGATCTGCGCGAGCTCATCAAGAACCTTGACAGTGCCTCCCGCAGTTAGGCGGGGTCCGGCTCGAGCTTCGGCTCCGGTGCGGGGTCGCCTTCCCGGAACGTCTTGATCACCGACCACGTCACCGCTGCCAAGGGCACCGACAGCAGTGCGCCGATGATCCCTGCGACGATCGTGCCGGCCGTCAACGCCATCAAGATGGCCAGCGGGTGCAGGGACAAGGCCTGCCCCAGCACCACTGGAGCCAGGATGTCGCCCTCGAGCTGGTTGACCGCGATCACCACGCCGGTCACGATCAGCGCCGTGAGGGGTCCGTTGGAGACCAGGGCGACGAGCGCAGCCAGCACGCCCGCCGCGGTGGCTCCCACCAACGGCACGAACGCACCGAGGAAGACCACCACGGCCAGGGGAAGAGCAAGTGGTACGCCGATGATCGCCAGGGCGACCCCGATGACCACGGCGTCCACCAACGCGATCAGCGCCGTACCTCGGACGTAACCGCCGAGCACGTCCGCGGAGCGCACGGCTGCGCGGTCGTAGCGGTCCCGGTAGCGCTCGGGCAGCTGGTCGCTGATGAACCGCCAGATGCGCCGGCCGTCCTTGAGCAGGAAGAACAACAGCACGAGTCCGAGGAACAACCCGGCGATGATCTCGAAGACCAAGGTGGCGCCGGAGATCGCACCGCGTTGCACTTCCGGCCCGACCGCGACGTCACGCAGCTGGTCCTGGATGCCGGCGAGATCCTCGGAGCTGATCGGAAGCGGCCCGTCGGTGATGTAGTCGCGCAGCTCGTTCCAGCCGCGGGTGGCGGAGTCCGCCAGCTCGTCCCACTGGCCCTGCACCGCGTTGCCGATCCACCATCCGATCCCCCCGAGGATGGCGAGGCCCGTGAGCAACGCCAGCCACACTGCGAGGGCGCGTGGCACCTTGCGCGCCGCGAGCCAGTCGACCACCGGACTCGCCGCGGCGGCGATGAGCGTGGCGATCAGCAGGGGCACCACCAGCAGGCGCAGCTGCGTGACGGCGTACGAGATCACCACGATCAGCGCGAGGATGAGCAGCACCTGAGCGCTGCGCGAAGCGGCACGGCCCAGGCCGTCCTCCCACACCGGTCGCCGCATGCTCATGTGCCTCATCGTTGCCTGCGCACACCCGTCCCAAGCCTGCCGATAGGAGGCTCAGGGACGGTTGCGCCCCAGGTCGTCGTGAGCCTGCACCCACTCCTCGGCGACGACAGCGCCGCCCAACGACAGCTCGCCCGCCAGGACGGTGGCTGCGACGATCTCCGCGAGCTTGCCGACGCCACCGGGGCCGTAGCAACCCAGCATCTCTAGGCACTCGCGCTGGGTCGCCAGACCCGTGCCGCCGCCGTACGTCGCGACGATGAGCGACGGAAGTGTGACCGAGGAGTACATGTCGCCGTTGGGCAGCAGCTCGGAGAACCCGTACAGCGCCGAGCTCTCGGCGACGTTGGCGACGTCCTGGCCGGTGGCGATGAACATCGCGGTGATGCCGTTGGCCGAGTGCAGCCCGTTGTTGTTGGTGACCGACATGATCGCGCCCAGCTGCCCTCGCATGCGCGCGGCGTAGAGCTTGTCGGTGCTGACACCGAGGTGCTGCTCGACGAGCGCCGCCGGCAGGGTGATCTCGGCGACGACCCGCTTGCCACGCGTGTGGAGCATGTTGACGACCGAGGTCTTCTTGTCGGTGGCGACCTGTCCCTCCAGGAGGAAGTGCAGCTCGCCAGGGTAGTTCTGCTTGATCCAGGCGCAGGCTGCGAACGTCGCCTTGCCGGTCATGTTCTGTCCGGCCGCGTCCCCGGTCGTGAAGTTGAAGCGCGTGTAGAGCAGCTTGGACACCGCGAACTGCTGGATGTCGATCAGACGACCGCTGCTCGTCGTGGCTTCGGCGGCCGCCGCGATCTCCGTGATGTGCTCGTCCAGCCACTCGCCGAACGCGCGCGCCTCCCGCGCGCTGGCGAAGCTGAAGACCGGCGCCCGCTGCATGCGGTCGTCGAGGATCGTGGTCGTCGCTCCCCCGGCCTCACGGCACAGCTTCATGCCGCGGTTGTACGACGCCACCAGCGTGCCCTCGGTCGTGGCGAGCGGGACCAGGAAGTCGCCCTGCGCGTGCTCACCGTTCACCCGCAGGGGTCCGGCTACTCCGATCGGGACCTGCGCGACGCCGATGAACGACTCGATGTTGCCTGGCAGCGACTGCGGGTCCAGCGAGTACGACGCGACGTGATCCAGCGCCGAACCTGTCCTCTCCCGCACGAACGCGCGTCGGGTCTCGACCGCCTCGACGGCATAGTCGTTCTCGCGGTCGCGCGGGATCCTCTGGTCGCTCATGGGGCGACAATGACACGTGGGACATCGCGACCGGATCCCGGAGTCTTTGACTCACCTGGTGATTAACGGACACCGGTGTCCGATGCTCCTCGACGATCGGTAGGGCGGGTGGGGCTCGAACCCACGACCCAAGGATTATGAGTCCTCTGCTCTGACCGGCTGAGCTACCGCCCCTGGCGTGGCCGAACCTACCGGGCCGCGTGTGGGTGAGCGACGACACCCGGCCGATTTCGTCGCCCGGGCCTACGATCGAGATGTGACCATCACCACCGGCAGCAGCGTCCACATGAGGACCACCGACCAGTTCACCTGGCACATGGAGCGCGACCCGTCGTTGCGCTCCACGATCGTGTCGCTGATCAAGCTGGACAGCGCTCCGGACTGGGCGACGTACGTCGACCGGATAGACCGCATGTCCCGGATCGTCCCCGGCATGCGGCACCGCGTGGTCGAGTCGCCGTTCGTGCCGGGCGGGCCGCGCTGGGTGGTCGACCAGCACTTCGACCTGCTCTGGCATCTACGCCGGGTCCAGGCGCCCGCGCCGCACGACGAGAGCGTGCTGCTGGAGATGGTGCGCCAGTCGGCGATGGACTCCTTCGACAAGGACCGGCCGCTGTGGGAGTTCACGATCGTGGAGGGGCTGCCGGAAGGCGAGGCCGCGCTGATCGTCAAGATCCACCACTCGCTGGCCGACGGCGTGGGAAGCATGCGCCTGCTCGGTGTGATGTTCGACCTCAGCCGTGAGGGGGACGAGCTCGGCGAGATGCCGCCGGAGCCGAGCGAGGACGAGCCCGGCCTGGCACGCCTCGCCGGCCGCGGTCTCAGCGAGACCGTCGGGGCCTCCCTCGGACTGGCGCGCAAGGCGACCACCAGCGCGCTGCCCACCGCGTTGCGTAGCGTGCGCGATCCGCTGGGCACTCTGCGCAGCAGTTGGGCCATGGCGCGTTCGGTCTACCGGACCGCTGGCCCGATGCTCGACACGTTGTCCCCGGTGATGCGGGACCGGGCGATGACGCGGCATGTGCATCTCCTCGAGGTGCCGCTGGCTGGTCTCAAGGCGGCCGCGCACGCCCATGACTGCACCCTCAACGACGCCTTCCTCGCCGCGGTCACCGGCGGCCTGCGTCGTTATCACCACCTGCACGGTGCGCCGGTCGACGAACTGCGAGTGACCATGCCGGTCAACCTCCGCGGGCCCGACGACAACTCCTGGGGCAACAACATCACGCTCCAGCGTCTGACGCTCCCGGTCGAGATCCCCGACGCCGTCGACCGCATGCGCGCCATCCGAGAGATCACCAGTCACGTTCACGAAGAGCCGTCGCTGCCGGTCACCGGCGCCATCGCCGGCGCGCTCAACCTGCTGCCTCCGGCGTACGTCGGCGGTGTCCTCAAGCACGTCGACTTCCTGGCCAGCAACGTCCCCGGCAGCCCGATCCCGATCTACCTCGCAGGGGCCGAAGTGACCGGCTTCTTCGCCTTCGGCCCCACGATCGGCGCCGCACTGAACATCACGCTGATGTCCTACCGCGGGACCTGCGACATCGGTCTCAACATCGACACCGCAGCCGTGACCGACCCCGAGACGCTGACCGAGTGCCTGCATGAGGCGTTCGATGAGGTCCTCGCGCTCGGCGACGCCAAGCCCCCGAAGCAGTCCGGCAAGTCCGGCCGATCCAGCAAGTCCGGCAAGTAGCGACAGGAGAGCGCCATGGGTCTGCTGCAGAGCACGGTCCGCCCATACGCGCGCACCGGCGCCTACTACGCGCGGTCCTGGCGGCGCTACCTCAGCGGCGAGACCGACAGCGACCTGCCGATCGTGCGCCCCACGCTGGGCCTGGCCAACCAGGCGTTCCGCGACGAGATCGTGCTGCTCGGCTTCGGGCTGATCCGCACCCGCCCGAGCGAGGAGGATCTGGCTCGGGTCCACGACGAGGTCAGCCGCGCTGCTCGGCTGTACGACGAGCGCGGCTGGTTCGACGACCCACGCGGCTACCTGGTCGATCCCCCGCCACTGACCGAGGTCGCGATCAGACCGGTCGGCTCGGGTAGCCGGACCTACGAGCGCTTCGCCTTCGACAGCGGCTACGAACCACCCGCGGAACACCCCGGACGCGACCGTTGGCTCGGATACGCCGCCAACCGCCGGGTCCACGGCTGGGTGCTGCGTCACCAAGAGCCCCGGCCCTGGCTGATCGCCGTCCACGGCGCGGGCATGGGGCGTCCCGCCATGGATATGGCGATCTTCCGAGCGCGTCGCCTGCACGAGGAGCTGGGCCTCAACGTCGTCCTGCCGGCGCTGCCCTTGCACGGGCCGCGACGTCGCGGTATCACCCGCGAGGCCGCGTTCCCAGGCGCCGACATCATGGACGACGTGCATGGAGCCGCTCAATCGGTGTGGGACGTACGCCGCCTGGTGTCGTGGATCCGTGCGGAGCAGGGCGACGTCCGGATCGGGCTCAGCGGCATCTCTTTGGGCGGCTACGTCAGCTCGCTGGTCGCCAGCACCGAGCCTGGGTTGACCTGTGCGATCCTCGGCGTGCCCGTGGCCGACCTGGTCGACCTTCTGGACCGGCACGGCGGACCAGCTCCCGGGCCTCGGCATCTTCAGATCGTCGAGGAGTCCAAGCGCGTCGGCCAGGTCGTCAGCCCGCTGGCGTTGCAGCCCCTCGTCCCCCCGGAGGGTCGCTTCATCTACGCCGGTCTCGCCGACCGGCTGGTGCACCCCCGGCATCAGGTCTCCAAGCTCTACCGGCATTGGGGACGCCCGCGCATCGAGTGGTACCCCGGCGGCCACACCGGCTTCTTCCGCTCCCGGCCGGTGCAGGAGTTCGTCGAGCACGCACTGCGCGAGTCCGGCCTCGTCGACCCCGCGCACGCGCGCCCTCACCGGTAGGACACCTGATGGAACGCCTCAGCAGCCAGGACTCGCTCTTCGTCTACAGCGAGGCGTCCGGGTGGCCGCTGCACATGGGGTCGGTGGCCATTCTCGACCCCGGCGACCTGCCCGACGGTTTCGACATCCACCGCCTCCGTGCCCACTTCGAGGCGCGCCTCCCGCAGCTGCCGATCTTCCGGCGCCGAGTGGTGCGCGTGCCCGCCGGCCTCGACCGGCCGGTGTGGGTCGAGGTCCCCGATCTCGACCTGGCCGGCCACGTCCGCGCGGTCGGGGTGCCGAGCCCCGGTGGTCCGCGGGAGCTCGCCGCCGTGGTCTCCGACCTGCACACCCCTGCCCTTGACCTCGACCGGCCCCCCTGGGAGGTGTGGCTCCTCGAGGGGCTCGAGGGAGGCCGGGTGGCGGTGTACACCAAGTTGCACCACTCCCTGGTCGACGGCGTGCGCGGGCGGGAGGTGCAGGAGGTCATGTACGACGTGACTCCCGACGCTGCGCAGGCGCGCGGGGATGAACCTCTCGGCGACAG
>JBHWSH010000350.1:0-21203 GCA_043427135.1 Marmoricola sp. | reverse complement strand
TATGTGGTTCGCCGGGGCCGCCGCGATGGTCGTGGCCGGCTCCGCTGCGGGTGGCGCGGCGATCGACATCCGCTTCTCCAGCCGGTCGAGCCGGGCGGTCAGGCCGTCGACGTCGTGGTCCGCCCCAGGGAGGAGGATCCGCGCGCACAGCAACTCCAGCAGCAGCCGCGGCGCGGTGGTGCCCTTGAGGTCGGCGAGACCGGCGGCGACCAGGTCTGCCGCGCGCGACAGGTCGTGCCGGCCGAAACGGGCAGCCTGGGCGACCAGACGCTCTGCCTGGTCCTCGGGCACGTCGATCAGCCCGGAGGCGGACGCGTCCGGCACCGCGGAGATGACCACGAGGTCGCGCAGCCGGCGCAGCAGGTCCTCGGTGAAGCGGCGGGGGTCCTGGCCGGTCTCGATCACCCGGTCGACCGCGGCGAACACCGCGCCGCCGTCCTGCGCGGCGAAGGCGTCGATGACCTCGTCGAGCAGGGCGTCGGGGGTGAAACCGAGCAGCCCGACGGTCAGTTGGTAGGTGACGCCGTCGGGCCCGGCGCCGCCGATGAGCTGGTCGAGCACGCTGAGCGTGTCGCGCGCCGACCCGGCGCCGGCGCGGACCACCAGCGGCAGCGCGGCGGCCTCGATGTCGACCGCCTCACGGCGGCACAGCTCGGCGAGGTAGTCCGACAGCACGCGCGGCGGGATCAGCCGGAAGGGGTAGTGGTGGGTGCGGGAGCGGACGGTGCCGATCACCTTGTCGGGCTCGGTGGTGGCGAAGATGAAGCGGACGTGCTCCGGCGGTTCCTCCACGATCTTGAGCAGGGCGTTGAAGCCCTGCGTGCTGACCATATGGGCCTCGTCGATGATGTAGATCTTGTAGCGGTCGCGCATCGGCCGGAAGGTGGCCTGCTCGCGCAGGTCGCGGGCGTCGTCCACTCCGCCGTGGGAGGCGGCGTCGATCTCGATGACGTCGACCGACCCGGGGCCGCCCGTGGCCAGCTCGCGGCAGGAGTCGCACTCCCCGCACGGCTCGTCGGTCGGCCCCTGGGCGCAGTTGAGGGCGCGAGCGAGGATGCGCGCGCTCGTGGTCTTGCCGCAGCCACGCGGGCCGGAGAAGAGGTAGGCGTGGTTGACCCGGTTGTTGCGCAGGGCCGCGCGCAGTGGCTCGGTCACGTGGTCCTGCCCGATCACCTGGGCGAAGGTGTCGGGCCGGTAGCGGCGGTAGAGCGCGAGGGGTGCTTCCACGTTCCGACCCTAACCGCGACCCCCGACATCGAGGCAGGGCAGTCTGGAGGCTGGGGAGGCCGCCGGCGTACGGCTCTCCAGAGATGCAAAGGCCCCCCGCGCACCCGACAGAGCCCACCTGCCCTTGCTGCCTTCCGGCCCTGGGGGAGTTCAGTGAGATGCCGCCGCACGGGGGGTTGCGCCGAGTCTAGGTCAGCACCGGGGAGGCGGCCACCGTGGGTGCGGCCGACCCGATTTCCCGGTGTCGAACGCGACCGGTAACCTCGACGGCGGAGGATTCGCCTAGTGGCCTATGGCGCTCGCTTGGAAAGCGGGTTGGGTGCAAGCCCTCAGGGGTTCGAATCCCCTATCCTCCGCCACCGGAACGGCGTCGCGCCCCGCGACGCCGTTCACGCATGTCGACGCTCACGCAGAGCCTGTTCTCTTGTGGCCGTCGCACATGTGAGCAACCCCGCAGTGCACGCGAGGTTCGGCGTTCGGGAGGGGTCGGACATCCGGCTGCTGTTCCCCCACGGTGAGTACCGTCTGGCGCCAAGGACCACCTGGCCAGCGTGCAGGACGTCGTACGCCGAACGCGTCGGCGTACTGGTGCGGCGCTGTGGTCACTGAGTGCGTGCTGTGCGCCGACTGGTGCGGCCATAACCCCGCGTTACAGCGGGAAGGCGGCGCTGGTCGAGCCTGCCGAGGTCTCGACAGGCTCGACCGCCGATCGGATCAGGTGTTGGAGGCGGCGCTGATCTTGTCGATCGCCTCGGCGAGGGACGCGTCGAACTCCTCGTCGCTCATCTGGGCGGTGAGACCCTCGGTGAGGGCACGGGAGAAGCTGGCGATCATGCCGCGGTTGCGGCTCAGTCGCTCGCAGGCGTCGTCGCGGCTGTAGCCACCGGACAGCGCCACCACGCGCAGCACCTTGGGGTGTGCGATGAGGTCGGCGTAGAAGTCGTCCTCCTCCGGGATCGTCAGCTTGAGCATGATCTGCTGCCCCTCGGGGAGCGCCTCGAGCTCGGCGAGGATCTCGTCGCGCATCAGCCGCTCCGCCTCGGCCTTCTCGGGGCTGTGGATGTCGACCTCGGGCTCGATGATCGGCACCAGGCCTGCGGCGAGGATCTGCCTGCCGATCTCGAACTGCTGGGCGACGAGCGCCTTGACGCCCTCCGGGTTGGCCAGCTTGATGACCGAGCGCATCTTGGTGCCGAAGACGTTGTGGGTCTTGGCCCGCTCCAGCAGGTCGTCGAGGCCGGGGATCGGCTTCATCACCTGGACGCCGTTCTCCTCGTCGGCAAGGCCTTTGTCGACCTTGAGGAACGGCACGACCCGCTTGTCCTCCCAGAGGTACTCCGCGGCGCCCTTGCCGCCGATCTGACGATCCATCGTCATCTCGAAGAGGATCGCGCCGACGACCCGGTCGCCGGTGAACGCAGGCGACTCCACGATGCGGGAACGCATCTGGTGGACGAGGTCGAACATCTCGTCCTCACCGGAGTACGCCGACTCCTCGATGCCGTAGAGACGCAGCGCCTTCGGTGTGCTGCCGCCGCTCTGGTCGAGTGCGGCGATGAAACCCTTGCCGGAGCGCATCTGCTCGAGCTGTTCGGTGTCCAATTCAAACCCCTTCCGTCTATGTCCAACCTAGCGGCACGCCCGGCACCATTCAGCCCCCGGTGATCCAGCCCTCGACCGTCTCGTAGAACTCCTCCGGCCGGTCGCGGCGTACGCAGTGGCCCGCTCCCGCGATCCGCTCCACCCACAGGTGCGGGTTGCCGATCGCCTCGATCTCGCGCTGCATGTCCTCGGAGACGATCACCTCGTCGTACCGGTCCCCGGTCACCAGCAGCGTCGGCACGGCGAGCTCGGCGAACAGCTCCGGCCACCGCGGCGAGGGCTTCCAGTCGCCGCGGGCGAGGAAGTCGTGATCCATCCGCTGCTCGGCCCGGCCGGTGACGAGTAGCTCGGACTCCGGCCAGTCCGGGTGCGCCTCGCGCCGCCGCTGCAGCAGTTCCTCGTCGTCGCGGGCGGTGCGGCTCGACTCGACCGACTCCAAGAACTCGGCTCCGCGAGCCGGGTTCACCTGCGGCTCGTCCGGTCCTAGCGGGGCGGGGTCCTCCAGCACCAGTGCTCGGACGAGGTCAGGGCGGCGTACGGCGGCGCACAGCGCGACCGCGCCACCCAGGGAATGGCCGATCACCAGCGGACGGTCGAGCTGCTCGAGGAGCTCGACGGCGTCGTCGACCATGACGTCGCCCGGGTGCCGGTCGTCCTCGGGCGAGAACCGCGGAGAGCCGCCGTGACCGCGCTGGTCGACGGACACGATGGAAAATCTGTCCTGCCAGCGCTTCACCGCCTCCGGCCAACCGTCACCGGCGTCGGTGAGGCCGTGCAGGAAGAACATCGTCTGTACGCCGTCGCCGGGCGGAGGTCCGTGGCGGTGGACGACGAGCCCCGTGGCCGGATCCGTGCGCAGGTCGGTCATGTGCGCACCCTGCCCGCCGCCAGCCGTCGCGAACCACGCACACTGATCACCATGTCCACGCCCGCCCGCGGTCGCGCCCTCGCCGACCTGGGACCTGTCGAGCAGCTGCGCGCCGGTCGCACCGGCCGCCGGTTGACGTTGCTCCTCGTCGGGCTGGCGCTCTTCGGTGCGTCGATGGCGCTGATCGTGCGCAGCACGCTGGGTCTGATCCCGTGGGACGTGTTCCACGTCGGCATGCAGCAGCACGTGCCGCTCAGTTTCGGCACCGTCGTGGTGCTGGCGTCGCTGGTCGTGCTGCTGCTGTGGATCCCGCTGCGACAGAAGCCAGGACTCGGCACGGTGCTCAACGCGCTCCTCGTCGGCCCGGCGGCCGACCTCACCCTGGCGATCGTGCGCCCGACCGACGACCTCGCGCCGCGCGTAGCGCTGCTCGCAATCGGCATCGTGGTCAACGCGGTCGCCACCGGCATGTACATCGGCTCCCAGTTCGGACCCGGTCCCCGCGACGGACTGATGACCGGCCTGTCCCGGGTCACCGGCCGCTCGGTCCGCCTGGTCCGCACCGGCCTGGAGGTCGTCGTGGTCGCGGTCGGTTGGCTTCTGGGCGGCATCGTCGGCGTCGGGACGGTGCTGTTCGCGATCACCATCGGGCCGCTCGTCCAGGTGTTTCTTCCGTTGTTCACGGTGGAGTTGCCGGAGCGCTGATCCCTGGGCTCCGGGCGCCTGTCCCTGGCTTCGAGACGTCGCTATCGCTCCTCCTCAGCCAACAACGGCGGGTCAGGTCTTGGCGGAGGCGGCTTTGCGGGCGAGGGCGTAGGCCGGCTCGCGGAGGGCGGTGACGCCGGCGTACTGGCGGATGCCGGCCAGTGGCCGTGTGACGGGGTCGAAGCGGATTGGCTGGTCGGGGCCCCAGGCGGCGTCGAGCACGGCGACGTCGTCCCAGTCGGAGAGGCCGACCGCGACGGAGATCCGGTAGCGCTGCGGCGGGTCGGCGTCGTCGACGGGCGTCGCACGGAAGAGCAAGGGGCCGGCTTGGCTGGCGACGGGGATGAGCGAGCTCAGTACGCCGTGTCGCCCAGCACCGCGCAGGAGCAGCACGTGACGCGCCACCTTGCACGTGCCGGTGCTGGCCAGCAACAGGTCGCCGCCGCCGGCGGTCTCGGCCGCGAACCGCAACGCGAGGCCCTCGAAGTCCGGCCAGCCGTCCGGCAGCCCCATCGCCCGCGACCAGCGCACCAGGCAGGGTCGGTCTCCGCGCTCCGCAAGCAGGGGTACGCCGAGGTCGGGTCGGGGCTCGGTGACGTGCAGGAGACCGTCGCCCACCATCCCTGCTGGATGCAGGGGCTTCGTGCGGCGTACGACGCCCGTGACGCCCGCGGCCGCGCCCAGCAGGGCGCCGGGCAGGGCCCCCGCGACCGCTCCGAGAGCAGCACTGATCGGGGACGGTCGTCGAGGGGTCATGTCTCAGGGAGTACCCGGCCGACGCGGCGAGCATGCAACGGCGTTCGACGCCCGGTTTCCGACGTACGCGCTGATTCTGCGGCCGGGAAGAGCGCTGACGTCGGAGAGCGGGCATGAGCGCTCAGTAGGCGGTGCCGACCTCGAGCTTCCAGTTCTCGGCCGAGGACATCTTCCAGCTGGACTCGAAGGTGCGCTTGTAACCGGTGTGCGCGATCCGCCAGCCGTCCGGCGTACGCACGTAGCGGTCTTCGTAGAACGCCGCGCCTTCGAGGGCGAAGTCGAAGGCGAGGGCGAAGACCTTGTCGTGGAGGTACCACGTGCCGGTCGCGGTGTCGCCGTCGACGACGATCTCGGGGTGGTGGACCTGATGCAGCGTGATGAGGTCCGGCCCCATCGCGTTGCTGAGGTAGCCGACGAGCTCGTCGCGCGAGCCGAAGTTGAGGTCCTTGCCGTAGGAGCCGGTCGCCTCGGGCACGAAGAGCTCTGCGAACTCGTCCCACTTCTTGAGGTCCAGGCAGCGCAGGTAGGCGTACTTGAGCTGCTGGATGGCGACGACGTCGTCAGAGCACATTGATTCTCCTGGAGTGGGTCTGGCGCAGGGGCAGTTCAGGGGGCGACGGCGAACAGGTCGGCGAACCCGGTCGGGTCGTGCCGGCCGACGCTGGCGTGCTCGAACAGGCCGTAGCCGGTCTGTCCGTCGCAGGTGGCGCGGGCGACGTGGTCGACGACGCCCCAGGGGATCCTGCCCTGCAGCTCGGGGTCGGTGTAGTCGAACTCCCGGTGCTCGGACCAGTCGCGGCCGCGCCAGGCGCCGTGGGTCCACTCGGGGTCGCCGCCGTAGCCGCAGCCGATGTGCAGCGGCATGAACCCGAGGGTCTCGACCTCGACGACGACCGGCTTGCCGTCAGGCGTGGCCATGTGGAGGGTGCAGACCTCGGGATGACGGGTGCCGCTGCGGTAGCGGAACTCCGCGCGCGGCCAACCGAGCTGCTCGATGCGGCCGTCGGCCCAGACGCGGGTGGCGTCGTTGTAGAAGCGGTGGCCGTTGCCGTCCTCCTGCGCCATCACGACGAGCATGTGGTCCTCGAAGCGCAGCGGCACGTAGAGCCACCAGAACCCGGCGAACTCCTCGCCGGCTGCCCGTCCGGGCGGCTCTGCCTCACCGGATGGCCGGATGCCCCAAGACCGGTCGCGCGAGCCGACCCAGGTGTCGGGGGTGACCTGCCAACTGCGTCCGCCGGCGTCGATCGACCCTTCCCAGGTGCCGACTTGGGCGAAGCGCTGGGCATCCAGGGTCGGCCTCGAGCCGAGGACGTCGAGCATGACGTGGCGCGGCTCGAGTACGGCGTCGAACGATCCCTCCCACGTCAGGTCCACTCCGAGGTCAGGGTGGTCGCAGACCAGGCGCAGCCGGCGCAGCGGCTCGAGCACCTCGACGCGATAGGCGCCGACCTGCTGCTGGGTGCCGCGCACGTCGACGGCGTCGGAGAGCCGCAGCGTGTGCTGGACGTCGCCCGCGCGCACGCTGACGAACGCGTCCTTGACGCCGAGGTTGGGATAGACGCCCCAGCCGGTGACGAGGAAGACGTCGCCGGTGCGGTCGTGGGCGTTGAAGTAGCAGCGGTCGTAGAAGTTGCGGTCGCTGTGGACTGCGCGCGCCATCGACAGGGGCGCCTGGTGGATCGGCATCTCGTCCAGGGGGACGGGTCGCTGGGTCACGAGGTCGTCTCTCCGATCAACTGCTCGAGCGCCGCACGATGCATCACGTAGTCGTCCGGGTCGTCGAGGGGGACTTCTTCGCCGAAGTGGATCATCCGGCGCTTGATCCGGGCCATCACGACGCCGTGGCGCAGCGCGGCGTAGGTGATGAACCAGTCGAGGTCCTGCGGCGCGTAGCCGCTGATCTCCTCGTACGCCGCCGCGACCTTCTCCGGTCGAGCGAAGTCCGGGAGACCGGGCATCTCGAAGACCTCGGCGATGTCTTGGAAGAACCGGTGGATGAAGACGTACCAGCCCAGGTCGACCTCGCGCGGTGCGATCGAGGCCATCTCCCAGTCCAGCACTGCGACCGGTGTGAAGCCGTCGTAGAGGATGTTGCCCGGCCGCGAGTCGCCCCAGCTGAGCACCGGTTCGCTGTGCGAGGGCCAGCGTGCCTCGAGGAACTCGAAGGTCCGCTCGAGCAGCGGCACGCGCAGCCCGTCGTCGGCCAGGGCCCAGGCGTAGTAGGCGCGCAGGTCGTCGAAGTGCGCGCGCAGCGGGTCGCCCCCGGCCTGTGCGGCCAGGGTCGGCGACGCGGCGTACGGATCGGGCAGGCTGTGTACGCCGGCGAGCACCCCGATCGAAGCGCGCTCCAGGGCGTCGCGCTCCTCAGCCGAGGCATCGAGCAGCCAGCCGCCGAAGACGTACGGCGGGTTGTCGACCGGAGCGCGTCCCTCGACGGCCTCCATCACCATGAACGGCGAGCCGATCAGGTCGATGGACTCCTCGACGCCGACCAGCGGCGGCACGGGCACGTCGGTGTGGGCAGCGACCGCGGCCATCACGTCGTACTGCATGCGCAGGTCGTAGCTGCGGAAGACGGGGTACGCCGAGGCGTCCGGCGGGATGCGGACCGCCAGCCGGCGTGATTTCGGCTGACCGTCCTGCTGCCAGGAGCACTCGAGGAGCACGGTCACGCTGGACAGTCCCGAGCCGCTGGGGGCATCGACGGAGCCGATCTTGACCTCGCCGTCGGCACCGAGTGCCTCCGCCAGCCAGGGGGCGAGCCGCCCGGCGAGCTCGGCGACGTCGCGCTCGTCCTTGGTCAGCTTCTTCTCGGCGGTGTGGTCGTAGTCCGCATCGGAGTTCACCGACTTCGGGGGCTGCCGCCGGGCCGGCTCTGCCGCTGTCTCCGTCATGCGCTCTCCTGAGAACGTGTTCTAGTTCTGCTGCAACCTATGAGGCAGGTCACATCGGGTCAAGCGACTCAGCGCAGCACCGAGAGCACCGAGGAGTAGTCGTCGGTCCAGCGCACGACCGGCCCGTCGAGCGGCTCCCACCCCTGCCCCGCCGCCACGCCGAGGTCGTCGTCGGTGGCGGCCATCAGGACCCACGTGCTGCTGGTCGCGCCTTCGTCCTGCTCTCCGTGGTTCTCCCCCACCATCGCCGACCAGCCCAGGTCGCTCGCGGCCGCGGCCACGACCGGACGCAGGTCGAAGACACGGTTGCTGATGTGCACGGCCAGTCGACCGCCCGGAGCCAGCTTCTCGGCGTACGACGTGAACGCCTCGGCGGTCAGCAGGTGCACGGGGATGGCGTCGGAGCTGAACGCGTCGAGCACGATCAGGTCGTACGTAGCGTCGGGCATCTCCTCGAGCTGCAGCCGTCCGTCGCCGACGACCGTCTCGATCTCGGCCGCACTGTCGGACAGGTAGGTGAAATAGCGCTCGTCCTTGGCCACCTCGACGATGTCGCCGTCGATCTCGAAGAACGTCAGCGTCTGGCCGCTCTCGCCGTACGCCGCGACCGTGCCGACGCCGAGGCCGACCACGGCGACGTCAGACATCTCCCGGTCGGCACCGAAGACATCGCCGAGCGGGCCGGACTCGGCGTAGTAGGTGGTCGGCTGGGTCCGCCGTTCGTCGAGGAACTGCAGCCCGTGCAGCGTGGTGCCGTGGGTGAGGCGGTGCACCTCGTCGGTGGCGGTCACGGTGTAGCTGCCGTAGAACGTGCGCCGACGCTCGATCACCGAGGCCGAGTCCACCACCAGAACGATCAACTGCACGATCACGAGGACGCCGAGGAGCAGCCACGGCAGGCGGAGCAGGACGATGCCGACCGCGATCGATCCGACCGCCAATGCCACAAGGGCATACTCGCGGCTGAGTGTGACCGCGTCGGCGACCGTCGCGGCCGCGATCGGGCTGAGCACCAGGATGGCGAAGACCAACGCGGCGATGCGGCGCCGGCGAGCCGTCTTCGGATCGATCTGGCGTCGAGACGACAGGCCGAGCAGGAGCGCCGGCACGGAAGCGAGCAGCAGCCCGTGCTCGAGCACCCGGTCGAAGACGATCGGAGCGATGACGCCGTTGAGCAGACCGCCGAGCGCACCGCCGACCGCGACGACGAGGTAGAAGCGGGTCAGCGCCTCGGGCGCGGGCCGGCTCGCGGCCAGGCGGGCATGGGCGGCGTAGGCGACCGCAGTGAGCGTCACCAGTTGCAGCACGACCGCGGCCGTCACCGAGAACACGGCCGGCACGATCGCGGTGAACGACGCCAGCACGGCCAGCACCGTCGCGATCTGTACGGCGAGCAGTGGCGCGTGGCGGCCGGTCCGGGCGAACGCCGCCACGAACGTCGCCAGGTAGAGGGCCAGCGGCAGCACCCACAGCAACGGGATGGCGGCGATGTCGGTCGAGATGTGCGAGGTCGTCGACAGCATGAGCGCCGACGGCAGGAAGGACCAGGCCAGCCAGCGCCACAGCTGACCCCGGGTGACGCGGGACCGGGCATCGGCGGTCGCGTCGCTGTCAGCGCTTCCGGCGGAGTCGGCCGCGCGGCGTACGGGAATCACGGAGCAGGCGATCACCAGCACCGCGAAGGCGACGAAGGTCAGCGACCACAGGTCGAGCTGCTCCCGGACGGTCAGGAACGGCTCGATGAGGAACGGGTAGCCCAGCAGACCCACGAAGCTGCCCAGGTTGCTGGCGGCGAAGAGGAAGTAGGGGTCTTGGGCGCGCGGGCGGTCCGACCAGGAGTACCAGGCCTGCACGAGCGGGCCGGTGGTGGCCACCACGAAGAACGGCAGCGCGATCATCAGCAACAACGTGCGCAGCAACCACATGACCGGCGAGGCGTCCTGGGCCGGCGCGGCGTCGGCGGGCAACGCAAGCGGTAGGACCAGCAGCGGGAGCAGCAGGACCAGCACGTGGGCGCGCCGCTGCAGCCGCCGCGACAGCAGTCGTGTGGCGTAGTGCGTGTAGAGGTAGCCGACCAACAGCATCACCTGGAAGAACAGGCTGCTGGTGCTCCAGACGGTCGCCGATCCGCCGTACGCCGGCAGCAGGACGCGCGCCACCATCGGTTGGACGACGAACAGCAGGCCGGCTCCGACGAAAGCGGTGAGCACGAACAGGGCGATCACCCAGCGGTCGCTGCGCCGGGCCGTCGCGACAGCGAGGGTCATGGGCCGGATTGTGCCGTTATCGACGTCCTATCCCGACAACGCCACGCGAGGGCCGGGTCATTCAGGGGCCAGCGTGCCGATGGATAGCTGGGTGACGCAGGTCGTGCCGGAGCCCTCTGCCATCTGGAGCTCGAAGCTCCCGACCTCGCCGGTGACGACCAGTTGGTGGCTGCTCAGTCCGGCCGGGACCGACACCCGGACCTCCTCGGGGCCGCGGACGAGCAGCGTCCCCGCAGAGCCGGCGTAGGCGTCGACCTTGAGGACCCATTCGTAGTCGAACAGCTCCGGCTCCATCTCCACCGAGATGGCCTCGTCGGCGGACACGGCGTACCCGCAGTCGGCGACCGGTCCCGGGAGCGACCTGGCGGCCTCGGCGAAGGTGGCGGGTACGACGCGGCCCGAGTCCTCGACGACCTGCAACTCCGGAGCCGGTCCCTGGAACCTCACGCGATCGCTCCAGGGTGCGAGCAGGTAGGAGAGGTAGGCCCGTCCGCCCCATTGCGACACCGGCATCACCACGTCGGGGGCCGCCCGGTCCATGACGTCGACGCCGCCCGGCACGGCGACGCCGCGCTCCAGCTCGGCCAGCCACGGACGGGTCGGCGAGACGCCGAAGCGCAGCACCGTCGACGCACTCGCGACCCCGAGGGAGACAGCCAGGGCGAGCACCGCTCCGAGGAGCACGATCCGCGGGACCTGCTGCAGACGCACTGGGGTCGTGCCGCCGAGCCTGCCGGACGCAGCCAGCGCGAGCATCACCACCAGGACCATGAAGGCGTCGATTGCGTAGCGCTCGTAGCCCAGGCGGTGCCAGGAGACGACCTCGAAGCGGCTGCTGAACAGGATCGTGCCCCACGCGACGGTGGCGTACAGCGCGGCTGCGCCGAGAGGCAGCAGCGTCCGGCGGTCGCGGCCGACCAGCCATACGGCTGCGCCCAGGAGTACGACGAGCGAGGCGATCTGGACTACGAGGGACGGATGCGAGTCGAAGTCGTCCGGGGTCGGCAACGTGCCCCAGGGGCCGCCGAGCAGGCCGGGCGCGAGGAGATGGGCCCATAGGTCGTAGTTGAACTGCGCGACGTCCGCGAAGGAGCGCACCGGGTCGGGGCGGACGGCGTTCTCCGATGCCGGCCCACTGAGCCGCACGGCGGCCAGATAGGCGGCGAGGTAGGCGGCGCTGATGCCGACGAGCCAGCCGAGCACTCCGCGGTGACGTCGGACGGCGTCCACGATCGAACCGGCGGTGCGGTGCACGAGGATGACGACGATGGGAAGCGCGAGGAAGAGCACCTTCTCCCACATGAGAAGGCCGAGCGCGTAGCTGACCAGCAGCCCTCGCGTGCCGTGAGCGCCCTCGCTGTCCGTGATGCGGGTGGCGAACAGGACGCAGGCCGCCAGGCAGGTCTGCAGGGCGAGGGTCTGCAGAGCGGCGGCCCACCACATCGTCGGGTGCACCTGCAACGGCGTCAACGTGACCAGCAGCAACGCGACCCAGGTGACGAACCCGGTGCCGGACAGCCGCCGCAATGCCGCAGCCCAGAGCGCAGCAAGACCCGCGGCCCACAGCGCAGTCACCACCGCGACCACTCCGTGGTCCAACGGGGCTACCGCGTTGAGCATCCACACGAGGAGGAACTGACCGGGCATGAAGTGCCCGTTGTAGTTCTGGAACACGAACGGCAGCAGGCTCTGCGTGCTGGCGTCGTGCATGTAGATCCAGTCGTCGGTGTTCCATGACCACCGCGACACCGACCACAACCGGAGCGCGAAGGTCGCCACCACCAGCACCGCGACGAGGTTGCGGTAGCGGAGCAGCGACGGCCCGGCCGTGGAGCTGCCCATCAGGCGGCGATCACCGGCGGCCGATGCCGAAGACGCCGCGCGCGATCTCACGGGCCGCGGTCCGGGCGAAGTCCTTGGCGGCGGGCGATGACAGCACGTCGGCCACGACCGAACCGGTGTCCTTGGACTTCGCCGGCTTCTTCTTCGGGGCAGGCGACTTCTTCTTCGGGTACGACGCTCGCGGCTCCTCGGGCGGCGCCGGCTCGGCTTCTGCCCGGGCAGCGCCCTCTTCCAGTCGGCGGGCCAGCATCTCGCGCGCCGAGTCGCGATCGACCGCGACGGCGTACCGCTCACGCAGCGGCGAGGCGGCGATGAGGGCGTCCATGGCCGCCGGGTCGAGAGGAGCCATGAGGGACTCCGGTGCGCGCAGGATGGTCCAGGCGACCGGCGTCGGGGCGCCACGCTCGCCCATCACGGTGACGATCGCCTCGCCGATCCCCAGCGAGGTCACCACCGCGCCGAGGTCGTCGTACGCGCTGTGCGGATAGGTGGAGACGGTCTCCTTGAGAGCCTTGGCGTCTCGCGGCGTGTGGGCGCGCAGCTGGTGCTGCACGCGCGATCCGAGCTGGGCGAGGACATCGTCCGGTACGTCGGTGGGGGACTGGGTCACGAAGAAGACGCCGACACCCTTGGACCGGATGAGCCGCACCGTCTGGGTGATCGCGGCCAGGAAGTCCTTCGAGGCGTCCTTGAACAGCAGGTGCGCCTCGTCGAAGAAGAAGACCAGCTTCGGCTTGTCGACGTCGCCGACCTCGGGAAGGCCGTGGAAGAGGTCGGCCAGCAGCCACATCAGGAAGGTGGAGAAGACCAGCGGGCGGTCCTGCAGCCGGGGAAGCTCCACGAGCGAGATGACCCCGCGGCCGTCGGGGGCGAGCCGCAGGAGGTCGCCTGGCTCGAACTCCGGCTCGCCGAAGAACGCGTCGGCGCCCTGGTCGGAGAACGCGATGAGCTCACGGAGGATGACACCGGCAGTTGAGGATGCCAGGCCGCCGAGCTCCTCGAGGTCGGCTTTGCCGTCGTCGGAGACGAGGTGGTGTACGACGGCGCGCAGGTCGGCGAGGTCGAGGAGCGGCAGCCCGGCCTTGTCGGCGTAGTGGAAGACCAGGCCGAGCGAGGACTCCTGCGTGTCGTTGAGACCGAGGACCCGCGCCAGCAGGGTCGGGCCAAAGGACGACATGGTCGCGCGCAACGGGATGCCGGTGCCTTCACCACCGAGAGCGAACAGCTCGACCGGGAAGCCAGTCGCATGCCAGGCGTGCCCGGTGGCGGTGGCGCGCTCGTCGATCCGCGGTCCGGGCTCGCCGGGAGCGGCCAGCCCGGAGAGGTCGCCTTTGATGTCTGCGGCAAAGACCGGCACGCCCAGGGCCGAGAGCTGCTCGGCCAGCAACTGCAGGGTCTTGGTCTTGCCGGTTCCCGTGGCGCCTGCGACGAGTCCGTGCCGGTTGAGCATCGCGAGCGGGATCCGCACACCGACGTCGCCGGTCGGCCGGCCCTCCTGACGCAGTACGCCGAGCTCGAGGGCCGGGCCGTCGAAGGCGTAGCCAGCCCGAACTGTCTCGGCGAGGGGGTCGCTCGGCGTACCGCTCGGCTGGCTGTCGGCGCCCGCTGCGTCACTCATGCGGGCGAACTTATCCCGGTCCGGCTCTGTGAGGTGCTTATCCTTGCGCGGTGATCTTCAAGCGGGTCGGCAGCGGCCGGCCCTACCCCGACCACGGCCTGCAGCAGGGCGACTGGGCCGCGCTCGCCCCGCAGCAGGTCCGACTGGACGAGCTCGTCACCACCAAGGACACCCTGCAGCTGGCCGCGCTGCTCGACGAGGACTCGACGTTCTTCGGCGACCTGTTCGCCCATGTGGTCCAGTGGCGCGGAGACCTCTACCTCGAGGACGGCCTGCACCGCGCGCTTCGCGCGGCCTTGCACCAGCGCCAGGTTCTGCACGCCCGCGTCCTGGTGCTGGAGGGCTGAGCGGTGCGCGACCGGCGACTCCTGTCCGCGGTGACGCTCGCGGTGCTCTCGGCGATCCTGGTGCTCGGCGCGGTGGTGGGGTTCCGGTCGCTGTTCGCGCCTCTTCCCGGCGCCGCGGACGAGTCGGAGGAGGCTCCGGTGGCTGCCGGCGAGTGCAAGGACGAGCTGCGCGCCGGCAAGCCGGTGCGCGCCGAGCAGGTGACGGTCAGCGTCTACAACGCAGGCGACCAGGCCGGTCTGGCCGGCACCACCCGCGATCAGCTCGTCGCTCGCGGATTCCTGCCCGGCGAGGTCGGCAACGCTCCGGAGGACTATCCCGTGCAGTTCGTCCGCGTGCTGGCGCCGCGGAAGAAGGACCCCGCCGCCCTGTTGGTCGCGCTGCAGTTCGGCCCGGAGACCTTCGTCCAGGTCACCGACGACGACCTCGGTCCCGGTGTCGACGTCATCGTCGGCTCGGACTTCCCCGGCTTCGCCGACGACGCGCCGACGCAGATCGAGGCTCCGGGCGACGGCTCGGGATGCTGAACCGCCGCGACGTCCGGGCGATCGGTGTCGAGGAGGAGCTCTTCCTCGTCGACCCCACCACCTGGCGGGTGACCGCCGTCGCCCAGAAGGCGTTGCGCGCGGACGCCGGGGACGACGAGGCCGAGGCCGAGGCCGAGCTCTACCAGCAGCAGATCGAGACCGCGACGGATCCGACGACGGACCTCGAGACGCTGCGAGCCGGCCTCGTCGAGGCGCGCCGCGGGGTCGCGGATCGGGCCGAGGCGGTCGGCGCCCGCGTCGCCGCGGTCTCCACACCTGTCATGGACCACGCCGCGCCTGAGGTCACCCCGGGCGATCGCTACCGCCGCATCGTGCAGGAGTACGGCGCCCTCGCCCAGGATGCGCTCGTCTGCGGCATGCACGTCCACATCGACGTGCACGACGACGCCGAGACGGTCAGGGTGATGGACTCGATCCGGCCGTGGCTGCCACTGCTGCTCGCGGTCAGCGCCAACTCCCCGTTTCACCGGGGTCAGGACACCGGGCACGCGTCGTGGCGGTCCCAGGTGTGGTCGCGCTGGCCCGCCGCCGGGACGAACGACGCCTTCGGCGACCGGGCGGCGTACGACGCGACGGCTGGGCTCCTGCAGGACTGGGGCGCCGCGCTCGACCCCGGGATGCTCTATTTCGACATCCGTCCGGCGGCGGCGTACCCGACCCTGGAGATCAGAGTCGCGGACGTCTGCACGTCCGTCGACGACGCGGTGCTCGTCGCGGCCCTGAGCCGGGCGTTGGTCACCACGCTCGCCGCTTCCGAGCCGGCGGGGCGGCGCTGGCGCGGAGAGCTGTTGCGCGCCGCGACCTGGCGTGCCGCCAAGGTCGGCATCGGGGACCGGCTCGTGCACCCGATGCACCAGGAGCTGGTGCCCGCCCGGGACGCGATCGCGTCCCTGATCGAGCTCACCAAGCCGGCTTTGGAGGTCGCCGGGGACCTCGACGCCGTGAACGCGATGGTCGAGGCGCTGTTCGCCCGCGGCAGCGGCGCCACCCGCCAGCGTGCGGTGCACGAGCGCACCGGCGATCTCGCAGCGGTCGTGGCCGACCTCGCCGAGCGGACCCTGGCCGACTGAGCCTCCGGCAGAGCCGCCGACCTAGGGTGGGCGCCATGGATGCCGGGCACGACGTACGCCGCTTCGCCGCCGCCAGCCGGGCGAACGTGCCCCCGTTCCACGTCATGGACCTGCTCGCCGCGGCGGCCGAACGGCAGCGCACGCACGGCGACCTGGTCAACATGGTCGCGGGCCAACCCTCGACCCCGGCACCCGCCGCTGTCCGCGCCGCCGCCGCCAGGGCGATGGAAGAGCAAGTGCTCGGCTACACGGTGGCGACCGGCATCCCCGAGCTGCGTGAGGCCATCTGCGACCACCACGCCCGCTGGCACGGCTTGGACCTCTCCCCCGAGGACGTGGTGGTCACGACCGGGTCCTCGGGCGGGTTCCTGCTGGCATTCTTGGCGGCGTTCGAGGCCGGCGACCGGGTCGCGATCGCGCGTCCGGGCTACCCCTGCTACCGCAACGTGCTGACCGCGCTCGGCTGCGAAGTCGTCGAGCTGCCGACCGGCCCGGAGACGAGGTTCCAGCCGACGGTCGCGATGCTGGAGTCCCTGGTCGAGTCGGGTCAGCCGGTGCAGGGCCTGGTCGTGGCCAGCCCCGCCAACCCGACCGGCACCATGCTGGCTCCCGAGGAGCTCGCCGCGCTCGCGGCCTGGTGCGACGCGCACGGCGTACGCCTCATCAGCGACGAGATCTACCACGGCATCAGCTACGACTCGGCTCCCGAGGCGACTTCGGCCTGGCAGTACGCCCGCTCCGGGTTCGTCTTCGGGTCGTTCTCGAAGTACTTCTCGATGACCGGCTGGCGCATCGGCTGGCTGCTGGTCCCCGAGGACCTTCGCCGAGCCGTCGACGTCCTGACCGGGAACTTCACGATCTGCCCGCCCGTGCTCTCCCAGTACGCCGCGATCGCCGCCCTCGGCGACGCGTCGTACGCCGAATGCGACGGCCACGTGCGCAGGTACGCCGAGAACCGTGCGGTCCTGCTCGACCGGTTGCCGGCGATGGGGATCGACCGGCTCGCGCCTGCCGATGGCGCGTTCTACGTCTATGCCGACGTCGGGCATCTGACCTCCGACTCGATGGCGTTCGCGCGCCGCCTCCTGGCCGAGACGGGGGTGGCTACGACGCCTGGGGTCGACTTCGACACCGTGGACGGTGGGCGGTTCCTCCGGCTCTCGTTCGCGGGCACACGGGCCGAGATCGAGGAAGGGCTCGACCGCCTTGAGCGATGGTTGGCACACCCAAGGTAAAGATCGTGCGAAATCGGTCATAACGGACACCGAGACCCGGAAGACTGCGCGTCAGGCCTCCCAAGCCAAGCCACCCTGGCCCGGGTCTCCCCGCTGCTCTGCTCGAGCAGCGTCCGGTCGAGGGCGGGACAACGACAGTGCCTCACCGGGCGTACCGGTGAGGCACTGTGCGTGCAGGCCGCGTGCCGCGTAGGACGCGTCGGAACGAGAGAACCCGTCCCGAAGTGCTTGAGTCCTACCCCGCCTCTGCTGTGTCGAAACCACTGCGCCCATCGTGCTCTGTGCCTGAACTCACACGGCGTCCGGAACAGCAGGACCGCGCAAGGCGTTGAACAGGAGGACAGTGGAAAAAACGAACTCGACCGAAGGTGACCTCATGACCATCGCACTTCTCGCGCTCGCTGCCGGCGCCACCGCACTCGCCTGGCACGACAGCCGCGTCACCGCACAGCACGCCGGCCCCGCCGACTCCTACATGGAGTGGATGCTGCGCCACACCGACCGTCAGGGTTACCGCAGCTTCTGATTCAGATACGACGAACTCCCGGGCTCATCGAGTGAGCGCCGGGAGTTCTGCCGTTTCCTAGGGTGCTCAGGTCAGCGGCAGGCCGTCACCTTCAACCGCCCCTGCGCGCCCAGCTCCGCGGTGACTCGCAGCACGCCCTTCTTGCGGTTGTACGTGAACGCGGCGGGCGATCCGTCAGCCGTCACGCTGCACGGACGCCAGTCCTTGCCCTTCTTCTTCTGCGCCTTCTTGACCAGGCCGGCGAGGTTCGCCTTCACGTCGTAGGTGCGCGCCTGCTCGGCGTCGAGCTTCAGCGTCCAGACCTTCTTCGTGGCACGCGACGTCAGTGACTCACCGGGGCCGAGCGTCGCGCTGCGCTTGCCGCGCTTGGGCACCGCGACGAGTCCGCGCTCGTCGGTCCGGTCCGCCAGGCGCACGACCGCGCCCCCGCCGTACTCGCTCAGCGTGTCGACCGAGGACGGCAGCATCGGCAGGACCGACCCCACCCGGAGGAACAGCGGGATCGTCCCCAGCGGGGCTTTGGCGGTGACGGTCCGGCCGCCCTTGATCACCTTCGCCGAACGCAGCTTCACCTTGCCCTCCGGCGTCACCCGCCAGGTGCGGGCCAGCTCGACCCACTTGCCGCGGGGCAGATAGGTCTTGCGCTCGGTCGCGCCAGGCTCGATGACCGGAGCGACGAACAGGTCGCGGCCGAACTTGTAGGCGTCGTGGGTGTCCACGGCCTTCAGGTCCTCGGGGTCGGTCAGCGCGAGGTGCCGCATCAACGGCATGCCGCGCTTCTCGTACGCCGCGTGGCTGCCGGCGACGTAGGGGTAGAGCATGGTGCGCAGCCGGGAGTACTTCTTCCACACCGGCGCGACGTCGGGGTGCGTGACCTGCGTGCGCTCACCTGGGACGAACATCTGGATGCCGCCGGCCTGCAGGCGCATGACGCCCGTGAAGGCGCCGTACTCGATCCAGCGGGTGAGCAGCTCCGGGCTCAACGGCTGGTCGCCGGGCAGGGTGAAGAACCCGCCGATGTCGGGACCCCACGTCGACACACCGGAAGTGCCCATGCTCAGGCCCTGCGTGACCGAGGAGGCCAGCCCGTCGAATCCCCAGGCGGTCGTGGGGTCGCCGCCCCACACGATCGGCGAGGACTTGATCGCGTCGGTCCACCCGGAGCGGGTGTAGCGCAGCAGCGGGCGAGGCGCCTGGTCCTCGAACGCTTGCGCGGACGCGTGGTACTGCTCGACGTACCTGTTGTGCATGGCCGGGCCGGGGGTGCCGTCTGCGGACACGGCGTTGTCGGGCGTGTACTCGCCGAAGTCCTCCATCCAGCCGTCGTAGCCGTCGTCGACGGACTCCTGCAACAGCCGGTGGAAGAGCTCGCGGCCGGCAGATGCGGAGAAGTCGATCTGCGCGACCTGGAAGTTGGTGGCGGTGGAGTAGCGGTAGACCAACGTGGACCCGTCGGGGTTCTTGGTGAACGCGCCGGACGCGACGCCGTCGTCGTAGTGCGGCTGCAGCGTCGTACACACCATGGGGTTGAAGTACGCCGTGACCGAGACGCCGCGGTCGTGCATCTCCTGCGTGTGCTTGCGCTCGCGATCGGTGCGCTGGTCCCCGCAGGGCAGGTAGTGCACGTAGGTCTGCGCCACCGAGATCGGCACGTCCTGGCGGCGCTGCTCCTCCAGATCCGTGAGGGCGTTGCCGTGCGGCTGCCACCAGCTGCCGAAGACAGCCGGCGTCGGTGGGGACGGCTGGCGTCCCACGGCGGCGGTCATCCGGGCAAGAGCCTGGGCCGGCTTCGGGCCGGCAAAGACCCGCAGGTCGAGCCGGTCGGACTCGACCTTCAGTCGCGACACCTCCGGGTGTGCGCGGGTGGCCAGGTCGAACCAGCTGTCCTCGTCGTTGTCGACCAGGACGCCGTAGCCGGACGTCGAGAGGATCCAGGGCATGGGGAAGTACGTCGCGTCCGCGCGGTCGCTGTGGCCGGGTGGCGGCACGAACGCCTTGACCATCGCGGCCTGGCCCGGCGTGTAGGGACCGTCCAGCACGCGGTTCTCGACCTGCAGGCCGCGGTGGTCGACAGCGTGCGACCGCTCGCCCAGGCCCAGGTAGCGCTCGCCCTTCGGCGCTCGCAGGTCCAGCGACACCGCGACGACGTCACCCTCGCCGACCACGGACACGGCCTGGATGCCGTCGCCGGCAGGCCGCACCGTGACGGCCGCACTCAGTCCCGGCACCGCGCTGCTGCCGACCGTGACGACGTCACCTTCGACGCTGATCACCCGGTCGGCCGCGATCCGGCCTACCGTGGTCCAAAGCCCGATCGCCCCCTTCGTCACCGTGGCCAGCACGATGCCGTCGGCGTCGACGAACCGCACCGACCACTCCCCGCCGACTTCGGCGGTGACCTGTGCCCGGAAGTCACCGGATGACTGCTCCGCCGCCAACGTTGGTTCGGCAGTGCCAAAGGCGGGCGCGGCGGTGGCGGGTGCGCCGCCGAGCACACCTGCTCCGAGTGCGAGTGCGGCCACGCCGCTGAGAAGGACCCGAGAGGGCGAGTTCGACATGCGTGCAGTGTGACATCTGCTGTCCATTCGCAACAGGAACCCGCCGATAACTCAGCGACGGTCGGGAGTGCCCGGCGCACTGCTCGTTCCTTCTACACAGTTTTCTGTATAGTTCAGGCATGACCACGATTGCCGGCTCTCGCCCCGAGCGCACCCTGTCCGTCACTGCGGCCAGCGGTCGAGGCGTTGCGGGCCTCCTCAAGGACGCCGAGCGCGGCGAAGACATCATCGTCGAGCGCCACGGCCGCGCCGTAGCCGCAGTCATCTCGATCAAACACTTCGACGAGCTCAATGTCCTCCGGGACGATCTGACCGCCGCGGCTTTGGTGCTGGCTCGCGAGATCACCGACACCGGCGACCGCACGGACCTCGACGACGCCATCGCCGCCTTCGGGTTCGACCGAGCCCAGCTCGAAGCAGAACTGGTCGCCGACATCGCCGCCGGTCACGGGTGACCTCTCAGCCTAGGCCTGTCTCCACGGGTCCGGGAGCCACGCATGCCTGACCACGCGGCCGAGAAGCCGAAGCATCCCGACGTCCCCGGATGCGTCGTGCGTCTGACCGACGACGCGGTTCAGGACCTGAAGAGCCTCTTCAAGAACGACCCGCAGATCGTCAAGTGGGCGCTGAAGAAGATGATCCAGCTGGAGCGTGACCCTCACGCAGGCGACCCGCTGCTCGGCGGACTCATCGGCTACCGCAAGATCACGGTCGGCGACCGAGATTGGCGCGTGGTCTGGCGTGTGGTGCAAGACGAGGCCGGCGGATTTCGCGTCGAGGTTGCCGAGGTGTGGGCGGTCGGCTACCGCGAGGACAGTGCGGTCTACGCCGAGATCAAGCACCATGCGGACACTGCGGGCTCCTCACCCACGACCAAAGCGCTTACCGAAGTCCTCTCGATATTCGCCAAGCAGTCCCGCGACCTGACCGCGACGGTCGAGCCCGTGGAGCCGGCTCCAGTCCCCAAGTGGCTCACCGAAGCGCTCAGGCATGTCGTCGGTGTGCCCGAGGACCGGGTGAGGGAGATGAGCCTCGAAGAGGCCGAGACTGCTTGGAATGACCACATCACGGGGCCGGGGTCAGGCACCTAGCGTCGCACCCCCGGACCGCCGTCTGGCTGGCTGGCTGGCTGGCTGGCT
>JBHWSH010000349.1:0-5171 GCA_043427135.1 Marmoricola sp. | reverse complement strand
TGTCTCGGACAGAGTGAGATCCGCGATCGTGCGGGCTTCGTCGGCGGGCCGCCGGATGCCTCGCAGCCCGCGGGTCTCGTCGATGCCGTAGACGCGCTCGGCGGCTTCGCCCGGGTCATCGGGATAGCCCACGCGGTAGCGCCACGACCAGGCGATGTGCACCTCGTCGACGGCCTTCCACGTGACCGTGAGGGCCAGACGCGGGCCGGTCACCTGAGGGAGGCGCAAGGAGCCGTCGGTGGAGACGACCGGGACGTGTTGCTGGAGCCGAGGCAAGTAGTCACCGACCAAGGCCTCCACGTCCTCGGCAGGCACCGTCATCGTGGCCGCGGACGCGAGCAGTCGCCGGGTGTGCGGTCCCACCGGACGGTCCGTGGCGGCGAGCACCAGACTCCAACCGCGGTCGCCCTCGCTCCACAGCGCCACACCGTGCCCGGTCGCACCCAGCACCTCCAGCCGGTCGGCGGAGTACCACTCGGTGTCGTGAGCGACGCCGATGCTCACATGCGCACGGGGGTCGGATCGGTCGGCTCCATTGACGTCGACGCGCAGCGACACCGGCGTGTCGAGAACTCGCACCTCGGCGAGCTGACCTGATGGCACTAGCTCTATCCCTGCGTCAAGGGCTGCCTGGAGCAGGGGCCACAGCGACGGCCCGAAGGTCGCCAGCGACAGATGGTTGTCGGCTCCGAAGTAGAGCTGCCGGTTGGCGGAGCGGTGGGCGTTGAGCAGGTCTTCGAGAGCACGCAGCTGGTCCGGGTCGTAGGTGTCCCGGCGACCCAGAGCGTGCAGATCGGTCCATGAGACGCCGGTGCGGACCCAGTTGTCCCGCGCCCCTCTTTGGAGCGGGCGGATGCGCAGGGCGCCCCGCCGACCACCGGACTCAGCATGAGCGGTTCGCCCCCACCGCGTCGTCGCGGACTGCGCCGCAAGATCCACCTGCAGGGCCAGCAGCTTCTTGGGCGCGAGCACGCCGTCGACGGCGGCGTCGAGCTCCTCCAGCACCAGGGTGAGGCGGCGCTCCCAGTCGCTGGCGCCGTCGGCATCGCGCGCATCGTCGCGGGCGGCTAGGAGCAGGGCGGCGCCGTGCTTGCACATCCGCACGACCGGGCAGCTGCAGCGCGAGTCGAGCCACTGCTCACGCGGGTCGGCGACGACCGTGACGTGCACCGAGTAGGGCACAGGCGCACCACCGGCGACCTGTCCTTGTACAGCGACCAACTGCCCCGGAGGTGCGGTGACATGGACCTGCACGACCCGGCCGCCATCGACGTAGGCGCGGGCTCGGTCGAGCGTCACCGCACCGAAGGCGCGCGCGATGTCCTCGTCGTCGTACGCCGCCAGCATGGACATGCGATGAGGCTACGCACCGCCTCCGACAGGCCAGGGGATCTCCTCGACGCCAGCTGTGCTCGCGCAGATAACCTCACCTTCATGACGAGCGTCTATGTGGCATCGGCCGAGGGCTACACCGGCAAATCGACGGTCGCACTCGGCATCGTCGAGGCGCTTTCCCGCGTGGTGGAGAAGGTCGGCATCTTCCGACCGATCATCCGCGGCGACAGGGACTCGACAACCGACCGCGACTACGTGCTCGACCTGCTGACCTCCCACGACGCCGCCGCGACGTCGTACGAGGAAGCCTGCGGGGTCACCTACGACGAGATGCACAACGACCCGGCCGGTGCCATGGAACGCATCGTGGACGGCTATCACCGCGTCGCCGACCGCTGCGACGCAGTCGTCATCGTGGGCAGCGACTACACCGACGTTACGACACCCACCGAGTTCGCGGTCAACGCCCGCATCGCCGCCAACCTCGGCGCCGCGGTCCTCCTGGTCGTCAACGGCGCCCACCGCACCCCGCACGACATCGAGACCGCCACCGAGATGCTGGCTGCGGAGCTCAAGGCCCACCATGTGACTCTCTCCGCCGTCATCGCCAACCGGTGCGATCCCGCGCAACTCGAGGCCGCTGCACAGGCGGCGGGCTCCCAGGGGGTTCCGGGCTATGCGCTGCCTGACGAGCCGCTGCTCGATGCGCCGACCGTCGAAGAGGTCATGCAGGCCTGCGACGGGGAGTTCCTCTCCGGCGACGAGACGCTCCTGCATCGGGAGGTCAGCGGACTCCTCATCGCCGGGATGACCATCCCCAATGTGCTGGACCGGATCCGCGAGGGCAACGTCGTGGTGACCGCGGGCGACCGCCCCGAGGTCGTGCTCGGCGTACTCCTCGCGCATGTGTCCCCCGACTTCCCCCAGATCTCGGCGGTTGTCCTGAACGGCGGGATCCGGCTGCCCGAGCAGATCCAGCGGCTTGTCGACAGCCTGGGCACGACCACGCCGATCATCGCCACCGACCTCGGCACCCATCAGACTGCGACCGCCCTGACCACGCGCCGAGGGCGGTTGAGCAAAGACTCCCCTCGCAAGGTCGCCACGGCGCTGGCGCTCTTCGCCGAGCACGTTGACGGTGCGGCCCTGGTCGACCAACTCGAGGTCGTCCGCACCCCCACAGTGACGCCGCTGATGTTCGAGCACCAACTCATCGACCGAGCGGTTGAGGACCGGCGCCACATCGTGCTGCCGGAGGGCGAGGAGGAACGCATCCTGCGCGCCGCTGACATCCTGCTGCGCCGCGGCGTTGCCGACCTGACCTTGCTGGGCGACCCGATCGCGATCAACCGCAACGCGGCTGCGCTGGGCGTCGACCTGTCTCGCGCCAACCTGCTCAGCCCGTACGACGAGGAGCTGGTCGAGGAGTTTGCGCAGGTCTACCACGAGCGGCGCGCGCATCGGGGCATCGACCTCGACGAGGCCCGCGCCATCGTCACCGATGTGTCCTACTTCGGCACATTGATGGTGGAGCTCGGCAAGGCGGACGGCATGGTCTCGGGCGCTGCCCACACCACCGCGCACACGATCCGTCCTGCGCTGGAGATCGTGAAGACCTCGCCGGGCATGTCCACAGTGTCGTCGGTGTTCTTCATGTGCCTGCCTCACCAGGTCCTGGTCTACGGCGACTGTGCCGTGGTGCCCGACCCCACCGCCGAGATGCTCGCCGACATCGCCATCGCCTCGGCCACGACCGCGGCCGCGTTCGGCATCGAGCCGCGGGTGGCGATGCTCTCCTACTCCACCGGCGCTTCGGGATCGGGCAGCGACGTACGCAAAGTGCTGGAGGCGACCGACCTCGTCCGGCAAAGGGCTCCGCGGCTCGCCGTCGAGGGCCCGATCCAGTACGACGCGGCGATCGACTCCGCGGTGGCCAAGACCAAGCTGCCCGACTCCAAGGTCGCCGGACAGGCGACGGTCTTCATCTTTCCGGACCTGAACACGGGCAACAACACCTACAAGGCCGTGCAGCGGTCCGCGGGAGCTGTCGCGGTCGGCCCCGTGCTGCAGGGGCTGCGCAAGCCAGTCAACGACTTGTCACGCGGCGCGACCGTGCGCGACATCGTCAACACCGTCGCCATCACTGCGATCCAGGCGCAGGAGCCGGTGTGACGGCGCATGTGCTGGTCATCAACGCCGGATCGTCCTCACTGAAGTACAGCCTGGTGGACGCCGAGACCGGTCACTCCCCCGGCCATGGTCTCGTGGAGCGCATCGGCGAGGCCATCGGTGCCGTGCGGCATGAGGGGCCGGACGGCAGCAATCGCGACGAGTGCGAAGTCCCTGATCACGAGTCCGCCCTGCGGCAGGCCCTCGAGGCGTTCTCGACGCACGGACCGGCACTGGACGACGTCGAGTTGGTCGCTGTCGGACACCGGGTCGTGCACGGCGGCGATCGCTTCTCCGCGCCCGTCCTCGTCGACGACGAGCTCGTGGCGACCGTGCACGATCTCGTGCCGCTGGCACCCCTGCACAACCCCGCCAATCTCGAGGGCATCGACGTCGCACGGCGGATCTTCCCCGACCTACCTCACGTGGCGGTGTTCGACACCGCCTTCCACCACACCCTGCCGGCGCATGCCTACACCTATGCGGTGCCGCCGGAATGGACTCGGGAGCACCGCATCCGCCGCTATGGCTTCCACGGGACATCGGTGTCCTTTGTCGCCGGCGAAGCGGCCGAGCTCCTCGGCCGACCGCTGGAGGCGACCCGCCTGATCGTGCTGCATCTCGGCAACGGCGCGTCGGCCACTGCGGTGGACGGTGGTCGTTCGGTGGAGACCTCGATGGGCTTCACTCCGCTCGAGGGGCTCGTCATGGGCACCCGGTCGGGGGACATCGACCCTGCCCTGCCCGCGCACCTCGCCCGCGAGGCCGGACTGACGATCGAGGAGATCGACCGGCAACTCAACAGGGCTTCGGGACTCAAGGGCATGATCGGTCACAACGATGCCCGCGAGCTCACCCGATTGCGGAACGAAGGCGACCCCGACGCCGTGCTCGCCTTCGACGTCTACTGCCACCGAGTGAAGAAGTACGTGGGCGCCTATACCGCCGTTCTGGGCGGAGTCGACGCCGTCGTCTTCACCGGCGGTGTCGGCGAGAACGCAGCCGACTTCCGCGCTGCCATCCTCTCCGGCATGGCCTCGCTGGGCATCGAGCTCTCCGACGAGCTCAACGAGGCGGCATCGCGGGAGCCTCGCGACATCGCCAGCCCCGGCTCGGCCGCGAGGGTCCTGGTGATTCCGACCAACGAGGAGTGGGAGATCGCTCGCCAGTCGGTCGCGGTCGTCCGGGGCTGAAGATCCCGGCGGCCTCAGGTGGCCCGGAGTGTTTGTCGTATGACGTGCGACAAACACTCCACCCCCGGGTCAATGCTGGCCGGAGAGGACCGCGGTCGCCTCCGCGATCCGTAGCGCAGTGCCGGGTCCGGTGATCGTCACCGTCTCGCCGATGTCCTGCCATCCCCCGGCGCCCACCCGGAACCGAGCGGCGTACTCCACCGCCACCTGCGGCCGCACCGTTACGTGCGCGTCGAGGTAGCGATGGGTGATGTCCTTGCTCGGGTACGGCGCGCCCGGCTCACGGGTCGACAACTGGGAGCCGTCGCCGAAGTCCCAGTGGTAGACCGCCGGCGTCGCCACCACCTCCACCGACTGCCCCAGGATCGACAGCGTCCGTCGCACTTCGGACGGGTCGGCGAAGAAGATCGTGTCGAGGTTGACCAACGTCTTGGTCTCCGGCTGCGTCTGCACGGTCAGCGCGGGTAGGCCCAC
>JBHWSH010000348.1:0-6865 GCA_043427135.1 Marmoricola sp. | reverse complement strand
GGCCGAGCGTGCGGCCGCCCGCTCGGCCGACGTCGGCATGGACGAGTGCGCCAGCAGCTCGTCGACCCGGGCCTTGAACGCGTGCAAGGTCTCGTTGCCATACACCTTGTACGCCGCGCCAAGCGGCCGCCCGGTGATCGGGTCGCAGCCGCTGCCGAACAGGTGCTTCATCTGCTCGGCAGTCACGATGTCGTCGATCGCCAGACCATCGATGCCAGCGAGCCCCGACCCGATCCATCGGCCCGGTGCCTCACCCTTCGCCGCGTAGTAGTCGGCCAACGGGGTGTTGCGCTTCTCCGTCGAGTCGAGCGCGGCGACCTGCCGGGTCAGGTACTCGTACCCCGACCCGGCCGACAACTTCTGCAGCGTCATCGTCACACCCCTCAAGGCCGCGCGCCGACCGCGAGTGGCCAGGGGGAACCTCGGATGAAAGAGGTGTGTGCGGAGGGGAGAAGGAGAAGGGGCAGGGTTCGAGAGAGGGACTGGGGACAGGGGCGAGAGGCAGGGACGGGGGAGGAAGGGACGTGTGGACGTGTGGACAGGAAGATTGTGAGGAACGGCTTACAGGGCTTGGGGGAACCGTTAGGAAGGGCGACGCGGGCCGGGCCGCTGTCGCGAACGCGTTCGATATTGGGGAACGAGGACGGCCCGGGGAAACTGCGCCGGCTCGTCCGGATAGGGCCCCGTCACCGGAACACATCACCGGACGGCTCTGCCGGGACGTCCGGACAGTCGCCAGGCTGCTGATCAGCGCAGTTCCCGCGACGGGTTCGCTTATGGGACGGTCCCACTGCGGCCGAGCTACCTTGCCTGTCGACGGCCGCCCAATACTCCACCAGGGATTTACGTAAGCGGCGCGCCGTCGGTCGTCTCGTGGTCCTGGGAACTTCCAACCTCGCGACCGAAGAATACGTCGGGGAACCGCCAGCCCATCACCGTCCACCCATCTTCGACGAGTCGAGATGCTTCGTCGGATATACCCACTGCCCGGGTGTACTCGTGCGAAGTTCCGACGTGGAGCAGCTCCAGACGTCGCACACCGACCCGTGCCAGGCGGTAGCCCTGAGCGCCAAGCGCATTCAGATCGCGGAGTTCGTGGCGTCGAGAGGCGGCCACTGTGACTTTGTCGCCTGGCACGCCTGACTCCTGCCCAAACCGTTTGTGCACCGCCTGCCGGGTCTTTCCCAAGACGCGGCCGAGCTCTGCCCAGCTTGCCCCGTCGGCGCGAGCACCAGAGACGGCCTCGATCATCATGGAGTCCAGCATCGCGGCCGTCTTCGTGATCGCCACGACCACGTCAGCACCAGAACTGTTGGCCGGGGTGTAGCAGGCAATCGCACGCCCGAGGTGCAAACGCACCTCGTCGGGCTCAGCCTCACGAGTCTCGGGACGTTCCACGTCTGACAGCTACCTCAAGGGCGAATACGAGAAGGGCGACTCCCACGAAGAGTGCAACCAGATACCCCACCTGGAAGGGCAGCGCCCCTACGAACAACGTGTACAGCAGTACGAGCGCGGCAATACCCAGCAAGACCCACGTGATGCTCCGGTACAGCCGCAACTTCCGTCGATCATTCATACCCAACCCCCTCGTCAACACAAGCGGACAAGTGTCAACCTACGGTGGACACATAGCCCGTGTCTACCCCTGCACCACACCGGCGACAACGCGCGGGGTCAGGAAGACAGGGACTGACCCAAGGGGAACCGTTGCCTCAACGCGGCGCCCCATGGCTTTGGTGATTCACCGCGGCCGCGTACCTGACCACTGAGGGATCGGTCTGCGGCAACAACATGCTCCCTAATCGCTGTCGATGTACAGGCAGAACGGGTGACCGGCCGGGTCGAGTAGGACGCGCACGTCGTCTTGAGGTTGATGACTGGGTAGTGCAGCGCCGAGCTCGACCGCGTCCTCGACCGCGGCGGAAAGGTCACTGACGCCGATGTCCAGATGGAGCATCATCTGCTGCTTGCCTGAGGTGGCCGGCCAGGTGGGCCGTTCGTAGATCTCCTCGGTTTGGAACGCCAGGTTGACGGGCGCACCAGGGACGCCGATCGTGCACCAGTCCGGCTCGTCGTCGGCAAGCGGCCAGCCGAACAAGTCCCGGTAGAAGTACGCCAGAGCTCGCGCGTCAGGAGCGTTGAGCACAATGCCGACCCATCCGGTCAGTCCAGTGATCCCAGCCATGTCCCCAAGCCTGCCACGAGCGACTGAACTCGCCGTCGCAGTCATCCAGGAGAAGTCCGAGAGCCGGGCATCGTAGTTGCGATGGCCGTAGGCGGATCCCGCTCCGGTCACCCTCCGGGTGACGCTCGGCATCCGGTGATTGACCCGGAGCCGAGGGGTGCCGCCGCAGGGGGGGCGCCCTGAGAGGTCGCGCTGACTTGTCGTGGCTGAGGCAGCCAGGGTGATATCGTTGATGTGATATCGGAGGTGGTCGCTATGGAACAGATCCTGATTCGCAACCTGCCCGCGGGGACCAAGGCCGCGCTTCGTGCGCGTGCCAAGCAGCGTCACCGGTCGGTTGAGGCGGAGGCGCGCGACGTGCTCACCAAGGCTCTGGAGGGCGAGCCCGTCACCATCGTTGATCTCTTGAGCACCGACGAAGGTGCCGACATCGACTTCGAACCCGAGCGCCTGGGCCTGACGGCACGCTCGGCACAACTGTGAAGTACCTCTTGGACACTAACGTGGTGTCCGCGCTGCGGGTCCGAGGACGCAACCGCCCCGTCGAGGTCTGGGCAGCATCGGTTCCCGTAGGTGACCAGTTCGTCTCAGCATTCACCATCGCGGAGATCGAGCGTGGAGTGATTGCCAAGGAGCGATCCGACGCCGAGCAAGGAGCCGTACTGCGTCGCTGGCTCGAGGAGAATGTCCTGCCCACCTTTGCCGATCGGGTGCTGCCGTTCGACCTGTCGGCGGCCCGGATCCTCGCGGCCTATCGGGTTCCCGAGCACGCACCCTTCGACGACGCCCTCATCGCCGCCGTCGCGGAAGCTGCCGGGATGACCATCGCGACGCGCAACACCAAGCACTTCGAACCCCTCGGCGTCTCGTGCCTCAATCCATGGAACGCGACCCCGCCCATCGTCTGAGCCACCCGGAGCACTGGGCGTCGATGGCGGCCACGAGCGGGATACGCGGCCGAGGCGGTCGCGTGCCTGGCGGCCTTGCACCCGCAGGCGTGCTGAGCGCTGGCTGGTGCGGTCGGGACATTGCCCGATGCTCGGGCCGGACCACACCCCGTGGCCATGGCCGGGCCAACCCTTTGAGGTGCGCCATGAACGCCCTGCTCGTCGGGTACGCCCGATGCTCCACCGAGCAACAAGACCTCACCGCTCAACGCGACGGTCTCCTTGCCCTCGGCGTCGAGGTCGACCGTATCTAGTCGACCATGGCCTGACCGGCACCAACCGCGAGCGGCCTGGACTTCGTGAGGCACTCGCCGCGTGCCGCGCAGGAGACACGCTCGTGGTCACGAAGCTCGACCGTTTGGCCAGATCGCTACCCGACGCTCGCGCGATCGCCGACGAGCTGACCACAAGGGAGATCAGCCTCAGCCTCGGCGGGTCGGTCTATGACCCCGCCGACGCCGTCGGACGGCTGCTGTTCAACGTCCTCGCCATGGTGGCCGAGTTCGAGTCCGACCTCATCCGGCTCCGCACAGTGGAGGGGATGAAGGTCGCGAAAGCCAAGGGCCGGTTGAAGGGCAAGCAGCCCAAGCTCAGCCGCAAGCAGGAAGCGCACCTGGTCTCGTTGGTGCACAGCGGCGAGTACAGCACCCTCGAGGTCGCCGAGCTGTTCGGCGTCGGCCGGTCCACCGTCCACCGGGCGATCGAGCGGCAGCGCACCGCGGCGAAGGCAGACCTCGCTGACGCCTCGGCACGACGCTGACACCGCCTGTTGTCGGCGTCCCGCAACCGACACCCTCGCGGGACGCCGACCAGCGACGGACCCTAGAAGCCGACCGCGGGGCTCCGCGTCCCGGCAACGGTTCACCTTCTGGGACGGACTGGCTCGGCGCACACCAGCCGATGGCGGACGCTCCGGGTCGCGTTGACGCAGGTACGCCCCCTCAAAGCGCTCCGCTCAGCGGTCGCGCAGGGTCTGAACGCCGATCTTGCGACCGCTTCCGTCGAGGAAGTCGACGGTTGCCACGACCTGTCCGGCACGTTCAGTCCAAGCGTCGCTCGTGATTTCAGGCACTGCGACGGCGTATCCGCCCGTTACGGGATTGATTTCGGTCGTGTGGCTGTAGCCGGTGCCGTGCACGCGGACCTGTTGTACGGCGCTGTTTTCAGGCTCGCCGTAGATGAACAGTGTCGCGGGCGGCATGGGCTCGGAGCTCTTGGCGTACTCCGAGGTCCACCCGAACCATGCTTGGGTGGGTGCTTGTGTGCACCCGCCGTCGAAAATGGGGCCGAACCGTGTTTCTCTTTCGAGGACAACGGTGCAGGTCTCACCGCTGTCGTTGACAGCGCGCCACACCTTGAAGGTTCGCACGCTCTCTCCAGCCGGGACCTCGAAGGAACCGACGAGGCGCTCGTTGTGCACCCGACTTGGGGAGACCCAGTCGAACTCTTCAGTGATGAAGGCGGGGACCAGTCCGGCGGCGTAGGCGGCAGTGCCGGTGCCCACTAGCGTCGCGGCTGTCAAGGCGATCGCCTTGAGGCCTCGACGTGACCGAGGGCTCCGGCTTCCTGGGTCTTGGGTGATCCGCTGAAGCGTGTGCGCGGACCATGCCGGGTCCAGGTGCTCGACGCCGGGTCGGATCCGTTCAATGGTCTGGCTGGTGTTCATGGGGACTCCTGCAGTGTGGACCGTTGTAAGGCGTTGCGGACTGTGGGCGTGTCAATCGCGGCGCGTGCGCGTTGAAGACGCTTACGAAGAGCGGCGGGACTGATGCCCAGCGCCACCGCGGCCGCCTCCGGACTCAGTCCGTCCCAACTGATGAGGAGCAACGCCTCCCGATGCTGCTCCGGCAGCGATGCGAGCCGCACCAACGCGTCGGTCCGTTCGTGCGGGGCATCATGGGATGCCGCCGCTACGGCGTCAAGAAGCCTGATGCGCTGCTTGAGCGCAATACGTCGCCGCTGACCCCTCAGATGGTTGTGGACGACGTGACGGGCGGTGCCAAACAGCCAGGGAGTTGCCGGAATAGGCACGTCGCTCCAGCGTCGCCAGGCGATGGTGAAGGTCTCGGCAACGATGTCCGGCGCATCGCTGAAACCCACGTGTCGACGCGCGTAGATCAGTATTCGGGGCGCATCGCGTTGCCAGGCAACGGTGAACTCCTGGGTTGGGTTGCTCATACTCGTTCATGTCCGGAAGCCGCGCCCCCGTGACCGACGCCGAAGCAACTTTTCCCGGGGTTCAGATCCACGGTCGACATCGTGCCGCAGACCGATCCGCTTGCGGTGATCCGTGGTGATTCCGACCCGGGCCCTCACACTTCGCCGTTTGCGGTTGCGGCATCCGCTCGGAACCGGGGTTGGCCCGAAGCCGCCTGCTCTAGTCGTGCAGGAACGGCTGGTCCTGGGTCCGCCACGTCAGCTCGGGGCCTCGGGCGCCTTCGTTCCAGTACTCCAGCAAGGCGTACTGGACCTTCCCCTTCTCTAGCACGAGCTTGTCCTGGGCCCCAGCGCCGTCGGCTGACTCGACCCGGACCAGGTGGTAGCCGGGCGAGAGCAGCATCGGATAGCTGACCCAGGTGTGCTGGTCATCGACGTGGAAGGCGTTGTCGATGAGCAGCTCGTCGTCGACGTACACCTTTATCGGCATGACCGGCTCGTCGAAGGACTGGTTGGAGACCTCCAGCACGAAGGTCGCATCCTTGGCGTCGTCCACCACCCGCGGCTCGACGCGGTCCGGCTCGAGGTCGATGGTGACCGGCGCCGGCCCGGACAGTGTCCAGCTGTAGGTCGGCCGCGCCTCGCCCCACTGGGGGACCGCGACCTCGAACCGGAGCGCCGTGCCGGCCGGCATGTAGGGCGTGCCGTCGGCGAGGCGGAACGGCACCGCAGCGCAGTTGAGCGCGTAGGGCATCTCGGTGACGTCGTCGAAGGAGTGGCGCATCGACAACCGCGCGTCCGGGCACGGCGTCATTGGGGTGTCGACCTTCGCCGTGAGCGCGACGATCGCCGTCCCGGGGCCGTACTCGGACTCCTGAGAGAAGGAGACCTGCCGGACGCCGAGGTCGGCTACCGGATGGCGTTCCTCCCGGACCTCGAAGTCCGTCGGTGCCAGGCGGTAGACCCGGACCGGCTCGCCCGGCAGCTCGTCCCCAAGCCCCTGGCACGACGGCCGCCTCCCGAAGCCGGGCACGGTGATGCCTCCGGCGAAGCTGGCCCGGGTCCCCCACGTCACACGGAAGTGGGCGTCGGACGAGGCCACGTCGCACGCCATGGACGGCAGCGAGAAGACAAGCGAAGCGGTGTGGGTGGGGTCGATGAGCACGTCGAAGGGCCAGGTCCGGCCGTCGGGACCCGAGACGTCCAGCCGCTCCACCTCGACAGGCTCCGGCAGCGCCTGGCCGTCGGGTCCGGTGACCTCCACCGACGGCTCGGCCGGGAGCCGGCAGGAGACCGTGCCGGCCGACTTGATCGTCACGAATTCGTACATCGTGCCGCCGGCGCCCTCGACGGAGCGCTCGAAGGTGAGGTCCTCGGTGGTGCACCAGGGCTTCCCCTCGGCGAGCGCAGGGTCGGGCGTGTACCGGGCCACGGGCGCAGGCCATTTGGGGTGGGTGGGGTCGAGCTGCTTCCACGGCACCATGTAGTCGTCGGGCACCGACGAGTCGGCCGGTGCGGGATCGGCGTCCCGCTCTCCCCCGCCCCGGGCCAGCAGCCCTCCTCCGCCCACCAT
>JBHWSH010000347.1:0-27817 GCA_043427135.1 Marmoricola sp. | reverse complement strand
CACCGTCCCCGAGGTCGTCCATGCCGACGCGGTGGTCCTCGCGGTCCCTGCCCCGGCAGCGGCCCGTCTGCTCAGCGAGGCCGTGCCCCGGGCGGCAGCCGAGCTGAGCGACATCGAGTACGCCTCGGTCGCGGTCATCTCGATGGCGTTCGACCGATCGACGGTCCCGGCCCTGCCCGGCTCCGGGTTCCTGGTCCCGCCGGTCGATGCCCGCGACATCAAGGCCGCCACCTTCGTCTCGGCGAAGTGGGGATGGGTCGACGAGTCCGCCCCCGACACGGTCGTCATCCGCACTTCGGTCGGACGTCACCGCGAAGAGCGTTCCCTCCAAGCGACCGACGAAGAGCTGGTCGCCCGGTCCGTCGCCGACCTGCAGCGCGCGACCGGCATCACCAGCCGACCCGTCGACGCCGTCGTCCAGCGGTGGGGCGGCGGGCTGCCGCAATATGCGGTCGGCCATCTGGACCGGGTACGCCGCGTGCGCGCCTCGGTCGCAGCCCACCCCGGGCTCGCCGTCTGTGGTGCGGCGTACGACGGGGTGGGCATCCCGGCCTGCATCGCGTCCGGACGGGCCGCAGCTGCCCAGGTGCTCGCGGAGCTTCCGGCCCGCGCACGGGACGCTTTCGGCCGACCGGGAGAATGAGGCCATGACCGACAACACTCCCGAGACCCGCCTGCCCAACCGCGGCAAGCTGGCCCGCGACCTCAACGACGCCATCCGCTACACGATGTGGTCGGTCTACAAGGTCCGCGATCCGCTGGGCGACGCCGACCGGACGGCGGAGGCCGACGAGGTCGAGGCGCTTTTCGCCGAGATGGGCGACACGGTCACGGTGCGCGGGGTGTACGACGTCGCGGGGCTCCGCGCCGACGCCGAGGTTCTCGTGTGGACCCACGCGGAGTCCTCCGAGGACCTGCAGCAGCACTACCACCACTTCCGGCGTACGACCTTCGGGCGCAGGCTGGAGCCGGTCTGGTCCCAGATGGCGCTGCACCGACCCGCGGAGTTCAACCGCAGCCACATCCCGGCGTTCCTCGCCGACGAGCAGGCCCGTGACTACGTGTGCGTCTACCCGTTCGTGCGATCCTACGAGTGGTACCTGCTCCCCGACGACGAGCGCCGTGCGCTCCTGGCCGAGCACGGCAAGATGGCCCGCGATTACGCCGACGTGCGCGCCAACACGGTGGCGTCCTTTGCGCTCGGCGACTACGAGTGGCTGCTGGCCTTCGAGGCCGACGAGCTGCACCGGATCGTCGATCTCATGCGGCACCTGCGCGCGTCGGGAGCGCGGCGGCACGTCCGTGAGGAGATCCCGTTCTACACGGGCCGTCGGCGCGAGGTCGCGCAGCTGCTCGCCGACCTGCCCTGAGGAGACGGCTCAGGCCTCGGGCTTGCCGAGGGTGGCGGCGCTGATCTGCAGGCTCAGCGCCGCTGCAACCATCGGCACCAGCACGAACACGCCGGCGATGGGGAAGTCCGACTCACCATCCCCCATGCTCACGAGCAGCAGGATCACCAGCATCACCAAGAGTGCGCCCGAGGCGACGTACAACGCTCGCGCCAGCGCTTCCAGGACGCTGACGGCGTACTGGTGGCGACGCTCTGCCGGCTCGACCGTGCTCACGCCCTCAGGCCTTGGGCTCGAGGGTGAGGCTGATCGAGTTGATGCAGAAGCGCAGGTCGGTGGGAGTCTCGTAGCCCTCGCCCTCGAAGACATGACCGAGGTGTGACCCGCACGCCGCGCAGCGCACCTCGACCCGCTTCATGCCCAGCGTCGTGTCCTCGATGTACTGCACCCGCTCCTCGGCGAGAGGTGCGAAGAACGACGGCCACCCGCAGTGGGAGTGGAACTTCGTGTCCGAGCGGAACAGCTCCGTCGAGCATGCGCGGCAGCGGTAGATGCCCTCGGTCTCGGTGTCGGTGTACTCACCGGTGAAGGGACGCTCGGTGCCCGCCTGCCGGAGCACCTGGTACTCCTCGGGGCTCAGCTGCGCACGCCACTCGTCTTCGGTCTTGCTCACCGGATACTCCATGTCTCCAGACTATTCGGGGCGACCAACCGGTCTCGGACCGCGGGGCGTTGACGGGTCTGCTTGCATGAGCCCATGGCGAAGACCCCCGCAGCGACGGTGACTGCCGGCGAGCGCGAGGTCCGTGTGACCAGCCCCGACCGGATCGTCTACGAGGCCACCGACCGCACACCGTCGATCACCAAGCTCGAGGTGTGCGAGTACTTCGCATCGGTCGGTGAGGCGATGATGCGCGCAGTGGGCGAGCGCCCGACTGCCATGGAGCGCTGGCCCGACGGGTGGCGCGAAGGCATGCGGCTGGCGACGGGCCCGCAGGACCGGGAAGCCGACGGCTTCTACCAGAAGCGGCTGCCCAAGGGGGCGCCTGAGTACGTCGAGACGGTGCGGATCGCATTCCCCAGCGGCCGCACGGCCGACGAGCTGTGCCCGACCGAGCCCGCGGCGCTGGTATGGGCGGCCCAGATGGGCGCGCTGACCTTCCACCCCTGGCCGGTGCGCCGACCCGACGTGGACCATCCCGACGAGCTCCGCCTCGACCTCGATCCCCAACCAGGCACAGGTTTCCGTGACGCCCAGCGCGTGGCCGAGGTCGTCCGCGAGCTGCTCGAGGAGCTGGGCCTGCGTGGCTACCCGAAAACGAGCGGCAACCGCGGCGTACACATCTACGTCCGCATCGAGCCGCGCTGGACCTTCGACGAGGTGCGGCACGCCGCGATCGGACTCGGCCGCGAGCTCGAGCAGCGTGACGACGGGGTGACCACGGCCTGGTGGAAGGAGGAGCGGGGGGAGCGGCTCTTCCTCGACTACAACCAGAACCTGCGCGACCGCACGATCGCCAGCGCCTGGAGCCTGCGCGCCCGACCGGGGGCACCAGTGAGCACACCGATGTCCTGGGACGGCCTCGCCGCCGTCGACGACCCGCGCGACTTCAACCTGACGACGATCGGGGACTACCTGGCAGAGGGCGACCCGTGGGCGGAGATGGACGACACGGCGTACTCCATCGAGCCGTTGCTGGAGCTCTGGGAGTCGCTGCCGGGCGGGGAGCTGAACTGGCCACCGGACTACCCGAAGCAGCCGGGCGAGCCTCCCCGCGTGCAGCCGAGCAAGAAGGTCGCCGAGCACTGGGACGAGCACGGCAACCGCATCGAGGACTGAGCGCCGCTGATCGACCTCTTCAGAGTCCGGTGACGCCTTCGCCCGCGCCGGCCTGCTCGTCGAAGGTCTCGTGCTCCAACAGGTGCAGCACGGGTACGCCGAGACGCCGCCGGGCGCGCGAGGTCCAGTCGAGGTGGAAGAACTCCGCGACCACGTGCGGACGGGTCAGCACGATGACCTCGTCGGCGTCGACGGCCTGCACCTTCGCGGCCAGCGCATCGATCGGGTCGATCGTCACGAAGTCCCCGAAGACGGTCGCCCCCGCCGAAGCCAGGCAGTCCAGCGACGAGGCAAGCGCGGCACGCGCCTCCTCGAGGAGCTCGCGCTGGATCTCCTGCACGTCCTCGTGGTCAAGCACCATCGGCGGCGCGATCAGTGCGTCGCCGGTGGCGAGCGCACCCATCGCGGACTCGACCCTGGATGCGGCGTCCTCCACCGGCAGCAGCAGGTGGTAGCGGACGGGGGCGGGTGCCGAGGTGTGCAGGCCGTGCACCTGTTCGGCGTCGATGCGGGTGAGGGCCTGCTCCACGAGCAGCACCACGTTGTAGGTCGACGGCTGGTCCATCCGGCTGCCCTCCTGCTCCTCCACCGTTCTCGGCGGCGTGTGGCCAGCCTAGCCAGGATCGGCTCCCTGCTGGGGATCCTCAGGCGCCACCGAGCACGTCGGCGAGGTCGTAACCGACGGGTTCGTCGAGCTGCGCGTAGGTGCAGGAGTGAGGATCGCGGTCGGGGCGCCACCGGCGGAACTGTGCCGTGTGGCGGAACCGCTCTCCTTCCATGTGGTCGTAGGCGACCTCGAGGACGCGCTCCGGCCGCAACGCGACGAACGACAGGTCCTTGCCGGCGCTCCACCGACTCGGAGTGCCTTGGGTTCGCTCACCGCTGGCGGTGATCTGCTGCCACTCGCCCCACGGGTGCTCGCCAGGATCGGCGACCAGTTCGGCGAGCTCGTCGATGAGCTCGGCACGACGGGCGGCCGTGAACGACGCCGCGACGCCCACGTGTCGCAAGTTGCCGTCACCGTCGTACAAGCCCAGCAGGAGAGAGCCGAGCAACGGTTTGTCGGGAGTGGAGTTCTTGTGCAGTCGGTAGCCGGCCACCACGACGTCGGCCGTGCGCTCGTGCTTGATCTTGACCATGGCGCGGACATTCGGCTTGTACGCCGCGGCGAGCGGCTTGGCGATCACGCCGTCCAGCCCCGCCCCCTCGAACTGCTCGAACCAGCGAAGCGCGACCTCACGATCGGGGGTCGCAGCTGTGACGTGGAGCGGGTCGGTGACGTCGGCCAGCGCCTGCTCGAGCAGCTCGCGACGTACCGCCAAGGGTCGGCTCATGAGGTCCTCGTCGTCGTGGGCAAGCAGGTCGAAGGCGACGTACGACGCCGGCGTCGCCTCGGCGAGCATCCGCACCCGAGAGTCGGCCGGGTGCACCCGGTCCTGCAGCCGCTCGAACTCCAGCCTGCCGTCGATGGCGACGATGATCTCGCCGTCCAGGACGACGCGCTCCGGCAGCTGCTCGCGCAGCGCAGCGACCACGTCGGGGAAGTAACGCGTGAGTGGCTTGGTGTTGCGGCTGGCCAGCTCCACCTCATCGCCGTCCTTGAACACCAGGCAGCGGAAGCCGTCCCACTTCGGCTCGAACAGCAGGCCCGGGTGCTGGTCGTGCGGGTGCTTCGCCGGGTCAGGCACGTCCTTGTGCGATTTCGCCAACATGGGCAGCACGGGCGGCATCACGGGCAGGTCCATCGGCCGATCCTCTCATCGCAGCGCGGATGCCCAGGATGGTCAGACGGGCGTCCGCGGGACGTGGACGACCTCGAGGCTGTAGGACCGATCGTCCAACCACGCTCGGATCGAGTCGACGCTCGCGCCCGCTCGACTCACTCTCTCGGCGAGTGTGGTGTCCTGCGTGAGCAGTCGCCGCCGCTCGGTCACCGCAGCCGCGACGATCCAGCAGTCGTTGTGCGAGATGGCGCGGCTCAGCACGGCACCGATCATCCCGAAGGCTTCGGGCTGGTCACCATCGGGATCCAAGGCCACAGGCGCGAGCTGCTCTCGGGCGAAGCGCAGCGTGGCACGACGTTTGTCCCGCGTCGTCGCGTCGCCGCCTTGGGAGACGCCACGTTCGAGTTCGCCGAGGGTGACGGCGTGAACGCGTGGACTCTCATCGGTGGAGTGCGCGCGGATCGCCGCAATGACGCCGGGATCCTTGAGTTCCATCCAGCCGATGACAGCCGAGGTGTCCAGGATCAGCGCCACTCGTCGGTGTCCTTGGCGCCCTGGGCCACGAGGTCGTCCCGCTTGTTCTCCATCAACTCATCGAATGCCCCGGTGTCGCCAGGAGAGAGCCGGTCGGCGAGGTCGAGGAGACGGTCCAGGTCATTCTCCGGCGACACCGGTCGGAGCTCCGCGACCCGACGCCCTCGATTCGTCAGAAAGACACGGTCGCCGGCCTCGACCGAGGCGAGAACACTCGCCGTGTCGTTGCGGAGATCCCGCACGCCGTACTCCTTCACTGCCATCACACCAGTGTGCACATGATGTGTTCGAAGTGCGACACCATCGTCTGTGCGGAGGCCGCGGAGGGTCTGCTCAGCCGGTCCCGTCCAGCCGTTTGTAGGCTCGCCCGGTGCCACTCGCCCTGACGGATCGCAACCCCTCGGTGCCCAGGGACCAGTTGCTCGCCGAGCTCGTGCCTCCGCCCAAGTTCGCACAGGTCAGCTTCGAGAGCTACCGGCCCGACCCCGACCAGCCCTCGCAGCAGGCCGCGGTCGACGCATTGCGCGGATTCGTCTCGCGCATCAACACTCCCGCGCGCCGCAAGGTCTTCAGCTTCTCGTGGCGCTCGGGCGGCGAGGAGCCCGAAGGCGTCTACCTGGACGGTGGCTTCGGCGTCGGCAAGACCCACCTGCTCGCCTCCACGTGGCACGCCGCCCAGGGGCCCAAGCTGTTCGCGACGTTCGTGGAGCTGACCCATCTCGTCGGTGCCCTCGGGTTCCACGATGCGGTCGCGGCGCTGTCGGACCACAACCTGGTTTGTGTCGACGAGTTCGAGCTCGACGACCCCGGTGACACCGTCCTCGTCTCCACCCTCCTCACCCGGCTCAAGGAAGCGGGCGTCAACCTCGCCGCCACGTCCAACACGTTGCCCGACAAATTGGGGGAGGGGCGCTTCGCCACCGCGGACTTCATGCGCGAGATCCAGGGTCTGGCGGCGTCGTTCACCTCCATCCGCATCGACGGCGAGGACTACCGACACCGCGGTCTGCCGGCGGCCCCGCAGCCGGCGACCCCGGACGAGGTACGTCGACGCGCGGCACACCCTGGCGCGACGTACGACCGATTCGACGACCTGGTCGACCACCTCGCGCGCGTGCACCCGTCGAAGTTCGGTGCGATGCTGGACGGCGCCGAGCTGGTGTGCCTCGACGACGTGCACACCGTGCACGACCAGTCGGTGGCGTTGCGGTTGGTCGTTCTCGCCGACCGCCTCTACGACCGGGACCTGCCGGTGGTGGCCTCCGGCGTACCCATGGACGAGCTGTTCGCCCCAGAGCTGCTCCGAGGCGGCTACCGCAAGAAGTACTTCCGGGCGATCAGTCGACTGGTCGCCCTCTCCCGCGAGGGCGCAGGGCTCGGCGACGCGGAGGACGCCGCCTCGTAGTGGCGTGAAGTGGGTAGGTAGCGCCCATGGACAACATCGAGCAGCTGCTGCGCGTGCCGGCCGGGGCAGTCGACCTGACCACAATCGACCCCTCGGCCACACCAGGCTTCGACGGCGACAAGGAGGCGGGCAAGCGCGCTCTCCACGAGATCGACGAGGAGATCGTCGAGCTGCAGGGGAAGCTGGCGGCCCACGGCTACACCGGCGGCCATCGGCGACTGCTTCTGGTGATCCAGGGCATGGACACCGCTGGCAAGGGCGGAGTGCTCAAGCACGTCGCCGGGATGCTCAACCCTGGTGGACTGCGGATCAAGGCATTCGGCAAGCCGACCGCCGAAGAGCTCGCGCACGACTTCCTGTGGCGCATCGAGCAGGCCGTCCCCGTCGCCGGGCAGATCGGCATCTTCGACCGTTCGCACTACGAGGACGTGCTCATCGGGCGGGTCCGCGAGCTCGCACCTCCCGAGGAGATCGAGCGCCGCTACGGCGCGATCAACGACTTCGAGCGCCGCCTCGCAGACGAGGGCACGACGATCGTGAAGTGCATGTTGCACATCTCGGGCGACGAGCAACGCGCGCGGTTGCTGGCGCGGCTGGACGACCCGACGAAGGTCTGGAAGTTCAAGCCTGAGGACATCGACGAGCGTGAGCACTGGGACGACTACCAACGCGCCTACGAGATCGCGCTCGAGCGCTGCGACGCCGACCATGCGCCGTGGTACGTCGTGCCCGCGGACCGCAAGTGGTATCGCACCCTCGCGATCGCCCACCTGCTGCGCAACGCCCTCCGCGCGATGGAGCTGACCTGGCCCGAGCCCGACTTCGACGTCGAGGAACAACGTCGACGCCTCGAAAGCGCCTGAGCGCCCCGTCGCCGCTCAGCCCCGACCCGTTCAGCCCCGACTCGTTCAGCCCCGACCCGTTCAGCGCAGCAGGAGACGCACCGCGACGTCGATGTTGCGGGTGACGTCGGCGGCGTTGGCGCGACCGGTCACCCACTGGACCAGGCTCGCAAGCCAGACATCGCCGATGACCCGGGCGATGGCGATGTCGTCCTCGCTCGGCTCGATCTCCGCGAACTCCACCGACGGGTCGGCGATGGCGCGCATGAGGAGGCGAGTCACATGCATGCCGACCACGTGGATCTCGGTGGCCACCGACGCGTCGGCGAACATGAACGCGCGGGTGAGCGCCTCGGTCAGGTGCGGGTCGCGCTGCAATGAGCGCGTCGCCCGACCCAGCACGTGCATGACGCGCTCGTGCGCGGTGTCGCCCGGGATGCTGCGCTTGTCCACCGCGCCGGCCGCCTCCTCGAACTGGCGACCGAGCGCCGAGACGAGCAGGTGGATCTTGGAGGGGAAGTAGCGGTAGAGCGTGCCCAACGCGACGTCGGCCTGCTCGGCGACGGCACGCATCTGGACGGCGTCGAAGCCCCCTTTGGAGGCCAGAGCGACGGTGGCGTCCAGGATGCGCGTGCGGCGCTCCCGTTGTGCGGCGGACCCCAGATCCTCGGTGGCCAGGGAGTTCACGGTCGACATCGAAGGCTCTTCCGGTCGTCGGCAGGTATCGGCGGGTGGAGGCGCCGACAGCGGTGAGATACTCGGCGTCGGCCGGCATTTTCAGGCTAGCACCGGCGCCGGGTAAAATAGAAACACGTTACAGTTTTCTCTGACGGTCGGGAGACCCCGACGGGAGCAGTCGACCCGGAAGGACTTCGGCCGTGCGGATCGCGATGCTGTCCTATCGCAGCAAGCCCCACTGCGGCGGTCAGGGCGTCTACCTGCGCCACCTGAGCCGCGAGCTGGTCGCCCTCGGGCACGAGGTCGAGGTGTTCTCCGGCCAGCCCTATCCCGAGCTCGACCCCGGCGTACGCCTCACCAAGGTGCCGAGCCTCGACCTCTACCGTGAGCCCGACCCGTTCCGCATCCCGCGCCTGCGTGAGTTCCGCGACCTGATCGACGTCGAGGAGTTCCTCAGCATGTGCACTGCGGCCTTCCCGGAGCCGCGCACCTTCGGCAAGCGGGTGGCACGGCTGATGAGGAGCCGCGTCGCGGACTTCGACGTCGTGCACGACAACCAGACTGTCGCCTACGGGATGCTCGACATCGAGCGCATGGGGCTGCCCCTGGTGACGACCATCCATCACCCGATCACCTTCGACCGCCGCGTCGACCTGGAGCACGCCCCGCTGCGCAAGCAGTTCAGCATGCGGCGCTGGTACTCCTTCCTGCGGATGCAGGGCAAGGTCGCCCGCCGGCTGAAGACGATCCTGACGGTCTCGGAGAGCTCCAAGCGCGACATCGCCCGCGACTTCGGCGTGGACCCCGAGCGCATCGAGGTCATCACCCTCGGGGTCGATGAGGTCTTCCAGCCGCCGACGAAGCCGCGCGTCCCGGGCCGCATCGTCGCGATGGCCAGCGCCGACACCCCCATGAAGGGCGTGGCGACGCTGCTCGAGGCCCTGGCCAAGCTCCGCACCGAGCGCGACGTCGAGTTGCTGCTGGTCACCAAACCGACCGAGGGCGGGCGCACCGAGAAGCTCATCGACAAGCTCGGCATCGCCGACATCGTCAGCTTCGTGCACGGCATCTCCGACGCCGAGCTGGTCGAGGTGATGGGATCCGCGGAGGTCGCCTGCGTGCCTTCCCTCTACGAAGGGTTCAGTCTGCCCACGGCCGAGCTGATGGCCTGCGAGACACCGTTGGTGGTGAGCCGCGCCGGGGCGATCCCGGAAGTCGTGGGCCCCGACGGCGAGTGCGCCGACCTGGTGACCCCCGGCGACGTGGGCGAGCTGACTGCAGCTCTTGCCGCGTTGCTCGACGACCCCGAGCGCCGGGCCCGGATGGGAGCCGCTGGCCGACGGCGGGTCCTGGACAAGTTCAGCTGGCATGCCGTGGCCCTCGCCACGGCTGCCGCCTACGAGCGGGCGATCGACGCCCACTCCGAGAAGTGAGGATCTCCATCGCATGCTGACCGTTGACTTCGACCGGCTCGGACTCCGCCCCGGCGAGCGCGTGCTCGACATGGGCTGCGGCGCCGGCCGGCACGCCTTCGAGATGTACCGGCGCGGCGCCGACGTGCTCGCCTTCGACATGGACGCCGACGAGCTCGCCACCGTCTCGGAGTGGTTCGCGGCGATGCGGGAGGAGGGCAGCGTCCCTGAGGGCGCCGAGGCCGACGTCAAGCAGGGCGACGCTCGAGATCTCCCCTTCCCTGACGGCGAGTTCGACCGCGTCGTGGCCGCCGAGGTCCTCGAGCACATCCCCGACGACGAGGCAGCCATAGCCGAGCTCGTCCGGGTGCTGCGCCCCGGGGGCACCATCGCGGTGACCGTGCCGCGCTGGCTGCCCGAGAAGGTCTGCTGGGCACTGTCGGACGCCTACCACGAGGTGGAGGGTGGCCACGTGCGCATCTACACCGGCGACGAGCTGGTCGGCAAGCTCGAGAAGGCCGGCCTGAAGTACGTCGGCAAGGACCACGTCCACGGCCTGCACTCGCCGTACTGGTGGATCAAGTGCGCCGTCGGTGTCGACAACGCCGACAACCCGCTAGTCAAGGCGTTTCACCGGCTGCTGGTGTGGGACATCGAGAAGCGACCGCTGCCGACCCGCCTCGCGGAGAAGGTGCTCGACCCGCTGATCGGCAAGAGCATGGTGCTCTACCTGGAGAAGCCCGCGGCATGACCGCCGCGATCCCCGAGCTGCCCGGTGTGCTGTCGGCCGACGAGGTCGCCCGCACCGCCGAGGCGATCGCCGCGGTCCAGCAACCGGACGGCGGGATCCCTTGGGCGGTGGGGGAGCACATCGACGTCTGGAACCACGTCGAGGGCGCGATGGGCCTGCTCGCCGGCGGCCAGCCGGGGGCGGCCGAAGCGGCGTACGACTGGTGCCTGCGCACCCAGCGCGAGGACGGCTCGTGGCCGATGAAGATCGTGGTGGACCAGGTCGAGGACGCCAGCGGCGACACCAACATGTCGGCCTACCTCGCGGTCGGCGTGTGGCACCACTGGCTTGTCCGCCGCGACGAGGCGTTCGTCCGCAGGTTCTGGCCCGTCGTACGCCGCGCACTGGACTTCGTGGTCGGCATGCAGCTGCCCTTCGGCGGGATCGCGTGGTCCCAGGAGGGCGGCCCCGGAGGCCCGGTCAACGCCGAGGGGTTGCTCGCCGGCAGTTCGAGCATCTACCACTCGCTGCGGGCGGGCATCGCACTTGCAGAGCTCCTCGACGACCCTCAACCCGGCTGGGAGCTGGCGGGCGGGCGACTTCGGCACGCGCTGGAGGCGCATCGCGACCAGTTCCTCGACAAGTCCACGTTCTCGATGGACTGGTACTACCCGATCCTCAACGGTCCTGTCCGTGGCCGAGAGGCGGCGGACATGCTCGCGGCGCGGTGGAAGGACTTCGTCGTCGACGGACTCGGGTGCCGTTGCGTGGACAGCAACAACTGGGTCACCGGCGCCGAGACCTGCGAGCTCGTGATGGCGCTGGACGTCCTCGGCGACCGCGAGCGCGCGATCACGCTCTTCGCCGACATGCTGCACACCCGGCACGAGAGCGGGCTCTACTGGACCGGCTGGGTGTTCCCGGAGGATGTGCACTGGCCGGGGGAGCAGACGACGTACACCTCCGCGTCCGTCATCCTCGCGGCCGACGCTCTGTCACGCACCACGCCGGGCTCGGGCATCTTCCGCGGTGACGGCCTGCCCGCGCACCTGCCCCGCATCGGCCTGCAGTGCGGTTGCGCTGACCTCGATGCCGGGCTGGAGAGCGTCCCCGCCCACTGATCCGGCTCAGCGACGCAGTGCCCTCATGGACCCCTGCGCGCCGACCTCGGTGAAGCCGTCTTCGAGCGCGCGCAGGTAGATCTCGTACGGCGGTCGGCCGCCGTCGGCGGGGTCGGGGAAGACGTCGTGGATCATCAGCAGCCCACCCGGAGCCACCCAGGGGGTCCACGCCTCGAAGTCGTCGTGCGCGGGCTTCTGCCCGTGACCGCCGTCGATGAACAGCAGCGCCAACGGCGTACGCCAGTGGCGGGCGACCGTCGTCGATGCCCCGATCACCGCGACGACGACGTCCTCGAGCCCGGCCTGCTCGATAGTGCGGCGGAAGACCGGCAGCGTGTCCATGCGCCCCGACTCCGGGTCTACCAACGACGTGTCGTGGTGCTCCCAGCCTGCCTGATTCTCCTCCGAACCGCGGTGATGGTCGACGGTGAACACCGTGCTGTTGGCAGTGCGGGCTGCAGCGCCCAGGTAGATCGCAGACTTGCCGCAGTAGGTGCCCACCTCGAGCAGCGGCCCGTGAGCGGCAGCATCGACGGCCTGCTCGTAGAGGAAGCGTCCCTCGTCCTCCGGCATGAAGCCCTTGGCCGCGAGGGCCGCATCGAGGAGGTCGGAGGGCATCGGGGCATTGGTCATGACAGGTGAGCCTAGGTGCCGGTGAGCGGGGTCCGTCCGGGTGGGCGGGGGACCGGCTGTGCGATTATCTGCAACACGTTCTAGTTCGCCGCGACAGGAGATCCCCATGCCGATCGGGATGACCGACGACCAAGAATCTCTCGCCTCCGCGCTGCACGACTGGGCCGGGGGCCTGGACGCACCCGAGCTGGTGAAGGCATCCGAGGAGGGTGGCCCGAAGGCGTGGCAACCGGCGATCGAGGGGCTCGCGCAGTTCGAGGTCGCGGGCATCGCAGTGCCCGAGGAGTACGGCGGTGCGGGCGGCAGCCTGGTCGACCTGGCTGTTGCCGTGGAGGCCTGCGCTGCGGCGATGGTTCCGGGGGGACTGCTCCCCACTGCCGTGGCGGCCGTGGCGCTGACCGAGCATCCGGACGCGCCCCTGGCCAAGACCGTCCTGCCTCGGCTCGTCGATGGCACTGTCCGCGTCGCGCTGGCGGTCCGGCCGACGACGCTGGTGGAACACGACGGCACCGTGTCCGGTGTCGCGCCGCTGGTCACCGGCCTCGGGTCCGCGACGCATCTGCTCGCGCCTTACGACCAGGGCGCCGCGTGGGCGCTGGTGCCCCTCGACCACGCGAGCGCCGCGACGACACTCGCAGAACCGCTGGACCTGTCCACCAGGATCGGTAGCGTCACCCTCGACGCGCACCCGCTCGACCCTGACGCCACCGTGCCGCTGTCTGCCGACCGCGTCCACGACCTCCTTGCCACACTGACTGCCGCCGAGGCATCCGGGATCGCTCGATGGGCACTGGACACCGCGGTCGAGTACGCGAAGGTGCGGGAACAGTTCGGTCGCACCATCGGCTCCTTCCAGGCCATCAAGCACCTGTGCGCGGAGATGCTCGAGGCGAGCGAGTCCGCGACTGCGGTCGCATGGGATGCCGCGTCGGCGTACGGCGCCGGGGACGATGCGCAGTTCGCGATCGCCGCAGCCATCGCGGGGTCGGTCGCCCCCGACCTCGCGGTCCGCACCGCGCAGGACTGCATTCAGGTCCTCGGCGGCATCGGCTTCACGTGGGAGCACCATGCCCACCTCTACCTGCGCCGGACCATGACGAACCGGATGGCGCTTGGCGGCACCGACAGGTGGCGTCTGCGGCTCGCCGACCTCGCCCTGTCCGGCGTACGTCGCGTGCCTCGTGTCGAGCTGGACGAGTCCGCCGAGGCTCTCCGTGCCCAGCTGCGCGAGGAGATCGGCGCGGTCGCGGCGCTGCCGGAGGGCGAACGCCGTCGAGCGTTGGTGGACGCCGGACTGCTCGCGCCGCACTGGCCCGCGCCGTACGGCCGTGGAGCGGCGCCGCAGCAGCAGATCGTCATCGACGAGGAGCTCGCTGCGGCGGGCGTGGCACGGCCCAACCTCGGCATCGGCGCCTGGGCCGCACCCACGATCATGCTGCACGGCGACGACGCCCAACGGGAGCGGTTCCTGCGCCCCACGCTGCTCGGCGAGATCGTCTGGTGCCAGCTCTTCAGCGAGCCGGGCGCCGGCAGCGACCTGGCCTCGTTGCGCACCCGCGCCGAGCGCACCGAGGGCGGCTGGCTGCTGACCGGCCAGAAGGTGTGGACCTCGCTCGCCGCAAGCGCGGACTGGGGGATCTGCCTGGCGCGGACGAACCCCGATGTGCCGCAGCACAAGGGGATCACGTACTTCCTCGTGGACATGTCCACGCCCGGCATCGAGATCCGGCCCTTGAGGGAGATGACGGGTGAGGCGCTGTTCAACGAGGTCTTCCTCGACCGGGTCTTCGTGCCGGACGAGTGCGTCGTGGGAGAGGTCGACGGCGGTTGGCCGCTTGCACGCAACACGCTGGCGAACGAGCGCGTGGCGATCAGCGACTCCTCCTTCGGTGTCAGCGTCGAGCGGGTCCTGCGCCGAGCGGCGGCTGACTCGCAGGCAGGCGAGCTGCTGCGCGCGCGGGTCGGCCAAGCCGTCGCCAAGGCTGGCACGGTCAAGGCGCTCGGCACTCGCGCGACCCTGCGCTCCTTGGCCGGCCACGGCCCCGGTGCGGAGTCCAGCGTTCTCAAGCTGGTCGGCGTACGCCAGAGGCAGGACTCCGCAGAGCTGGCGCTGGAGCTGCTGGCCGACGACGTGCTCCTTGGCGCCGGCGAGGCCGAAGAGGCGGTGCACGAAGCGCTCGTCACCCGCTGTCTCAGCATCGCCGGCGGCACGACGCAGGTCCTGCGCAATGTCGCCGGGGAGCGCATCCTCGGCCTGCCGCGGGGCTGAGCGCGGTCGGTTCCCATGGGATGCAGGAGTTCTGCCGCTTCCCATGTGGAATTCCTCGTGGGGAGTGGCAGTACGCCGTGGGGAGTGGTCTCCCGCCGCCGTCACCACAGTGCGCGTACGTCGCGTGGGCGGCCATCGCAGAGACTCACCCGCCGGCGTACTTCCCTCGATGTTCTGCCGCTTCCCACGTGGAATTCCTCGTGGGGAGTGGCAGTTTCCCATGGCACCATGGGAAACCGGCCACGGCGGCGTCAGCAGGCTGGACTGCTGGCGGAGTCAGGCGGGCGGGGAGTCGGCTGCGGGGCCGTCCATGGGCTCGTCGCGGTCCCAGTCGGACTCCGGTGCGGTGTCCCAACCCCGCCAGGTGCCGTACGCCCAGCGCAGGAAGCGGTCGACACCGCGCACCGAGTGCTGGCTGCGGACCGAGGTGAAGACGTCGAACGCGTGCTGGGTGCCCGCGAGCTCGGTGTAGGCGACTGGCTGGTCGGAGACCTCGCGCAGGGCCTCGACGAACTGCCGCGCCTGGTCGATCTCCACGAGACTGTCGTTGACGCCGTGGATGACGTAGAACGGCGGGGCGTCCTTGCGCACCCGGAGGATGGGGGAGGCCTTCTCGAACTCCTCGCGGTCGCGCTCCGGGTGTGCGGCGAGTACGACGGGAGCGAGGAAGCGATCGCGCATCGCACGTGCTCCACGCCCGCCGGTGACGGCGGCGAAGTCGTAGACGCCGTAGAACGGGACGGCCGCCTGCAGCGTCGTGTCGACGTCCTCGAACCCGGGCTGGTACTCCGGATCGTTCGGCGTCAGCGCCGCGAGCGAGACGAGGTGCCCTCCTGCCGATCCGCCGGTGATCGCGACGAAGTCCGGGTCGCCGCCGTAATCGTGGATGTGCTCGCGGATCCAGGCGATCCCGCGCTTGACGTCGACCAGCTGGGCGGGGAACGGATGCCGAGGAGCCAGGCGGTAGTTGATCGCCACGCACACCCACCCGCGCGAGGCCATGTGCCGCATGAGGGGGAGACCTTGCTGGTCCTTGGTGCCCAGCACCCAGCCGCCGCCGTGCACCTGCAGCAGCACCGGGGCGCCGGTGACGTCGCCCGTGGGCTTGTAGACGTCGAGCATCCCGCGGCGACCGTTCTCCGGCGCGAATGGGATGTTCTTGACGACCTCGATGTCCAGCCCGTGCTTCCCGAACGGATTGACCAGCATGCGACGAGGCGTCTGCCAGTCGAGGTCGGCGTGGTGCTCTTGGAGCTGGGTCAGATAGTCCTCGCCCAGGCTCTCGGTGAGGGCGGATTCGAAGGTCTGTGCCGAGGAGCCCCCCTGCCGGAACATGTACGCCAGCGCAGCGAAGTTGGCTGCCCCGAGGAGCGTCGCCTTCCGGCGCCCTCCCGGGCGCACCAGCTCGATCGCGGTGTCGACGGCGGTCGCGGCCATGAAGTGGCCGGAGAGCTCGCTGACGAGCCAGCCCGCGAACATCGAGGGGATGCCGGTGTAGAGCGAGGGAGCCGGCTTCAGGGCCGTTGCGATGAGTGCGGAATTGAGCAGCTGGCGGCGCAGGTAACCCATGGCTGCCAGCATACCCACGGTATCTCGCGTCGCCCGCGTCACACCGATCGGAACTAGAACGTGTTCCAGTTTCGCCCTACGCTGTTGTCATGGAGCGATTGAGCGGTCTGGACGCGTCGTTTCTCTACCTCGAGACGCCGCAGCAGCTTCTGCACGTCTGCGGCCTGATCGTCCTACAGCCGGACTCCATCCCCGGCGGCTACGACTACCACCGGATGCGTGGGGAGATGGCGAGCCGGATCGCCTCGGCGCCGGAGTTCCGGCGCAAGCTGCGCCATGTCCCGCTGAACCTCGACCATCCCATCTGGGTCGAGGACGACCACTTCGACGTGGGGCGGCACGTGCATCGGCTGGCCCTGCCTGCGCCGGGCGGTGACCGCGAGCTGGCCGAGCTCTGCGGGCACCTCGCCGGCATTCCGCTCGATCGTTCGCGCCCGCTCTGGGAGATGTGCGTCATCGAGGGTCTGGCCGACGGGCGGGTTGCGGTCTTCGCCAAGATGCATCACGCCACCGTGGACGGCATGTCGGGCATGAGCCTGCTGTCGCACCTCTGCAGTCTCGAGCCGGCCGCACCGGTGATCGAGGAAGCCGACGCTGCGGCCGCCGCGACCACCGAGGCCCCGGGCGAGCTCGGGCTCTTGGCCCGAGGACTGCTCGGCAACCTCCGCAAGCCGCTGCATCTGGCCAAGCTGGTCCCGCCCACGGTCGCCGCGCTCGCCGGCACGCTGGGACGGGCTCGCAGCGGGGACGCGATGGCTGCTCCGTTCACCGCGCCGCGCTTGGCCTTCAACGGCACGATCACCGGGCGCCGTACGGTCGCATTCGCCGACTTCGATCTCGACGAGATCAAGGAGATCAAGAACCTCACCGGCAGCACCGTCAACGACGTCGTGCTGACCGTGTGCGGTGGCGCGTTGCGCCGCTACCTCGAGGGACGCCGCGAGCTCCCCGAGCAGTCGCTGCTCGCCACCGTGCCAGTCTCCGTGCGCTCGTCCTCGGGTGCTCCCGGCTCCAATCAGGTCAGCGCGTTCTTCGCGCGACTGGGCACAGACCTGGCTGATCCACTGGAGCGTCTGCGCGCGGTGGCCGACGGCAACCGGACCGCCAAGGACCACCACCAGGCGATCCCCGCGTCGGCACTGCAGGAGTGGGCGGAGTTCGCGCCGCCGCGGACGTTCGGGCTCGCGATGCGCGTGTACGCCGACCTGCGGCTGGCCGAGCGCCACCCCGTGGTGCACAACCTCGTGATCTCGAACGTGCCCGGTCCGCCGGTGCCGATCTACTTCATGGGCGCCCTGATCGAGGGCATGTATCCGATGGGGCCGATCTTCCACGGCGCCGGCCTCAACGTCACCGTCATGTCGAGCAACGGCAAGGTGCACGTCGGACTCATCGCCTGCGAGGAGCAGATGCCTGACCTCTGGGACCTCGCCCACGCTTTCGCCCCGGAGGTCGACCAGCTACGGCGCTCCGCGCGCGCTGCGCTCCGGTCCGGATAGCCCGTGTGAGTGGGACGTCCGGTTGCGGGGGCCGAGCTGACCACTAGGGTAGAACGAGTTTCAGTTTCGGCAGTCACTGTCACCGAGGAGGGCCCGTGCAGTTCACGCCGACCGAGACCCAGGAGGCAGTCCGCGGCGTCGCCCGGGACGTCCTCACCCGGGACACCACCTCCTGGCAGGTTCTCGCGGACGCCGGACTGCTCAGCCTCGCCCTGCCCGAGTCGCTGGGCGGCGACGGGCTGGGGCTCGCCGACATCGGGACGCTGCTGCACGAGGTCGGCCGCCACGCGGCGTACCTGCCGGTGTGGGAGACCCTCGCCTGCGGCGTCCTGCCGATCGTCGCGGCCGGCACACCTGCGCAGATCGAGAGGCTGCTGCCGGGAGTGGAGACGGGCGAGGTCCGCCTGACCGCCGCTCTGCAGGAGCCTGGTGTCGCGGCTCCTCGCCGCCCCCAGACCCGACTGCGCCGTACGACGGACGGCTGGGTCCTCTCCGGCCGCAAGACCGCGGTCTCCGCAGCTGACGGCGTACGCCGCATCCTCGTCCCTGCCAGCGTCGACGACAGTGACCTCTGCGCCATCGTGCTCCTGGATCCGACCGCTGTCGGTGTCGAGCTCCTCGAGACCCGCTCGTCCCGTGGCGAGACCGAGCACACCCTGGTCCTGCACGACGTGACGGTCGCGGAGGAGGACGTGCTCGGAGGAGACCCCGGCACCGCCGAGGCCGATCGTGCCGCCGCGGTGCTTCGCGAGCACGCGCTCGCCGGCCTGTGTCTCCTGGGCGACGGCATCGTCGCCGGTGCTCGCGACCTCACCGCCGGCTACGTCAAGGAGCGCCGGCAGTTCGGCCGCGCGCTCGCGGAGTTCCAGGCCGTCGCGACGCAGATGGCCGACGTCTACATCGCTTCTCGGACGATCGCGCTCGCGGCGGCATCCGCTGCCTGGCGCGTGGACTCCGGGCTGCCCGCGGACGACGACCTCGCCGTCGCGGCGTACTGGTTCGCCGTCGAGGGCCCCCAGGCACTCCACGTGTGCCACCACCTGCACGGCGGCATGGGCGTCGACATCACCTACCCGATGCACCGCTACTCCTCGTGGGGCAAGGACATCGCGCGGTGGCTCGGCGGCACCCAGCAGACCCTCGCCGCCGTCCCCGTCGCCGAGACCGACGGCAAGAACCTCGAGCTCACCGAGGAGCAGCGCGCGTTCAAACAGCGCGTGCGCAGCTACTTCGAGGGACTGATCAGCCCCGAAGACCGCCGCACGCTCCTCACCGAGCGACACGGGGATACCTACCACCGGATCATCAAGCAGATGGGCGACGACGGCTGGATGGGCGTCGGCTGGCCCAAGGAGTACGGCGGCCACGGCCTCGGCGAGACCGAGCAGCAGATATTCGTGAACGAGGCAGCGCGCTCCGACGTGCACCTGCCGGCCGTCACGTTGCAGACCGTCGGGCCGACGCTGCAGTCGTTCGGCACCCAGAAGCAGAAGGACATGTTCCTCGGCGACATCCTCGCCGGGGACGTGCACTTCGCCATCGGCTACAGCGAGCCCGACGCCGGCACCGACCTCGCGTCGCTGCGCTGCAGCGCGCGGCGCGAGGGTGACCACTACGTCGTCAACGGCCAGAAGATGTGGACCACCGGGGGGCACGCCGCCGACTACGTCTGGCTGGCGGTGCGCACCGACCCCGACGCCCCCAAGCACAAGGGGATCTCGGTGCTCATCGTCGACACCAAGGACCCGGGCTACTCCTGGACCCCGATCATCACCGCCGACAACTCCCACCACGTCAACGCGACGTACTACCAGGACGTGCGCGTGCCGGCCGACATGCTCGTCGGCAAGGAGAACGAGGGCTGGAAGCTCATCACCACCCAGCTCAACCACGAGCGCGTGATGCTCGCTCCGGCCGGACGGTTCGAGGGTCTGCGCGACCTCGTCCGCGACTGGGCTTCCAAGCAGGTCGCCCCTGACGGCCGCTCGGTGCTCGAGCAGCGAGACGTGCACGACCTCCTGGCGCAGGTGACCGCGACGTTCCGGGTCAACGAGCTGCTCAACTGGCAGATCTCGGAGGCGGCTGCGACGGGGGAGCCGGCGGTGGCCGATGCGTCCGCGAGCAAGGTCTTCGCCTCCGAGCGACTGCAGCTGGTCGGGCGCCTCGTCGAGGAGGTCGTGCTGCGCTACGGCGACCCGTCGGACCCGGAGACCGGCGAGCTGCTGCACTACCTCGACAGCCAGGCGAAGCGCTACCTGGTGATGACGTTCGGCGGCGGCGTCAACGAGGTGCAGCGCGAGCTCGTCTGCATGTTCGGCCTCGGACTACCACGGGTGCCGCGATGAGCGAGGTCGGCAGCCACGAGTGGATCATGGCGCGAGCCGAGGAACTCATCGCCGCGGGGGAGACCGAGCCCCGGCTGGCCCGCGACCCGGTCAATCAACCACAGATCCACACGTGGCTCGAGGCGATCGGCGACGCCAACCCGGTCTACCGCGACACCCCCGAGGCCACCGAGATCCATGGCGGTGCGGTGGCACCTCCGGCGATGGCGCAGGTGTGGACCATGTACGGCCTCGGCCTGCCTGGCGAGGACGGTCCCGACCGGTCCGCTGACCCGCTGCACGTGATGATGGGCGTGATGGACGAGGCCGGCTACACCTCGGTCCTCGGCACCAACAGCGACCAGACCTACGACCGCTACCTGCGGCCCGGCGAGCAGGTCAGCGTCACCACCAGCCTGGACTCGGTGGTCGGCCCCAAGCGGACCGGCGTGGGCGAGGGCTACTTCGTCACCTCCCGCAGCGTCTGGCGCGTCGGCGACGAACAGGTCGCGACGATGTCGTTCCGGGTGCTGAAGTTCAAGCCCGGCACCGGACGTCCCACCGTGGACCGGACCAAGACCGTGCGACCGGTGAAGAATCGCGACACGGAGTTCTTCTGGCAAGGCATGGCCGAAGGCGAGCTGCGGCTCCAGAAATGCAACACCTGCGGCGCGTTGCGGCATCCGCCCGGACCGATGTGCCCGCAGTGCCACGGCAGCGACCAGAGGTACGTCGTGTCGCCGGGTCGCGGGACCGTGTACTCCTATACGGTCCACCACGCCCCGCAGATCCCCGGCAAGCAGCTCCCGCTGCTCATCGCGGTCGTCGAGCTCGAGGAGGGGGTCCGCATGACCGCCGAGTTGCGCGGCGTGGCGCACGAGCACGTGCGCGTCGGGATGCCGGTGCACATCGGCTTCGACCGGATCGACGACGACCTGACCCTGCCGGTCTTCGAGGCCGTCGGAGAGGACGACTGATGGCAGTCACCACAGCCGAGGTCGGCGCGACCCTGCCGGGATGGGAGCTGCCGGTCACGCCCACCCTCATCGTGAGCGGCGCCCTGGCGACGCGCGACTTCCAAGACGTCCACCACGACCGCGACCTGGCGATCAAGGCCGGGTCGAAGGACATCTTCCTCAACATCCTGACCACCAATGGCTTCGTCCAGCGCTACGTCACCGACTGGGCCGGGCCGCGCACGCTGATCCGCTCCTGCGAGCTGCGACTCGGCGCACCGGCGTACCCGGGAGACACGCTGTCCTTCGCGGGCACGGTCGTGGAGGTGCTCGACATCGAGGGCGAGCAGCGCCACGTCATCGAGGTCGTCGGCACCGTCTCTCTCGGCGCCCACGTCACCTCTCGCGTCACCGTCGTACTCGATCCCGAGCAGCGCGAGGAGGGCCGATGAGCATCGCCTTCCGTGGCGCAGCCGCCATCGCCGGCATCGGGGCCACCGACTTCTCCAAGGACTCCGGTCGCTCGGAGCTGCAGCTCTCCGCCGAGGCCACGCTCGCCGCCCTCGCCGACGCTGGCCTGAAGCCGAGCGACGTCGACGGTCTGGTGACCTTCACGATGGACAACAGCTCGGAGATCGCACTGGCTCGCGAGCTGGGCATGGGCGATCTGCGTTTCTTCAGCCGGATCAACTACGGCGGCGGAGCGGCCTGCGCCACGGTCCAACAGGCTGCCCTCGCGGTGTCGGCGGGCATGGCCGACGTCGTCGTCTGCTACCGCGGCTTCAACGAGCGGTCCGGGCAGCGGTTCGGCCAGGTGCAGAACTGGGCCGCCACGCAGGTCAACACCAACGGCCTCGACAACGCGTGGACCTACCCGAGCGGTCTGAGCACTCCGGCTGCGACGGTGGCGGTGCAGGCGCGGCGCTACATGCACGAGTACGGCGCGACCAGCCGGGACTTCGGCACGGTGGCGGTCGCCTGCCGCAAGCACGCTGCCACCAACCCCGACGCGTGGTTCTACGGCAAGCCGATCACGATCGAAGACCATCAGGCGTCGCGGATGATCGCAGACCCGTTGCACCTGCTCGACTGCTGCCAGGAGAGCGACGGTGCCGTCGCCATCGTCGTCACGAGCACCGAGCGGGCGCGCGACCTCCGGGCAGGTGCGGTGCCGATCCTTGCTGCCGCCCAGGGGAGTGCCGCCGACCAGTTCGTGATGACCTCCTTCTACCGCGACGACATCGGCATCCCGGAGATGGGCGTGGTGGGCCGGGAGCTGTGGCGCCAGTCCGGGCTGGCTCCTACGGACATCGACACCGCCGTCCTCTACGACCACTTCACGCCCTACGTGCTCATGCAGCTCGAGGAGCTCGGCTTCTGCGGGCGCGGGGAGGCGCCGGCGTACGTCGCGGACGGCGCGATCGAGATCGGCGGCCGGCTCCCGCTCAACACCCACGGTGGGCAGCTGGGCGAGGCCTACATCCACGGGATGAACGGCATCAACGAGGCCGTCCGGCAGCTGCGCGGCACCTCGGTCAACCAGGTCGAGGGCGCCGCGCACGTGCTGGTCACCGCAGGCACCGGGGTGCCGACCAGCGGTCTCATCCTCGGCCGCGACCTGGCTGGTTGACCGACGGTCGAGCCTGTCGAGACCCAGGCTCCACCGCCGCTGGTGGACAAACGTCCACGTGGACGAAAATGCACGCGGCCGATGGCCGCACGACGTCGATTCTCGACCACATGGTCGGTCTTCGACCGAATCAACCACCACACCGCGACACGGGCGCGGTCCTTGCCGCGGCCACGGAGGCGCGGCAGAGTGCCCGAATGGACTCCGTGCTCACCAGCGTGCTGCTGCCCGTCGCCCTCGGCGTCGTCATGTACGGCCTGGGGCTGTCGCTCACCCCGGCCGACTTCGGCCGGGTGCGACGGCACCCCAAGGCTGCTGTCATCGCGCTCACCCTGCAGTTGGTGGCCTTACCGCTGGTGGCATTCGGCTTGGTGCACCTCTTCGGGCTGGACGCCCTGGCCGCGGTAGGCGTGATGCTCCTGGCCGCCTCCCCGGGCGGCACCACCGCCAACCTGTTCAGCCATCTTTTCCACGGCGACGTCGCGCTCAACATCACGCTGACTGCGATCAACTCGGTCGTGGCCGCATTCACGCTGCCGCTCGTCGTCGGTCTGTCCATCGCCTACTTCGAACCCGGCGGGGTCGACGACGAGATCGGCCTGCAGCTGGGCAAGGTCATGCAGGTGTTCGCGATCGTGCTGGTCCCAGTGGTGCTCGGCATGATCACCCGCTCCCGCGCGCCCGAGTTCGCCGACCGGATGGACCGGCCGGTGCGCATCGCCTCGGTCTTCGTGCTGACCGCCGTCATCGTCGGCACGATCGTCGCCGAGCGCGACAACGTCGTGGAGTACTTCGGCGAGCTCGGCCCCATCGCCGTGCTCTTCTGCGCCATCAGCCTCGCCGTCGGCTACTTCGTGCCGCGCGCCCTCGGGATCAGCCACGGCCAGGCGGTCGCCTCCGGCTTCGAGATCGGCGTGCACAACGGCACGCTGGCGATCGCGGTGGCGATCAGCGTGATGGGCAGCGTGACTCTCGCGATTCCAGCTGCGGTCTACTCCGTGGTGATGTTCCCGCTCGCGGCGCTGGCCGGCTGGCTGCTGACGAGGGCCACCGGGCGTGACCCGATCGCTCCCGGCGACGAGCCGGTGAGCAGCGCCCGACACTGAGCGGCGTGCCTGCGACGGATCAGCCCAGCGAGGGCAGGTCGACCTGCTGGCACCCCATCGCCCACGGGTCGCCGCCACCCAGCGCGGTCGCCCGCGCGGCAGCCTCGTTCAGCCTCTCCTCGGGCAACCGCCCGGACCGCACGGCTCGGACGAGAGCGTCGCGCATCGCCTTCGCCTGGTTGCCGTCTGTGGCCAGCGCGATGTCGGCACCGGCTTCGATGGAGCGCACCGCTGCCTCGGGGAACTTCCACCGCAGGTGCACCGCACCCATGCCCAGGCTGTCGGTCATCGCCACGCCCTCGAAACCCATCTCCCGCAGCAGGTCGTACGCCGCGGGGTCGAGCGAGGCGGGCAGGTCGCCGCCGAGCGCGGCGTACCCGACGTGGTTCAGCATGATCACCGGCGCACCGTGCTTGATCGCCTGCTGGAAGGGCACGAGGTCGGTCTCCTGCAGCTCTTCCAGCGACGTCTCGACGACAGCGGCACCGGTGTGAGTGTCGATGGCCGACTGACCGTGACCGGGGAAGTGCTTGACGGTTGGCAGCACGCCGGCGTCGTTGAGCCCCCGGGCGAAGGCCATGCCGTAGCGGGCGGCAAGCCTCGGGTCGGCGGAGAAGGAACGGTCGCCGATCACACCTCCGGAAGGGCCGTCATCGAGGTCGAGTGAGGGTGCGAGGTCGAGGTCGATGCCGATCTCGGCGAGGTGCGAGCCCAGCTCGGCGGCGAAGGCTCGCACCTCCGGCGGCGTCGAGGTGGCCGCCAACTGGCGCGGCGACGGCCCCCATCCGACGATAGGCCGGGCCAAGGAGACGCGTCCGGACTCCTCGTCGGTCGAGACGACGAGCGGCCCGTCGATCTTCTCGCGCAGTCCGGCGACGAGCGCCTGCACCTGTGGGAGGTCGACGATGTTGTAGCCGGCCAGGAAGACCCCGCCCACGCCGACCTCGGCCAGCTCGTCGACGAGCGGGTGGTCGGCGGTCGTGATCTCGGGCAGCCCCACCATCAAGACGGCGCCTGCCCGCTGCCGCAACGGCGCAGGCTTGCAATCGGGCGTCGCGGACTCCTGCGCCTGGGGGGCATCGGCCTCGCCCGGGCGAGGGGAGTCCACGGCGCTGCAGCCGGCGACGGCGAGCAGCGCGAGCAAGCCGCCGGCGACGGCGCGACGAGGCGACACTGTGCTCAGGCCACGGCCTTGGTGAGCACGCAGTCGGCCAGCACCGGGGCGCCGTCCCGCTGGGCGTCGGAGGAGGCGATGGTCGCGCTCACCACGATGCGATCGCCTTCGTCCCAAGCCCGGGTGCGGATGGTCTCGCCGGGGAACACCACACCGGCGAACCGGGCCGTGAAGCCGCCCACGCGCGAGGAGTCCCAGCCGAGCACGCCCTCGACGACACTGCGCAGCACGATGCCGTAGGAGCACAGGCCGTGCAGAATCGGCGCGGGGAACCCAGCTCGCTCGGCGAAGGCGGGGTCGGCATGGAGCGGGTTGCGATCACCGCAGAGCCGGTAGAGCAGCGCCTGCTGCGGTGTGACGCGATAGCTGGTGTCGAGGTCGGCGTCGCGCTCGGGGAGGTCGATCTTGGACGAGGGGCCGCGATCGCCACCCCAGCCGCCTTCACCGCGGACGAAGATGCTGGAGCGCGTCGTGAACAGCGGCTGGCCGCCCTCGTCGTACGCCGCGCCCTCCTGCACGATCACGGCTGCCTTGCCCTTGTCCCAGATGTCGCTGATCGTGGTCTTGACCAGGCCGCTGCCCGCAGTGGGCAGAGGTCGGTGCAGGACGATCTCCTGGCTGCCGTGCACGACCTGGGCGAGATCGATGTCGATGCCGGGCAGGTCGAGCGACGGGGGAGCGGTCTCGTGGAAGGTCGGCGCGACGATGCCGAACGACGGCAGCACCTGCAGCCGCTCGTCGTCGAGGGTGTAGCTGAGCGCACGACGATCGAGGTTGTCGCCGTCGTTCGAGCCGAAGCCGATGCCCAAGTGGTAGAGCAAGACGTCGGACTCGTCCCAGGAGAAGGTGCGGTCGGGCAGGGCGGCGCCGACGGCCTTCCCGGCGTCGATGGGCATGTCAGTTCTCCTGTGCGTGTGCGGTGGCCGCTTTGGCGCGGGCCAGGTCGAGCGCGGCGAGGTAGCCGAACGTCAACGCGGGGCCAATGGTGCCACCCGGTCCTGGATAGGTGTGACCCATGACCGCGGCCGAGCAGTTGCCGGCGGCGTACAGGCCTGCGATCACCGAACCGTCGGCGCGCAGCACCCGGGCTCGCTCGTCGGTGACCAACCCGCCCTTGGTGCCCAGGTCGCCGGGGAACATCTTGACGGCGTAGAAGGGCGCCTCGTCGATGACGTGCAGGCTGGGGTTCGGCTTCACCGTGGGGTCGGAGTAGTACTTGTCGTAGGTGCTGTCACCGCGGTGGAAGTCCTCGTCCTTGCCGACACGGGCGAAGCCGTTGAACCGCTGGACGGTCTCGCGCAGGTTGGCGGCCGGGACGCCGATCTTCTCGGCGAGCTCCTCGATGGTGTCGGCCTTCACGATGGTGCCGTGCTTGTACCAGCGGCCGGGGAAGGGTTGGCGAGGTCCGAGGCCGGCGAAGAGGTAACGGTTGCGGTAGCGCTGGTCGAGCACCATCCACGACGGCACGTGCGAGACACCGGTCGCCTCGCCTTCGTACATCGAGTGGACCGCGTCGACGTACGGCGAGGCTTCGTTCATGAAGCGCTTGCCCTCGGCGTTGACGATGATCGAGCCCGGCAGATTCCGCTCAGCGAGACAGAACCACGGCCCGCGGGGGAGCAGGAACGTCGGGCCCCACCAGGCGTCGTCCATGAAGGCGATGTCGGCGCCGGCCGCGATGCCGGCCAGGATGCCGCCGCCGGTGTTGGACGGCGCACCCGTCGTCCACTCGGTGCTGATCGGGTGCGGCTGGTACTTCTCGCGCATCTCGAGGTTGTGCTCGAATCCGCCGCTGCCCAGGATGACGCCGAGACGGGTGCGGATCGCGGTCTTGCGGCCCTCCCGCTCCACGACGGCACCGACGACACGGCCATCCTCGATCAGCAGCTCGCGCAGCTCGGTGGAGTACCAGAGCGGTACGCCGGCGTCGCTCAGCCCCTTGCGCAGGCCGATGGCCAGGGCGTTGCCCATGCCGTACATGTTGCGCTTGAGCAGGATCGCCTTGAGGCGGCGGAGGAACACCTTCAGCCCGGTCAATGGTCCGCGCTTCGTGCGCATGGCGAGATTGAGCCAGCGGTAGTCGGCCTGGGTGACGACCATGTTGGCCGGGGCCTGCGTGTACGGCGGGTGGAGGCGGTCCAGCTCGCTGCCCAGGATGTTGCCGTCCAGCGGGACCGGCTCGACGGACCTGCCGCGGGGCCGCCCGCCCGGCGCTTCGGGGTAGTAGTCGGCGTAGTCGGTGACCCACTGGAAGCGGACCGGGGTGTGCTCGCGAAGGAAGTCCATGACCTCGGGGCCACGGTCGAGGTAGGTGTCGCGCTTCCGCTTCGGGACGTCGTCGCCGACGATGCTGTCGAGGTAGAGCTTGGCCCGCTCGATGGTGTCGTCGTCGAACTTCTCGCGCAATGCGTAGTTTCCGGGGATCCAGACCCCGCCTCCCGAACGAGCGGTCGAGCCGCCGAAATGCTCGGACTTCTCGATGAGCAAGACGTCGAGATCCTGCTTGCCGGCCGCGAGAGCGGCTGACATCCCGGCGCCGCCGGCCCCGACCACGAGCACGTCGACGACCGTCTCCTCCGCGGCGGCGCCGCTCGGCGGGGGTGCGGCTTCGCGGGCGGCGGGAGTGGTCATGCGGGAGCCTCCGAGGGGGGTGCCGAGCGCAGGCGCGCAGGCCAGACGAACGAAAAAACTGTAACAGGTTTCAGTTCCCGCAAAACGAGAACGTGTTCTAGTATGACGGTGGCGGGCAGACGTCCGCGCACCGATCTCAGGAGTGGCCATGACCCAGCCCGCGACCCAGCAGGTCCTCGACGCCGTCCGCGACCTGCTGCCCTCTTTCCGCGAGCGCGCCGATGAAGCCGAGCGGCTGCGGGTCGTGCCTGAGGCCTCGATCAAGGAGCTGGAGGAGACCGGCTTCTTCCGGCTGCTGCAGCCCAAGCAATACGACGGCTTCGAGGCCGACCCGGTCGACTTCTACACCGGCGTCAAGGAAATCGCAGGCGCCTGCGGCTCGACCGGCTGG
>JBHWSH010000346.1:0-6421 GCA_043427135.1 Marmoricola sp. | reverse complement strand
TGCGGTGAAGGCCGCGGTGGCGGAGTGGCCGGTGAGCAGCCACCCCGCCAGCGTGGCGAGGGACAGTGCGATCACGATCGGGACGAATACCGCCGAGACCCGGTCGGCCAGTCGCTGCACGGCTGCCTTGCCGCTCTGGGCTTCCTCGACCAGCTTGGCCATCTGCGCCAGCTGGGTGTCGGCGCCCACCCGGGTGGCGCGGATTACGAGTCGTCCGCCGGCGTTGACGGTGGCGCCAACTACGGCGTCCCCGGGGCCGACCTCAACGGGCACTGGCTCCCCGGTGAGCATCGAGGCGTCGACCGCCGAGGTGCCGGATTCCACGACGCCGTCGGTGGCGATCTTCTCCGCTGGACGCACGACGAACAGGTCCCCGACCGCGAGCTGTGCGACCGGGATCCGGGTCTCGGCGCCGTCGCGGAGCACGGCGACGTCCTTGGCGCCCATGTCGAGCAGTGCCCGGAGCGCCGCGCCGGACTGCCGCTTGGCACGGGCCTCGAAGTACCGACCGGCGATTATGAACGTGGTGACGGCCGCGGCGACCTCGAGGTAGATGTGCGGCTCGGAGCTGTCCCGGTTAGGTAGCAGCTCGAACGGCATTCGCATCCCGGTCATGCCGGCGTGGGTGAATAGCAGCGCCCACAACGACCACAGGTACGCCGCGGTGACGCCGACTGAGATCAGCGTGTCCATCGTCGCTGCGCCGTGCCGGGCATTGGCGACCGCTGCCTTGTGGAACGGCCACGCCCCCCAGACCACCACCGGGGAGGCCAGGGTGAGGGAGAGCCACTGCCAGTTGTCGAACTGCAGCGCCGGAACCATGCTCATCGCCAGCACCGGCACACTCAGGACCGCGGAGATGACCAGCCGCTGCCACCAGCCGGCCGCCTCTACGTCCCGCTGGTCCGGCACGCGGCCGTCGGGCTGCGACGTCGACCCGTCCGCCGGGGCCGGAGGGGCCGGCAGAGTGGCCGTGTACCCCGTGGCCTGGACGACGTCGACGAGCTGGTCGGGGGTCACGGTGTCGGGGTAGGTGACCTTGGCCTTCTCGGTGGCGTAGTTGACCGAGGCGGTGACCCCGTCGAGCTTGTTCAGCTTCTTCTCGATCCGGGCCGCGCACGACGCGCAGGTCATCCCGCCGATGACCAGTTCGACCTGGCCGTCCGGCGCGATGGCGGCGCCGCGCTGGGGTTGTCCTGTGGTCGTGTGCTCGGTCATGGATCCTGCTCTCCGTCCGGCCTCGGTGCCGGTCTTGTCTGGGGCGGTGCGGGGTTCGAATGCCCTGGTTCAGGCGAGCTGGTAGTCGCCGGCCTCTTCCAAGGCGGTGGCGACCAAAGCGTCGTCGAGGGACTCGGTGCCGGTCACCTGCAGGATGGAGGTGCCGCCGGCGACGAGGTCCACCGCGACGTCGATGACGCCGGGAAGTTGCTTGACCTCCTCGGTGACCGCGGAGGCGCAGTGCCCACAGGTCATTCCGGTCACCGCGAAGCGCTGCACGTCCTGATCGGTCATCGGGTTCTCCTGCGCGGTGGGGGTGGTGTGCTCGCTGGTGTGCGCCTCTGCGGCGGAGCCGCATCCGCAGCTGCCTCCTCCGCAGCAGCCGCCGGAGTCGCTAATCAGGGGGAGCTCGGTGGATGTGGACCTGTTCATCGGTTCTCCTCAGTAGGGGTGGAAGCGGTTCTCATGAACCGGCCAGGCGCGATGGGGCCGCGGGAACCTGGGCGCGATCCCGTCTGACCCGACCGGACCTCATAGGCCCAACATACCCCCCAGGGGTACCACAGCGGAGAGCTGGCCTGGGACCTTCATGAAACCTTCATCAAGGGTCCGGCCAGCCCCGCTCGTGCCCAGGCACGGGCTCCATCAGAGCCGCTTGGTGACCTCCGCGAGCAGCTCTTGGGGGGCCAGCCACATCGAGGGGTACTCGCCGTACCAGCGTTGCTGACCCTCGGTGTCGATGAGCACGAAGCTGTGCCCGGGCAGGCCGGCGTGCATGCCGTTGCCGATCGTGCCGTAGGCGTCGGAGACGGTGCCGTCGTCGAGGAGGAACGGCGTCTGCACGCCGTTGGCGGCCATGTCGTTCATGATCTGCTCGCGGCTGTTCATCACGATCGGAAGCACGGTCACGTTCTCCTTCGCGAAGGCCTCGGCCTGCTTCTCGATCTCGCCCATCTGCACGATGCAGGACTGGCAGCCGGCGCCTTCGGAGAAGTAGAGGACGACGTTCTCGCCGCGGTGGTTGGACAGGTTGTGGGTCTTGCCGGCGGTGTCGACGAGGCTGAAGTCCGGTGCGGCCTTCGTCGCATCGGAGGACTGCGGACGAGAGGTGAGCAGCATCGCGGTGACCAAGGCGACCAGTACGGCTCCGGTGATCATCCAGATCATCGTGCCCTCGTGGGTACGGCGGGTGCGCGCCAGCTCAGCGGCGGCACGCTCGGTGCGATTTTTGACCGCGGCCTTGTGGGACATGGACCTGTTCTCCTTCAGTGGTGAGATGTCGCGGCGGGCGCGGTGGTGGACGTCGGGGTGGTGCCGTGGCAGGACCCGTCGAGTTCGTCGGGTTTGTCGCCGGGCGTTGCGCCGCGATCACGGAGGGTGGCCAGGACGAAGACCGCGGCGAGGCCGAGGACGGCAAGGCCGAGGAGTGGCTCGGGAATCGGGTCGATCCAGGTCTCGATGCGGGTGAAGATCCGCTCCAGGCCCTTGCCGATCGCGACTTGGAAGCCGGGGCCGCCGGTCATCTGGGCGGAGTTGGCCAGCCAGATCACGAACCCGCCCATGACCGCGAACGCGACGGCCACGGCGAGGTTGATGGTGTTGGTGGCCAGGACACGTCCGGCGACTCGGATGCGCAGCGGCTTGGCGCGCAGCCAGCTGCGCTCCCCGAGCCGGTACCGGTCCCAGGCGAGGGCCATTACGAACAGTGGGAACACCATGCCGAAGGTGTAGGCCAGGCCCAGGGTCAGCCCGCCGAGCGCTGAACCCGAGAGCGCCGAGAGCGTCATGACCCCGGCGAGCACGGGCGCGCAGCAGCTGGAGGCGATCCCGGAGAAGACACCGAGAGCGAAGAAGCTGGCCGAGTCGCCACGCCGGGTGTCGGGTGCCCGAAGGAACGAGGGCAGCGACATCATTCGCCCGGACAGGCTGAAGGCGGCCAGCGCCAGCATCAGCGCGCCGCCCGCGTAGTACAGCGCCTGGTGGTAGTTGGCGATCGCCGAGGCCACCAGGCTCATTCCGAGGGTGATGGGCACCAGGACCAGCGCCAGCCCGGCCGCGAACACAAACGTCAGCGGCAGCAGCCGCCAGCGGCGATTCTTCACCGCCACCGCCATGTAGGACGGGGCCAGGAACACGATGCAGCAGGGCGCGAACAGTGCCACTCCGCCGGCGAAGAAGGCAGCGAGGACAGAGCCGGTGGTCAGCAGGTCACCCATGGCTCAACACGCCTTGCGTGCTGCGGAGAGCCGGCTCGCCGTACCTGGCGTGCAGGACCTTGGTGAGCTTGCGGCGCGGCAGCCGGCCGTGGCTGAAGAAGACCCCGTCGAGCAGCACCAACGGACTGAGTGCCGCTCGATGGCGGCTCATCAGCTCTTGTCCGGCGGCGGTCCGCACGTTCACGGTGTCAATCGACAGCGGGTAGCTGGTGGCCAGCTCTTCGAGCACGCGGTGTGCGTCCTCGCAGAAGTGGCAGGCATCGGACTCGACGACGGTGACGCGCGTGGGCGCCACCGCGGAGATCGGATTCGTGGACAACGCGCATTCCCTCGTTCGACGCAGCAGGTACGCCCAGAGCATCGGCAGCCGACCCGACCCGTTCGAGGGAGGTCTGGTCAAGATTCCATGAAGTTCATCGACGCGGCTCGAGTCGGACGGTTCGTGACCGGAACCGGGGGTAGGCGGTGAGGGATGTCGTTTTTCCCTCCGACCTTGATTTCAAGGAGTGAGTCACATGAGCCACGTCATCACCGAAATGCTGGAGACCACACCAGCCACCATCGGTATCGACCGCGACCTTCTCGCCGAGTGCATCGCGGCGTGTGTCGAGTGCGCCCAGGCATGTACCGCCTGCGCCGACGCCTGCCTCTCCGAGGAGATGGTGGCCGATCTGACCACGTGCATCCGCACCAACCTGGACTGCGCCGACATGTGCACCACGACGGCTCGAGTGCTGTCCCGGCACACCGGGTACGACGCGGACCTGACCCGTGCGGTTCTGCAGGCGTGTGCTCAGGTCTGCAAGTTGTGCGGGGACGAGTGTTCGAAGCACGCCGAGATGCACGAGCACTGCCGGGTGTGCGCCGAGGCGTGTCGGCGCTGCGAGGAGGCCTGTAACAGAGTCCTTGCGGCTCTCGGCTGATCGCTGCCGAGTTCAGGAGGAGCTCGGCTGCGCGGGCAGCCAGACGGTGAACGTCGAACCGTGTCCCGGCCCGGCGCTGTCAGCGTTGATCCGGCCGCCGTGGGTTTCGACGAGCGCCCTGGCGATGCTCAGCCCGATCCCGGAGCCGCCGTGCTCCCGGTCCCGCGCGGTGTCTGCTCGGTAGAAGCGGTGGAAGAGGTGGGGCAGGTGCTCGGCGGCGATACCGTCACCGGAGTCGGCGACGGCGTACACGACCTCCTGGTCGACGGCGTGACAGCTGAGGCGGACCGTGCCACCGGTCGGGGTGTGCCGCAGTGCGTTGTCGAGCAGATTGGTGAGCACCTGCCCGATCCGGTCCGGGTCCACCCACAACGGCGCTTGCTCGAGGGTCTCGCGCAGGTCGACTCCCTTGGAGGCATAGCGGTCGTGGGCTGCGGCCACCGCCGTACGGGCGACGGCGGCGGCGTCGACGGTGCGGCGATGGATCTGCAGCTTTCCCTCCTCGGCGCGTGAGACCGCGGAGATGTCCTCGGCGAGACGACGCAGCCGTCCGGTGCTCGAGCGGATCACCGCCAGTGTGGTGGGGTCGAGGTCGCGTACGCCGTCCTCGACCGCCTCCAGGTGCGCCTCGACAGTGGCCAGCGGCGTCCGCATCTCGTGCGCCAGATCCGCCAGCAGCCGCCGACGGGTGACCTCCACCGTCTCCAACTGCGCGGCCAGGGCGTTGTACCCATCGGCCAGGGTGTCGAACTCGGCGCCCAGGCCGGGCGAGGGCACCCGGGTATCGAGCCGGCCGGCAGAGATGCCCGCAGCGGCGGCGGTGACCATGTCGATGGAGCGCTGCACTCGTCGGCTGAAGTACCACGACACGGCCAGCGCGGCCGTGACCGCGGCGACAACTGCCACGGCCAGCGACACCAGCAGCGCGGACCCGAACGCCTCCTCGATATGCAGGGTCTCCGCCGGCGTGTGGGTGTCGCCGGCGCGGGCTAGGTGATCGTGGAACAGTCCGGGTCCCACCGCCGAGGCCACGACCCAGGTGGTCACTGCGCCGGCGACGAGGACGAGGGCTTGGGCGACCATGAGCCGGGCAGCGAAGCCGCTGCGGCTGCGCCCCTCGGCGTTCCCGGGTCCTGACGTGGTGCGGTGCCTCATGGCTGTCCGGTGCCCATCCGGTAGCCGACGCCGCGCACGGTCCGGATGAACCTCGGTCGGAAGGCATCGTCGCCGAGTTTGCGTCGTAGGTGGGCGATGTGCACGTCGACCAGATGTTCATCTCCCACCCAGGTCGCGCCCCAGACCGCCTCGATCAACTGCGCCCGGCTGAACGCCATCTGCGGTCGCTCCGACAGGGTCGCCAGCAGGTCGAACTCGGTGCGGGTTAGTGCCACCGATTCTCCGTCCAGCCAGACGTCGCGGCCGACCGGGTCTACGGTCAACGGGCCGAACTCGCGCGACGTCTGGGGCATTGCGCCGTCGAGACGCTGTGTCTGCGGTGCTCGGGGCCGGCGCAGCATCGCCTGGATCCGGGCGATCAGCTCCCGCGGTGAGAACGGCTTGGTCAGGTAGTCGTCAGCACCGACCGAGAGCCCGATGAGGGTGTCGACCTCTTCGGTGCGCGCGGTCAGCATCACGATGTAGGCATCGGAGAACGTGCGCACCTGGCGGCAGACCTCGATGCCGTCGAGGCCGGGCAGTCCCAGGTCGAGCACGATGACGTCAGGGTCCACCTCCCGGGCGGTGCGCACCGCCTCGTTGCCGTCGTGAGTGACGCTGACCTCGAAGCCGGCGCGTTCCAGGTAGCTGGCCACCAGGCTGGCCAAAGGCACCTCGTCCTCCACCACCAGCGCTCGCCGCCCGGCGCCGTCGGTCGCGAGGTCACTGGGTCCAGTCGCTGCGGAGTCCTGTGCCATGGACACATGGTGGCAGCCGCGTCGGCCACTGCGTCTGGCCGAGACCGTGGCCGCGGTGTTCTTCAGCGAACCTTCACACGATCGCGACCGCATCGGTGAGGTGGGTCGCTGAAAGTAGGCGGGAGACTTCCGATGAGCTTGAAGGAGCTGA
>JBHWSH010000345.1:0-3801 GCA_043427135.1 Marmoricola sp. | reverse complement strand
GGCTCGGCAAGCAGGCCGACGCGGTCGTGGATGCCACCGTGGACCGCCTCGTCTGGTACGCCGGGTGGGCCGACAAGCTCGCCCAGGTCGTCGGCGGCACCAACCCGGTCGCCGCGCCGTACTTCAACTTCTCCGTGCCCGACCCGACCGGCGTCGTCGCCGTCCTGGCCCCGCAGGACTCTTCCCTGCTCGGCCTGGTCAGCGTCATAGCGCCTGTCATCGTCACCGGCAACACCTGCGTGGTCGCGGCCTCGGTCGACGCCCCCCTGCCGGCGGTCACCTTCGCCGAGGTGCTCGCGACCTCCGACGTACCCGGCGGCGTCGTCAACCTGCTCACCGGCCCGCTCGGCGACACGGCACCCACGCTCGCGTCGCACATGGACGTCAACGCGATCGACCTGACCGGGGCGGTCGGCGCGGAGGTCGACGCGACCGCGCTCGAGGTGGCAGCAGCGGAGAACCTCAAGCGCGTACGCCGACCGGCGGGCCGCGAGGACTGGGTTGCCGAGCCGGCGCTCGACCGCATGACGTGGGTGCTCGAGACCAAGACGGTCTGGCACCCCATGGGCATCTGAGTCGCTCGGCTCTCGGTGCACGCACGCGTCATCGTCCTGGCCGGACCCTCCGGCGCAGGCAAGTCCCGGCTCGCCGAATGGCTCGGCCTCCCGCTGCTCCGGCTCGACGACTACTACAAGGACGGTGACGACCCCTCGCTGCCGCGGGTGCAGGGCGGACCCCGCGACGGACTCGTCGACTGGGACCATCCCGACGCCTGGCGTCCCGACGAGGCGGTCGGCGCGTTGACGACCTTGTGCGCCACCGGCTCCGTGACGGTCCCCACCTACGAGATCGCCTCCAACGCACGAACCGGTCAGCGGCCCGTGCACCTGGGCGGGGCGCCCTACGTCGTCGCCGAGGGCATCTTCGCCCAGGACGTGGTCGCAGCGCTGGCCCGCGCGGACCTGCTTGCCGCGGCGTACTGCGTGACCCGAGCGCCGCTCGCGACCTTCGTGCAGCGGCTGCAGCGCGACCTGCGCGAGCGGCGCAAGCCTCCGTGGGAGCTCGTCCGCCGGGGGCTCACGCTGCTGCGACGGCACCGATCCATCGTGCGGGACGCGGTCGCGAAGGGGTGCCGGGAGGTCACGCCACGCGAGGCACGCCGTGCTCTGGACGTCGTACGCCGTGGGGGTGGCCCGCCGCCCCGGTGAGGCTCACCAGCCGCGCAGGCGGCGCTGCCGCGCCCTCCAGACGAACGCCGCCGCGCCCATCGCGCCGATGACCGCCAGGACGGGCACGACCACGGATCCGCGCGACGGCGCCTCCTCGGGATCGGCCGGCAGGTCGTACTTCTCCGCCGGCGGTACGCCGGTCGGGGTGCTGCTCGGCGAGGGCGACGGCGAGCTCTCAGGGGACTCCGACGGAGAAGCGGAGGCAGTCGGCTCGGGCTCCGTCTCGCGCCCTTCCCCCTCACGACCGAGGTCGATGGCGAACCGCGCCTCGAACGGCTGGCGCGGCAGGTGCTCGGCGCATTCCAGCACCTGCTCCTCGTTGTCGAGCCCGAGGGAGATCTGCAGGGTCCACCGGCCAGGGAAGTCGATCCCGGTGGACGCCGGGGACACGGCTTCGGCCGTGGACACCCCGACCGGACCGAACCCCCTGCCGTCGAAGATCGTCGAGCTGCCGTACGGCGCGAACTCGCGACCCTCGCCCTGGGGGTTGCGCAGCTCCATGCGCCAAGAAGCGCACCGCCGATGCGCGCGGGGCATCCGGAACGCCGGGTCGCCCTGGATCGTCGCGGTCACCCGAGGGTGGTCGCCGGGCTCGGTGTCGATCCCGAAGTAGGTGACCTCGCCCGGTGCGATCTCGATGCGGTAGGCACCGGACTCGAGCACAGGAGCACGCCGCTCGCGCGCGCTGCCCACGACGGGCAGTCCGGCGGGAAGCACGCCCAAAGAGCGCTCGCTGATCCGCTGGAGGGCAGCGGTGAGCCCGGCGGGGTCGGTCGCGTCGTAGTAGGCCCCGCCGGTGGCGTCGGCGATGCACTCCAGCTGCCGACGTGCGGCCGGGTTGCCCGTCACGCCGAAGCCGACGGTCTCGATTCTGACCTCGAACCCGTCGCGATCCAGCTGACGCACGACCTGGCAGGGGGGCGGGTCCAGGTCGCCGCAGGTGTCCTCGCCGTCGCTGATCAGCACGATGACGTCCTGGGTGTCTTCGTCGACTCGCGGGAAATCGCTGGCGGCGCGCCGCAGCGCGTGTCCGATCGGCGTGTCTCCGGTGGGCCGCAGCCCTGCGACCTGTCGCTCGATCGCGGCAGGATCGAGCCGTTGGATCGGGTGCACCAGTCGGGTGTCGCGGCAGGCCACACGACGTTCGTTGCCGTCGTACTCCGAGCCGTAGAGCCGCAGCCCCAGCTCGGTGCGGCGAGGCAGCGACCGCACGAGCTCGCTCAGCGCGTCGCGAGCGGCCTGCATGCGGGTCCGGCCGTCGCCGGTCGGTCGGGCCATCGAGCCCGACACGTCCAGGACCACCTCGACCCGCACGGGGCCGTCTCGCGGGATCGGTGCGGCCGCCACCGATCTCCCGCCGCTCGACGCGGCGGCTGCCGCGGTCAGGAGCAGCAACAGGACCGAGATCAGAAGTGCCCTCGTCCCCCTCGCCGCTGCCACGAGTGCACCCTAACCGGCAAACCAGGTCAGAACGACCGGCTCCCCCAGGATCGGCTCTGCGTGCGACCCGCGGTCGGCCAGGCATCCGCACTGTCGGGCGATCCACGCTGCAGGATGTACGCCGCGGCGCTGGCCAGGCCGATCAGCTCACCGACCAACAGCGGGGTCGCTGCCCGACCCGAGATCATGTCCGCGGCCCAGAGGCCGGCGGTCGGTGCCACCACCGTCGCTCCGAGGACGGCGAGCATCAGGCCCACTGCCTGGCCCGGGCCGGCGACGAACTTCTCCACCAGCGGAACGCCGCCCGACAGTGACCCGAGGAGCAGCGCGACGCAGCCGATGAACGCCAACAGCCCCCAGTAGAGGATGTTCACGCGAGTGCCGGACGCGGCGACGTCGCGGATCACGGGGCGCAGTCCCGCGACCTCCTCGAGCAGCCACACCAGACCGAGGCCGACGGCACCGACCAGGACGGCGACGAGCACCGCTCGGACGGCGGCCACCGGCCTGCTGATCACGTGGTCACCTGGACGGAGTCGTAGGCCGACTCCATCAGGTCCTCCCACTGGCCGGCGGGAGCGATGAAGCGCAGCGTGCTGGAGACGCGGTCGTCGACCTGGATGAACAGCGAGACCTGTTCTGCGGGGTGCGTGGTCCCGCCGAAGTCGACCTCGGTCTCGAAGCGCAGGTAGCGCGCCTCCTGGGCGCCGGGCACGTCGATGTCGCCCTCGTCGACGAACTCGTAGCCCGGTGAGATCTGGGCGATCTCCTTGGCCGCCTCGGCCAGGCCGCTCTTCACCTGTCCGCCCTTGCCCTCGATGCCGGCGGAGAACTGGATGCCGGCAGGGAAGGGCGTGGTGGTCTCGGGCTGACCGACGGCCCACTCGGAGGTGCTGCCGTCCGAGCCGAGGGCCTCGTCGTAGTCCACCCAGTCGCTCGGGATCTCCAGGACCAGCCCGTGGCCGACGACGTGGTTCACCCCGTCGGGGCCGGGGCGCAGCTCGAACGGGTCCTCGATGCCGGTGCGCATGTCCTCCGCCACCTCCACGTCGTCGCCGCACGAGGCGGCCCCCAGGGCGAGCATGACCGCCATCATGACGGCCAGCAGGGTCCTCAGGCTTCGCATGCGAGG
>JBHWSH010000344.1:0-9294 GCA_043427135.1 Marmoricola sp. | reverse complement strand
CTCCTCAGGGCAGGCAGGCTCGACCGCCGGAGGACCGCTCGGCCGACGTCAGAGGAGGTCGGGGCGGTTGGTGATGACTCCGTCCACGCCGATGTTGACTGCCCGGCGGATGGCGGCGGGCCGATCGACGGTCCAGACGAGGCACTGCATGCCACGCGAGCGAACCGCCTCGACGTACCCGCGTCCCACCGTCGTGTGACGCGGGTTGACCTGATCGGCCCACTCGGCGACCTCGTCGAGCTTGCGACGTGAGGGCGTGCCGAGCAGGCCGACGGTGCACCACGGCGCGTGCGCCTTGACCCGGCGCACCGCGTCGGCGTCGAAGGACTGCACGACATGCCGCCCCGGCAGCGGATCGCCGGTGCTCGCGTCCCGGAGGATCTCGGCGACCTGATCGGTGATGTCCGGGTACGCCGACGGTGTCTTCAGCTCCACCAGGAGCCCCGCGGTCGAACCCTGCACCTCCTCGACAGCGTCGCGAAGCGTCGGGATGCGCTCACCGGCGTACAGCGGCGAGTGCCAGCTGCCGGCGTCGAGCTCGAGAAGCTCGTCGTAGGTGAAGTCCTGCACCCGGTGGCCGGCACGTCCCGGGAACACCCGGCTGATGTCGGTGGTGCGGGTGAGGACGTGATCGTGGAGGAGTACGACGACGCCGTCCTTGGTGCGGTGGACGTCGACCTCGACCAAGTCGGCCCCGTCCAGCAGGGCGCCCCGGATCGAGGCGAGGGTGTTCTCCGGGGCGTGCACGCTCGCGCCGCGGTGCGCGACGTTGAGTACAGGTCGCGGTCGCGCCGGCGGCTGAGTAGGGGAGCGCGGTACGCGCGTGGTCAGTCGCAGCATCAGGCAGCCCTCAGCGAGCGGCGACGGTCAGGGACGTCTCGGCAAAGGATGTGGCCCACACGAAGTACCCGGCCAGTCCCATCAGGGCGGTCAGCATCGCTCTCATGTCGTCGAGCGTGGAGGCTGTGTCCGAACGGACGGTGAACTGACACCGACCGGGTGACGGCAGTACGACGAGGGGTTGGGTTTCGGCGCGCGACCCCCCGGGTGGTTTCGAGACGTCGCTAACGCTCCTCCTCAACCACCAACGTCCGCCGGCGGGGCTCGTCCGGGGGTGCCGACGGTGTGGCACCGCCACAGGCGGCGTCTCTCTTCGTACGGTATGGCCCATGAGCACTGTGGCCCGTCCCCGAGGACCGCTGCCGGCACGGGTCTACTGGACGCGCCGGATCTTGGTGCTGGTCATGGCGCTGGGGCTGGTCTTCGGGATCGCGCGGCTGCTGGGCGGCAGCTTCGGTGGAGACGGCTCCGATCCGCAGGCGGCGCGCACCGTCGGCTCGGTCGAGGAGGAGACTCCCGGGCAGCCCGGTCCGACCCCGTCCGCCGGTGACATCGACGAGGAGCCGCAGCCAACCAAGAAGCGCAAGAAGAAGACACTGGCGCAACCGGAGGGCCCCTGCGATCCCGCCGACGTCCGGATCACCCCACGCGTCCGCACGGCGCACGCCGGCAGCCCGGTGCGGATCGTCCTGGAGCTGACCACGCGCGAGTCGCCGGCCTGCACGTGGGAGGTCAGTCCGGAGACCGTGGTGCTCAAGCTGACCTCGGGCATCGACCCGATCTGGTCGAGCCAGGAGTGCCCGGCGTCGATCCCGACAGAGGCGGTCGTGCCGCGGCGCAAGAAGGCCGACAAGGTGCGCGTCACGTGGAACGCGAAGCGGTCCGACTCCGAGTGCAGTGCAGCGACCGACTGGGCGTTGCCCGGGTGGTACCACGCTGAGGCCGTCGCCCGCGGCTCGGTCAAGCCTGTTGAAGAGCAGTTCGAGCTGAAGAACGCCCTGGTCCCTACCCGCACCGCCACCCCGACGGCGACCCCGGACGCCGACGAGCAGGACGAGAAGCCGAAGAACAAGAGCAAGAAGAAGAACAAGAAGGACAGGAAGAAGCAGGGCCGGGACGGCGGACGCGGCTAGGCGCTGCTGATCATCGCGGGGTCGGACCTCAGACGTAGCGCTCGAGGATGCTGGACTCGGCCAGCCGCGACAGCCCCTCGCGGACGCTGCGGGCGCGCAGCTCACCGACACCGTCGACGGCCTGCAGGTTGTCGATCGATGCGGCGAGCAGCTTCTGCAGTCCACCGAAGTGCTCGACCAGGCGCTCGACGACCGCTGCCGGCAGCCGCGGCACGCGGGCGAGCAGACGGTAGCCGCGCGGGGCTGCGGGGGAGTCGAGCAGCTCGTTGGTGCCCAGCCCCAACGCCCGCGCGACCGCGGTGACGTCGACGAGCTCGGTCGGGTTGAGTGCCTCGAGGTCGGTGAGCACCCGCTCGACGCTGCGGGCCTTGCGGCCGGTCGGGAGGTAGTCGCGCACGACCAGCTCACGGTCGGCGTCGACCCCGGTGATGAGCTCCTCGAGCTGCAGGGACAGCAGCCGGCCGTCGGTGCCGAGCTCGAGCACGTAGTCCTCGATCTCCCGCGCGATGCGGCTGACCATCTCCAGCCGCTGGGCGACCACCGCGACGTCGCGGACGGTCACGAGGTCCTCGATCTCCAGCGCCGACAGCGTGCTCGACACCTCGTCGAGGCGCATCTTGTAGCGCTCGAGCGTCGCCAGCGCCTGGTTGGCGCGGGACAGGATCGAGCCGGTGTCCTCGAGGACGTAGCGAGTGCCGCCGACGTAGAGCGCGATGATCTGCATCGACTGGGACACCGAGATCACCGGGAACGTGCTCATCCGCGCCACCCGGTCGGCGGTGCGGTGCCGGGTGCCGGTCTCGACCGAGGGGATCGACTGGTCGGGCATCAGGTGGACCGCGGCGCGGTGGATGCGGGTGGCGTCGCGGTCGAGGATGATCGCGCCGTCCATCTTGGCCAGCTCGCGCAGGCCGGTGCTGGTGAACGGCACGTCGAGGGTGAAGCCGCCCGACGAGATCGACTCGATGGTCTTGTCCCAGCCGAGGACGATCAGCGCACCCGTGCGGCCGCGCAGGATCCGCTCCAGCCCGTCGCGCAAGTCGGTGCCGGGAGCGACGTTGGCCAGAGTCGTGCGCAGGCGCAGCGTCTCCTCGGCTTTGTCCGAGGACTTGTCGGCGGTGACCACGTCGGAAGTCTAGGGGCTCGTGGTGCCACGGGCTCAGCCGAACGCGCGCCTGCGACCCGCGAGGTCGAGAACGCGCAACGCCGTGCGCAGATCGGGCGCGCTGTAGACCTCGAGGCCATCGATGGCCGGCTGTGCCGCGCCGGTCTCGGCGGGCACGATCGCGGCGGTGAAGCCGAGCCTGCGCGCCTCGGCCATGCGGCGGTGCACCTCCGGCACCCGGCGCAGCTCGCCGGCTAACCCGATCTCCCCGATCGCGATCACGTCGGGCGGCACGACGGTGTCGGTGGCCGCCGAGGCGATGGCGAGGGCGATCGCCAGGTCGCCGGCCGGCTCGTGCACGCGGGCGCCCCCGACCGTGGACACGAAGACGTCGCTGGTGCCCAACCGGACCCGGGCCCGGGACTCCAGCACCGCCATGATCATCGCGGTGCGCGAGCCGTCGACCCCTGCGGTCGTACGCCGAGGGCGCTCGGCTGTGCTCGCGGTGACCAGGGCTTGGAGCTCGGCCAGCATCGGTCGCCGGCCCTCCAAGGTCACCGACACGCAGGTGCCGGAGACGGGCTCGTGGTGACGGGAGACGAACAGGCCCGACGGGTCGGTGACCGCGCTGATGCCGTCGTTGGACAGGTCGAAGCAGCCGACCTCGTCGACGGGGCCGAAGCGGTTCTTGACCGCACGCACCATGCGCAGCCGGGTCGCCCGCTCGCCCTCGAACTGCAGCACGACGTCGACGAGGTGCTCGAGCACACGAGGGCCGGCGATGCCGCCGTCCTTGGTGACGTGGCCGACGAGCACGGTGGCCATCCCCCGGGTCTTGGCCTGGCGCACCAGCGCCGAGGCGACCTCCTTGACCTGGGTGACCCCGCCGGGAGCGCCGTCGACGCCGTCGGCGCTGATCGTCTGCACGGAGTCGACGACGAGAAGCTCAGGCTTGAGCTGCTCGATGTGGCTGAGGATCGCGCCCAGGTCGGTCTCGGCAGCGAGGTAGAGGTCGTGGTGCACGCCTCGGCATCGGTCGGCCCGCAATCGCACCTGGGCCGCGGACTCCTCACCGGAGACGTAGAGCGTGCGCCGACCGGCTCGCGCGGTCTGCGCGGCGACCTCGAGAAGCAGGGTCGACTTGCCCACGCCGGGCTCGCCCGCGAGCAGCACCGCCGCACCCGGGACCAGCCCCCCACCCAGCACGCGGTCGAGCTCGGGAACGCCGGACGTCTGCGCGCGGGACTCCTCGATCGGAACCTGGCCGATGGGAACGGCCGGCGAGGTCACCGGCGCCGCCGGCGTACGCCCGGTCTTCGCGGCGGGCGTGGACTCGCCGACGCTGCCCCAGGCGCTGCACTCGCCGCAGCGGCCGACCCATTTGGCGGTCTGCCAGCCGCACTCGACACACGCGTAGGCGGGTCGGGACTTCGACGCGGATCGGCTCATGTCCCGGACGGTAGACGACCCCTCCGACAAACCGTGCGACGACAGTCAGCGAGGCGCCGTTGACCCCGGCGGCGCCGCGTAGCACGATGGATTGGAACGATCCATCTGTGAAGATCTCGGGCAGCAGGGAGACCCACGTGACGCCGTCTCGTCACCGCCCGGTGGCGACCCTCGCGACCGTCGCCGCCGAGGCGGGTGTCTCGCGCCAGACGGTCTCCAACGCGCTCAACAGCCCCGACCTCCTGCGCCCCGAGACACTGCTCCGCGTCCAGCAGGCGATCGACCGGCTCGGCTACACCCCCAATCGGGCAGCCCGCAACCTGCGCACCCGCTCCTCCCATCTGGTCGGTCTGCGGCTGGAGCCCGCCGTCGAGGGCACCGCCAGCGGCCTGATGGACCGCTTCCTTCACTCGCTGGTGGAGTCCTGCAAAGAGGCCGGGCTGCACGTCCTGCTGTTCACCGCGGAGGACGTCAACGACCCGCTCGACGGGTACGACGGACTGCTGCGTTCGGCGGCCGTCGACGCCTTCGTCGTCACCGACACCTACCGAGGCAACCCACAGGCGACCTGGCTGGAGGAGCGGCGGGTGCCGTTCGTGGCCTTTGGTCGACCGTGGCTCGACTCGGGTGCGCGGCACCCGTGGGTCGACGTGGACGGCCGCGCCGGCGTACGCCTCGCCGTCGACCATCTCGCCGACCGCGGCCACGAGCGGATCGCCTGGGTCGGCTGGCAGCGCGGGTCGCCGATCGGGGAGGACCGCCGCAGCGGCTGGCTCGACCGGATGCACGAGCGCGGCCTGGCCACCTCGAGGCTCAGCGCGCGAGGTGAGGACACGCTGGACTTCGGCCGCCGGGCGACCCACGCGATGCTCGAGGGTGAGTCGGTGAGCGCGTTCGTGTGCGCCAGCGACACGATCGCCCTGGGCGTCCTGCAAGGCCTGGCCGACCGCGGGCGCCAGGCCGGTCCGCACGACGTGGCCGTGGTCGGCTTCGACGACTCCCTCGCCGCGCAGGTCGTCCCGCCGGGCCTCACCTCGGTGCGTCAGCCGCTGGAGGAGGTCGCGGTGCAGGTGGTCCGCCTCCTGGAGGACCGGCTGTCGATGCGCCCGAGCGAGCATCCCCATGTGCTGCTGACCCCGGAGCTGCGGCTGCGCGGCACCTCCTGACTCAAAAGCGGCGCCACCACAAGTTGACCGCGTAGTCGACCGAGGTGCCCTCGTGCTCGGCGAGCACGGTGTCGGCGGTCTGCTTGTCGAACTCGATGCGCACCACGGCTTCGAGCTCGGCGCGGGTCTCGAAGCGCCAGTCGACCAGCAGTGGCTCGCGCGACCAGCCCTGCGCCGACCAGAACCGTTCCACCCGGGCCGGGTCGATCTCGGGATAGCCGAGCCGGAACCAGCGTCCGAACGTCGAACGGCTGCCGTCGTTGTCGATGACGAACGCAGTGCCCTCACGGCGTACGACGCGGTCCAGCTCGCGCAGGCCCGGCTCGCAACCCGGCCCGAAGAAGTACGCCCAACGCGCGTGCACCACGTCTACCGACGAGGGAGGGAGCGGAAGCTGCTGCGCAGTGCCGGTGCGCACGGTCACGTTGCCCAGTCGCGCCGTACGCCGCTGGGCCATCGAGGCGAGTGAGGCGTGCGGTTCGACACCTGTCACCGACCGGGCCGTGGCGGCGAAGCGCGGCAGGTGGAAGCCGGCGCCGCAGCCGATATCGAGGACGTCGCGCCCGGACCAATCGGCGATCTCCAGCATGCGGGCCTCGATCACCCCGTCGCGGTCGACGCTGCGGTTCTCCAGCTCGTAGGTCTCGGGGTGGTGCCAGATGTTCGGCGACGGGATCGCGCCGGGCAGGTGCGTCGGCACAGCGGCGGGACCGGGTCGGTCAGATCCGGACGAGGCCGGCCGGGGTCTCGAACTGCGCGGCGAGCAGGCCGGGCATGCCGTGGTTGCCGACCCACTCCACCTCGACGTCCTCCAACGGGTCGATGCTCGGGGAGCCGAGCCAGTCGCTGACGCGCTGGTTGTCGCCGGCGATCTCCAAGCAGTGCAGGCGAATCTTGCCGCTGCAGTTGGCCGCGGGATGGTCGGAGCCGTCGCCTTCCCACTGGATGAAGAACGGAAGCTGCGGGTCGGACTGCAACCCCTTGACGCCGATCTGTCGCCAGCGCAGCTCGTGGCCGTCGGGTCGGTGCCGGTTGCCGGGCACCGCCTCGCGACCCAGACGCCGCTCGATCGCGGACAGGTCGTCGACGGCGACGACCCAGCCCAGCCACCCGCCGCCGAGCTCGGAGCGCGCCCGGACGGCCTGGCCGAAGGGGGCCTTGTCGGATGCGGGGTGGTCGAGCACCTCGACGACTTCGATGTAAGTGCCCCCGGACAGCGGCAGCAGCATGTTGCGGGTGCCGAAGCGAGGATGGATGCCCCCGTCCACGAACGACTCCCCGAGCAGATCACCCAGGCGGCGGGCCGTGCCGGCGAGCCCGTCCGGTCCTGCGGCGTAGGAGACATGATCCAGGCGCATGCCTGCATTGTGACCCGCGCCATTCCCGAGCGCGGACGCGGGGTCTTGTGTCGGGACCGGGCGCGGAGAAGAGTGGAGGACGCAGCCCGGTCCGCTCTCAGGACAACGGCGTCCGGCGACGGACTGCGCGAAACGGAGGCACGAGGTGTCAGGCAAGAGCAGCGGCAAGGTCGAGCAGATGGCGGTCGTCGACCGCGCTGATGCGATCCGCAACGTGGTCCTGGTGGGCCCTGCGGGTTCGGGCAAGACGACTCTGGTCGAGACGCTTCTGGTCTCGGCCGGTTTGCTGTCCCGGCCCGGCAGCGTCGTGGACGGCACCACGGTCAGCGACTACGACGAGGCCGAGCAACGCCAGCAGCGGTCGATCGGTCTGGCGCTGATCCCCTTGCAGCACAAGGGGATCAAGGTCAACCTGCTCGACACACCTGGCTACGCGGACTTCGTCGGCGAGCTGCGCGCAGGTCTCCGGGCAGCGGACTGCGCGCTGTTCGTGATCGCTGCCGACGCCGCCACCGAGACCGGTGTCGACGAGAGCACCAGGACGCTGTGGCGCGAGTGTGCCGCGGTGGCGATGCCTCGCGTCGTGGTCGTCACCAAGCTCGACCACCCCAGGTCCGACTACGACGCTACCGTCGCCGCTGCCCAGCAGGCGTTCGGCGAGAAGGTCGTGCCGGCGTACCTGCTCGAGAACGGTGCGCTCGTCGACCTCCTCCACGACGACCACGCCCACGACGAGCAGCGCGGCTCCCTGATCGAGGCGATCATCGAGGAGTCCGAGGACGAGTCGCTGATGGACCGCTACGTCGGCGGCGAGGAGATCGGCCGCGACGTGCTCGTCGCCGACCTCGAGCGCGCCGTCGCCCGCGCGTCGTTCCATCCGGTGCTGCCGGTCGACTCCTCCACCGGCTCCGGGGCCACCGCGCTCCTCGACCTGATCGCCACCGGCTTCCCGTCGCCCGCGGAGCATCCGATGCCCGAGGTCTTCACCCCCGAAGGCAAGCCCGGGCCGGGCCTGGCCTGCGACCCTGCCGGACCCCTGGTGGCCGAGGTCGTCAAGACCGCCTCCGATCCGTACGTCGGCAGGGTGTCGCTGGTGCGTGTGTTCTCCGGGACCATCGAGAGCGACCGCATCGTGCATGTGTCGGGCCACTTCTCGTCGTTCTACGGCGAGCGCCCCGGGCACGACGACCACGACGAGGACGAGCGCATCGGGGCACTGTCGATCCCTCTCGGCAAGACGCTGCGCCCAGTGCAGAAGGTCGTCGCCGGCGACATCTGCGCGATCGCCAAGCTGTCGCGCGCCGAGACCGGAGACACCCTGTCCGACGAGGACCTCCCACTCGTGCTCAAGCCGTGGCAACTGCCCGAACCGCTGCTGCCCATCGCGATCCAGGCCCGCGCGAAGGCCGACGAGGACCGGCTCTCCCAAGGGCTCCGGCGGCTCGCCGCGGAAGACCCCACCGTGCGCGTCGAGCAGAGCACGGAGACCCATCAGCTGGTGCTGTGGGCGATGGGCGAGGCGCACGCCGACGTACTCCTCGACCGGCTGGAGCACCGCCACGGCGCCGCCGTCGACCAGGTCGAGCTCGTCGTGCCTCTGCGCGAGACGTTCGGCGGACCGGCCAAAGGACACGGCCGTCACGTCAAGCAGTCTGGCGGCCACGGGCAGTACGCCGTGTGCGACATCGAGGTCGAGCCCCTCCCGGAGGGCGCGGGGTTCGAGTTCGTGGACAAGGTCGTCGGCGGAGCGGTGCCCCGTCAGTACATCCCCTCGGTGGAGAAGGGCGTCCGCGCCCAGATGGAGAAGGGCGTCGCCGCCGGCCATCCCGTCGTCGACATCCGCGTCACGCTGACCGACGGCAAGGCGCACAGCGTCGACTCCTCCGACATGGCCTTCCAGACCGCAGGTGCGCTGGCCTTGCGCGAGGCCGCTGCCGGTGCTCGCATCGACCTGCTCGAGCCGGTCGACGAGGTCGCGGTGACCGTGCCCGACGCGTTCGTCGGCGCGGTCATGAGCGACCTGTCCTCGCGCCGCGGTCGTGTGCTCGGCTCCGAGCCGGCAGGGGAGGACCGCACGCTCGTGCGCGCCGAGGTGCCTCAGGTCGAGATCGTGCGGTACGCCGTGGACCTGCGGTCGTTCACCCATGGTGCGGCCACGTTCACGCGGACCTTCCGGCACTACGAGCCGATGCCCGACACCGTCGCGCACAAGTTCCGGGCCTGAGCGAGGTCTGGCCCGAGTC
>JBHWSH010000343.1:0-8283 GCA_043427135.1 Marmoricola sp. | reverse complement strand
CTGGCCGACCACCCCGGCATCACCGTCGAGGAGCGCGCGCTCGAGCTGCTCCCGCAGGTCAAGGGCGCCTTCTCGTTCGTCTGGATGGACGAGCACACGCTCTACGCCGCCCGCGACCCCCAGGGCATCCGCCCGCTGGTGCTGGGTCGCCTGGAGAGCGGCTGGGTCGTCGCCAGCGAGGACGCCGCCCTGGTCACGGTCGGCGCCCGCGTGGTGCGCGAGGTCGAGCCGGGCGAGCTTCTCGTCATCGACGACGACGGACTGCGCTCCCACCGCTTCGCCGAGCCTGCGCCCAAGGGCTGCGTCTTCGAGTACGTCTACCTCGCCCGCCCCGACGCCACCATCGCCGGCCGCTCCGTGCACGAGGCGCGCGTGGAGATGGGGCGGCGCCTCGCGGCGGCGTACCCCGTCGAAGCCGACCTGGTCATCCCGGTGCCGGAGTCCGGCACGCCTGCCGCGGTCGGCTATGCCGAAGCCAGCGGCATCCCGTACGGCGTCGGCTTCGTCAAGAACGCCTACGTCGGCCGCACGTTCATCCAGCCTTCGCAGACCCTGCGCCAGCTCGGCATCCGGCTCAAGCTCAACGCGATGGAGCACGTCATCCGCGGCAAGCGCCTCGTCGTCGTCGACGACTCGATCGTGCGCGGCAACACCCAGCGAGCTCAGGTCCGCATGCTCCGCGAGGCCGGCGCCAAAGAGGTGCACGTCCGGATCTCCTCGCCCCCGGTGAAGTGGCCGTGCTTCTACGGCATCGACTTCGCCACCCGCGCCGAGCTGATCGCCAACGGCCTCGGCGTCGAGGAGATCCGCGCCAGCATCGGCGCCGACTCGTTGGGCTTCCTGTCCGAGGACGACATGATCGCCGCGAGCGAGCAGCCGCGCGACCGGCTGTGCCTGGCCTGCTTCGACGGGCACTACCCGATAGCGCTGCCCGACGACGCCGTGATCAACAAGCAGGCAGTGGAACACGCCCTGCCGCTCGTCGAGCCCACCGCGGCGCATCACGCGCGCGACGTCGAGGGCGTGTCGCTCGGCATCGCGGGCGGTGCGGCGCAGGCACTCAGCCACCCCTGACCCCACCACCGACCTCGAGGACGCAATCGTGAGCGACAGCACCGGCGCGACGTACGAGCAGGCGGGGGTCTCGATCGAGGCGGGCGACCGGGCGGTCGAGCTCATGAAGGTGTGGGTCGAGAAGGCCCGCCGGCCCGAGATGCTCGGCGGCATCGGAGGTTTCGCTGGGCTCTTCGACGCTTCCGCCCTCAAGTCCTACGACCGCCCGCTCCTGGCGAGCAGCGCCGACGGTGTCGGCACCAAGGTCGCGATCGCGCAGGCGATGGACGTGCACCACACGATCGGCTACGACCTGGTCGGCATGCTCGTCGACGACCTCGTCGTCTGCGGCGCCGAGCCGCTGTTCGTCACCGACTACATCGCCACCGGACGAGTTGTGCCCGAGCGGATCGCCGCGATCGTGCAGGGCATCGCCGAGGCGTGCGTGGAGGCCGGCGCCGCGCTGATCGGCGGCGAGACCGCGGAGCACCCAGGGCTGCTCGGCCCCGACGAGTACGACGTCGCCGGGTCCACCACCGGCGTCGTCGAGGCCACACGCCTCCTCGGGCCGGGCCGGGTACGGCCCGGCGACGTCGTGGTGGCGATGGCCAGCAGCGGCCTGCACAGCAACGGCTACTCCCTGGTGCGTCACGTGCTGCTCAACGCCGAGGGCGGCGGAGCCGGCTGGTCACTGGACCGCGACGTCGACGAGCTCGGACGCACACTCGGCGAGGAGCTGCTGGAGCCCACGCGCATCTATGCCAAGGCGTGCCTTGACCTGGCCCGGCGTACCCGCACCCACGCGATGTCGCACGTCACCGGCGGCGGACTGGCCGCCAACCTCGAGCGGGTGCTGCCCGCGGAGGTCACCGTCACGATCGACCGCTCCACGTGGACGCCGCAACCGATCTTCCGCCTCGTGCGCGAAGTCGGGGGGGTCGCGACGGACGACCTCGAACGGACCTTGAACATGGGCGTCGGCATGGTCGCCGTGGTGGACCCGGACGACTCCGATCATGTGCTCCGCACGCTCGCGGAGCACGAGGTCGAGTCCTGGGTGTGCGGCGAGGTTTCGCTCGCGGGCGCCTCCGATCAGGAGTCCGGCACGACGGTCCTGGAGGGCCGCCACCCCGGCTGGTGAGCCCCACCCGCGAGGTCGGCGTGCGGGAACGACCACCGGCCGGGTAGCCTTGAGGGCACGAGACAAGGTCTATCCGCAGACCGGACGCATGTGTACCTCGGCTGCACCCCTCGATGACAGGGGAGCGGGCGGGGTTTCGTGACGCCGGCCAAGTGTGCGAGGGGGTCGGACCCTATGGGGCGCGGCCGTGCTAAGGCGAAGCAGACGAAGGTCGCTCGCGACCTGAAGTACCGGACTCACGAGACGGACTTCGGCGCGTTGGCTCAGGAGCTGCATGGACGGTCGGGCGAGCCCGAGACCGCTCCCGATGATGACGACGACTGGTCCGGCCTGGCCGGCACCGAGCCCCGCTGAGCGACTCCCGGACCTCAGTCCCGGATAAGGGGCACTTAGCCCTGAATTTCGCTTACGCGTGATTTGGACGATTGTGGTCGATACATGATCGGCCTACCATCGCTTCAGATGACGAGCCGGGGTTTCTGGGGTTGGAGCTCGTCGGACAGTCGCTCACACCAATCAAGGGGGCCCGCGGATGAACACGCGTCAGCCTGAGTCGTCAGAGGCTCTGCTCACGCCTGCCGAAGTGGCGGCGATGTTCCGCGTCGACCCCAAGACGGTCACGCGGTGGGCCAAGGCGGGCAAGCTGAGCTCGATCCGCACGCTGGGCGGTCACCGGCGCTACCGGGAGTCCGAGGTCCGCGAGCTGCTGTCCGGCATGATGCCCGAGCAGCGCCGCGGCCAGGACTGACCGACCGGCACCGGCCGGCTCCCTGGCTGGTCACCGCAGGTCTCGCACGTAGCCAGCCACGGCACGTGCTTCACGCAGGCGGCTCTCCCACGTCACGCCCAGCGCGATGAGGAGTGAGCCCGCGGCACCGATGAGCGCCCAGCGCGGCACCGCCATGTCGATCCACGGTGCCGACTCGCGCAGCACCAGCAGGGTCCCCGCGGCTGCACCCGCGACCAGGGGGGCCGCGATCCGGCGCGCCGACCCCAGCAGGACCAAGCCGAGGCATGCGATGCCCAGCAGCAGCGCGCGCAGGCTGATCGGCTCGTCGAGAGTCCACAGCAGGCTGGGCAACAGGCCCAGCGCGAGACCAGGTGCGAGTGCGTGCAGCGAGGAGACCGCGGGATCGCGGCGCATGCGGTAGCTGCCGACGACCACCAGTGCCAGCGCGCTGGGCAACGTGTAGGCCTCCGGCGTCTCCACCCCGAGGTCGCCCAGCCGCACCCAGGTGGCCATCGCGAGCAGAGCGCCGCCGAGCCAACCCGCCTGACGACGGTCGCTGCGCAGCAGCGCCACCACGCTGACCGCGGCGCCGACGACCGTGAGGTAGACCGCGAGCCACACACCGGTCGCAACGTCCGAGGCGCCGAGGGTCGCACCGGCGACGCCGTCGTACGCCGTGAGCCCGGCGAACGCCAAGGGCGCCGTCGCTGCCAGCGTCCCGAGCTCGACGGCGACTCGCCTACGGAGGATGCCCAAAGCCGCCAGGGCCAGCAGGCCGACGAGCGCGGTCCAGGTCGACGGTGCATCCAGCAGCGCGCCGATCGTCCAGCTCAGCAACGCGAGGAGCGCCGCGGTCGCGACCCCCGCGACATCGGTCACCACTCGACCACCGCGCAGGTGCAGGGCGACCGCCACGACGATCGCAGCGACCGTAGCCGCCAACGTGAGCCCCTCGGATGCGAAGCCGACGATCAGAGCAGCGAGCAGCACCGCCGCCGACGTCCCGGCCAGGGCGGTCTGGTGCTCGACTCGGCGCAGTGCGCCCAGCGCCAGGGCTGCCGCCACAGCCACGAGCAACGCGATCACCAACCAGGCGGGGGAGGGCAGCAGGAGCAGCATGGCGACCACGGCGCCCAGGACCAGGGCGGCACCTGGCGCAACCACGCGGCGTACCTGGGTCGCGGCCGCGTCGGCAGGAGCGGCGGAGTAGAGGGCAGCCGCGGCGAGCGCGACGAGGGTGAGCGCCATCAGAGGCGCCAACCAGGGTGCACCCAACGGGGTGTCGTCGGTCAACCCCGGCAGGCGAACCGATGCATCCGCCCCCCAGGCCAGGGAGGACAGCTCGAGCGCGCTGATGGCGGCGGTGAGCATCTGGGCGATGAGCCAGCCGGTGAGGGCCACTGCGCCGGCTGCGGTCGGCAGCGCCGTCACCATGCCCCAGGGTCGCGGCACCGCGACAGTGACGACGCTCAGTGCCAGCAGCAGCGCGACCAGTGCGACGGCGAACGTGGTCGCGGGGCCGTCGAAAGCCGGAGCAAGCGCGGCGACCGCCAGTGCGAGCGCGCCGAGGTTGGCACTGACCACTCGAAGTGTCCGCGCCACCCCGGGCACGGCGGCGACCGCGAGGCCGATGGTCCCGGCGGCGATCAGCGGCCACACGTCGAGCTCGACCCAGGCGGACCGAACCGTGGGGCCGCCGCCGATCGCCTCCAGACCGGCGAGGAACAGTGCCGCCCAGAAGATCCCTGCCGCGGATGCGGTGCCGACCAGAGCGACGGCGAAGTCCGTGGCGGGGCGAGCCTGTCGACGTAGCGCGGCCGCGGTGGCGGTTGCGGTGCCGGTGAGGAGTACGGCGACGAGCAGGCCGAAGCTGGTCGACCACCAGTCCGCAGTTGCCAGGCCGACGCCGGCGGTGAACGCGCCGACCGCAGCCACGATCTCGCCACCCCTGAAGGCTGCGGCCGGCGTGCGGACGAGGAATCGCACGGCCAGCATGGAGGCTGCCCACCCGGCCGCGCCCAGTCCGACCAGGAAGGCGGCCTCCGTCGGGGAACCGAGCCATCCAGCCGACCGCGCGCCCAGCACATCCAAAGTCGCAAGTCCTAGGGTCACCAGTCCCAGGGCCTCTACTGCGCCGCGTAGTCCGCGTCCCGCGACCCAGGTGGTGAGGGCGGCGGCGGCCGCGGTCATGCCGACCAGGACCAACGTGCGGCCCGTGATGCCGAGCAGCGACCAGGTGACCGCGAGGAAGACCACGGCTGCGACCAGCACGCACAGCGCTCCCACCGACAGCAGGATCTTGGGCACCGAGCTGCCGCGTGCCGCGCCTGGTGCGAGCGGCGGCAGCGCGGCCTGGCCGGCCCCCGAGAAGGCTGGGGCCACCGGAGCGGCGACGACCGGGGCGGACGGCCGTGAGGCAGCCCGCATCCGCTCGAGCAACACGTCGGCGTGTCGCAACGTGGCGAACAACTGGGCGCCGAGGCTTCCGGCGAGCACCAGGTCGCAGGACTCGCAGCGGGGGGCGCCCGCAGGGACCTCGGCGAGGCAGTCGGGGCAGCGCGTCGGGTCGGCGTAGATCCTCATGCCCTCATCAAACCGACCTCGACGGCCGGGGATCAGCGTGGACGCGCTCAACTCCGTTTGAGTATGCGTACCCAGCAGTTCAGCCCAACACTGAACTTCGCGGAAGTTCAGCTATTCTCTGAACATGTACGCCGTGCTCGGTGACGTGGTCGCCTCCCGCACTCTGCCCGACCGAGGTGCTGCCCAGCGCAGGATCGGAGAGGTCCTGGCGCAGGTGGGGGATCTCGTCCCCGGCGTGCAGCCCCTCGAAGCCACCATCGGCGACGAGTTCCAAGGCGCGTATGAGCAGCTCGGCGAAGCGCTGCGCGCCCAGTTGCTGATCCGCGTGCTCCTCCATCCCGACGTCGACGTACGCATCGGAGTAGGCCACGGCGCCGCCGAGGTCTACGACGACGTACGCCGCCCGCTTCTCCAGGACGGTCCAGCCTGGTGGTCGGCGCGGGAGGCCCTCGAGTCGATGGCGTCTCCTCGCCGCGCCGCGATCCGCACGTGGTACGTCGGACCGCGCGCCGAGTTGGTCAACGCGCACCTCCTCTGCCGCGATGCGCTGCTCGACCGGCTCAACGAACGTGGGTGGCGGATGCTCGGATGGGCACTGCAAGGAGAGACCCAGCGGCGGATCGCAGAGATCGAGGGCATCTCGAGGTCGGCCGTCTCCCAGCAGTTCGCGCGCGGCGTCTCCGCGGTGCGCGACGCGCAGCGACTGATCGAGGAGGGCGCATGACAGGGCTTGCGGTCTGGCTGGCCGTGGTCGGCGCTTGCGATCTCATCCGCGCCGGCCGTGACACCACGTCGGTCCGCAGGCGGGCGGCGATCGCCGGTGTGGGTGTGAGTCTGCTGCTTCTCGCCATCGTCTCGCTGCAGCCCGAGGGGCTGCATCTGGCAGTGGGAGCGGGTTGGGTAGTCGCGTTCCTCCTGTGGCTGCTGGGTTCGGCGGGCGCGCTCTCTCAGGACGGGCTGAGGGTGGCAGGGCGGGTGGTCGCCTTCGCGGGGCTCGCGGCCGGGGTGGTGCTCGGACTCGCTGTCGACGATGGCGTCACGCTGGTCACGGCCGCTCCAGGGGCGCTGGGCGGCGTACCTCTCGAGCGCGTGCTGCTGGTCGTCGCGGTCGTGCTGCTCCAGCTCTCGACAGCCAACATCGTGGTCCGGCTGGTCCTCGACGCCGTCGGCGTACCTGCCGCAGACAACGAAAAGCAGCTCAAGGGCGGCCGCGTCCTCGGGCCGATGGAGCGGGTCTTCCTCGTGGCGCTTGGGGCGGCCGGCCACGTCACCGCGGCCGCCATCGTGGTGGCTGCCAAAGGGCTGCTGCGCTTCCCCGAGCTTCAGCGCGGCGAGCGTGCGGCGGGACCGAGCGATGTCACGGAGTACTTCTTGATCGGCTCGTTCGCCAGCTGGCTCGTCGCGCTCGGTGGGGTCGGACTCCTCGCCCTGCAAAGCACAGTCCTGGGCTGAACTTCGACGAATTGAAGCGCTGCGCTGACCCTCCCGATCCTTCCGGCAGTGCAACGACGAAGACCGCAGATCCGTCGTGGACCTGCGGTCTTCGTGTGCCGTGTGGCCAGGGGCGGGGTCGAACCGCCGACCTACCGATTTTCAGTCGGTCGCTCGTACCAACTGAGCTACCTGGCCGGGCGAGAGGACTCTACCCGACCGCCGCGGGCATCCCCGAATCCGGTCGCCGACTCGACAGGTGGAATGCCAACACCCCGGACCTGATGGTCCGGGGTGTGAGGGCGACCCCGACGGGACTCGAACCCGCGGCCTCCGCCGTGACAGGGCGGCGCGCTAACCAACTGCGCTACGGGGCCTGGTGTGGACTGCCTCCCAGGGGAGCCAGCGGAGGTGACTCTAACAGTCTTCCCGTTCACCGCCGAATCGCACCCCGCCCGTCTGTCGGCGCTATGGTGCCGCCTATGTCTGTGGCCGACGCCCCCGAGGGCGTCAGGATCCGGATCCTGGGCGACACCATTGCCTATGCGCCTGACGGGTCGTTGCTGCGGCTGTCCCGGATGCAACGGATCATGCTGTGCCGCCTGGCTCTCGGAGGCGTCGTCCACATCTCCGAGCTCGCCGACGCCGTGTGGGGCAGCGATGCGCCGTCGACGGCGCGGGCCTCGCTGCAGAACCAGGTGGGACGACTTCGCGCTCTGCTCGGACCCGAGGCGATCGCGACCTGCGACGACGGCTACCAGCTGGCGGTCCCCACCGACGCGGACCTCGGCCACGAGCTCGTCCTCCGCGCCGAGTCCGCACACGCAGCCGGCGACGCCGAGACCGTCTTCGATGCCTGCACGCGAGCACTGGCGCTCATCCGCGGCGAGCCCTGTGCGGATCTCATGGACGTCCGCGACGCGGTGCTTCCTCGTCGCGCGATCCATACCTGGATCCGGATCGCGGAGGATCTCCAGGTCGCTTCGGCCCTCAGCCTCGGTCGTACGTCGTTGGCCCTGTTCCGGGCGGAGGAGCTCTACGAGCGCGAGCCCCTCGACGAAGGCCGTGCGACCCTTCTCGCCCGAGCGCTGGCCGAGGCCGGCAGGCGTGGCGATGCCCTCGGCATCATCGATCAGGTCCGGGAGAACCTCCGCACAGAGCTGGGTCTGGACCTCTCCGGCGAGCTCGTGGCACTGCGCGCCTCGCTGCTGGAGCCTGCGCCGAGCGTTGCGATGGCTCCGAGTCGCTTCGTCGGCCGGGAGACGCAGCTCCAAAGGGCTCGGCAGGCGGTGGCCGACGACCGGTCGCTGGTGGTGACCGCCGAACCCGGGGGAGGAGTGTAGTC
>JBHWSH010000342.1:0-2956 GCA_043427135.1 Marmoricola sp. | reverse complement strand
GTTGTTCTGCGAGCAGCTACGGGTCGAGGTGGACGATGCGCTCGGGCCGTTCCGCGGCTTCCTGCCGGCGCTGAGCGCGGCGCAGCATCCGGTGGTGATCGTCATCGACGATGCGGACCGGTTGGGCCCCTCGTCCCGAGTGGTCGTCGAACGGGCGGCTGCCCAGGCGGCCGTTTGCGCGGTCCTCGGTGTGCATGAGCCGATGCCGTTCGGCGGCTTCGAGGTCTTGACACTGCCCAGCCTGAGCCAGGAAGCCGTCGATCTGCTGGTGGCGGATCGATGCGGGGCGACCGACCGCTCGGCGCGGCGCGCCCTGCACGAGGACACTCAGGGCAATCCCGAGCTGCTGGTCAGCTTGCTCATGGACGCGCGCGTCCACGACTGGCTCGCGGCCCCCGAGACTCACGGCACTCCGATGTCGACCATGTTGCTGGACCTCGTCCAGAAGCGCGTCCGTCAGTTGTCCGCCCCGGGACGAGCCACGCTCGACGTACTGGCTGTCGCCGGACCGCAGCTGACGCTGGCCGGATCGCCCCGACTGGTAGGTGCCGCTGCACTGCAGGAACTCGATGCAGCCGGTCTCGTCGACGTCTCCGACGGGGGCGTGGCCGTGCGCTGGGAGGCGCTGCGTCGTGGGATCGAAGCGTCGATCCCACCCGGACGTCGCGCGGAGATCCATCACACGATCGCGGAGACCGTTCCCGATCTCCCTGTCACCGTCCTGGCCCGGCATCGCCGGGAGTCCGCCGCGATCGACCCGGTCGCGGCCGTCGCCGCGCTGGTCGAGGCCGCTCGAGGCGTCAGTCGACTGGGCGCCCACGACGATGCGGTGCGTTGGCTTCAGCAGGCGTTGAAGGCGGTCCGCGACCACGCGGCGTCGGTTTCTCCTGAGTACGACGTCGAGGTGTCGATCGAGCTCGGCAACGAGATGCGGCTGGCCGGGATGCCGGAGCACGTCGACGTTCTCGTGGACGCCGTCGAGCGCGCCGAGCACCATGCGCCGAGGATGTGGCTCCGGGCCGCGTTCGCATTGCTCCAGTTGGGAGCGACCACGGAGTCCGGCGCGTTGCATCCAGCCGTCCAGCGGATCACCGATCGCCTCGAAATGTCCGCGACCTCGGACGAGGACAGCGCCGTGGCGCGCGCCGCAGCCAGCCTGGCCTGGTCCATGACCGGCGACGACACCCGCTCCCGCACGCTCTTCGCAGATGCCGAAGCCCAGGCCCGCTCGTCCCGTGCGCGCCGCGCGGTGCTGCCTTTCGCCTATCTCGCATTGGGCCATCCCCGCGACGCAGACGCCCGCCACCGGCTGGCTCGCGAACTGGATGCGTTGGCCCGTGAGGCAGACGATCCGGTGGCCGTGTTCGAAGCCCTGCATCTGCACTTCTCCAACGCACTCATCCGACCGGACCTGCAGTCACGCCGAGCGGCTCTGACCGAGATGCGCGCCATGATCGACCGGGTCGGAGACGTCGGTCGCCGGTGGGCGTTGCAATATCAGGAGGCGACCGAAGCTCATCTCGACGGCCGGGACGTCGACGCGGAGCGATTCGCCGAGCAGGGGCTGGAGCTCTTCGGGACGGTGTCGGAGTCGCGTGCCTTCGCCGCGTATGCCTCGCAGCTGCTGGCGCTGCGCATCACCCAGGGCCGGGTCGATGAGCTGGCCTCCGTCGTGGCGGGCCTGGTCGCCGACCAGCCCGGCGTACGCGCATGGGAGGCGGTGGCCGCGCTGACGGTGACACGAGCCGATCCCGGCAGGGCGATCGAGCATGCGAGGCAGGCGCTGCGGGCGACCGAGACCGACTTCACGTGGCTCGCCGCCCACGTGGTCGGGGGGAGGGCAGCGGCATTGGCCGGTGACCCTCTGCTGGCCGCGGAGTACCTGCGACGACTCGAGCCCTGGAGCGGTCTCGGAGCCTGGCAGGGCAACTGCAGCTTGGGGCCGGTCGACACAACCCTCGCCCTCCTTGCCCGGGCCACCGGCGATTCCGTAGCCACCGACCGCTTCGCCGCACGGGCCCGCGAGACCGCCCGCGATCTGGACTCCACCCCGCACGCGGAGGATCTCGACACGCTCGGTCTGTGACCGCACCCCTTCCGACGCCCCATCGCTGCGAGCTTGCTGTTAGCGGGCCGTTACCGCCGACCGGTTGACTGCTGACTTCGATCCGGGTGGGGAACGTGGAAGAGGGACCATGGCGGGTTACTGGGTGCGTGCGGGCGCGCTGGGGTTGTCGATCGTTCTGACCAGTCAGATGGGTGCGGGGGCGGTGCAGGCGATGCCCGCAGCCCGGACGAATCCGAGCGCTGTCGTTGCAGGCAGGTCCCCGACACCTGCGATCGCAGAACAATCCCGTTCGCTCCGTTCGGTCGCGGGCGCCGTCCGCTCGGCCAGGACGACCGCGCGCGCCGCGGCAGGCGAGCCCACCACCGTGACCGAGCTCGCCGAGTCGAGCACGCGCACGACTCAACCCTTCGGTTTCGCCGAACCCACCACCGTGCTCGACTCGGTAGCCCTCGGGGTGCCATTGGGTAGCGGCACGTTCAAGGTCTACGACACGATCACCGCCGACCTCGACGGCAACGGGACTCCGGACATCGTCAGCCAGGTCTACAAGCCGGGCACCCCGCAACGCTTCTTGGTGGTGCAGCGCGCCGACGGGTTCGGCGGTGTCGAGGCCGGTGCCGCCTACTCCGTGGCTGACCCGACCAACTCGGCCTACCACCACGAAGGCGGTGTCGCCGCCGCGGACTTCGATGGCGACGGTGACCTCGACCTGGTCTCCAGCACCGGGCGGGGGCTGACCATCGCGACCCTGCTCAACGACGGTGACGGCACGTTCCCGACCCATGTCTCCACGCCGGTCTCGGTGAGACTCGACCGCAGTCTGATCGCGCGCGACCTGAACGGCGACGAGGTGCCCGATGTCGCGGCCGTCAGCGACGCCGGGAGTAG
>JBHWSH010000341.1:0-7339 GCA_043427135.1 Marmoricola sp. | reverse complement strand
GGGCTTCACGCCAAGGTCTCGCCCAAGGGCCTGCGGTTCTTCGCACACGACCGTGCCGCTCCGACCTGCTCCCTGGTCGGCGAGACCATGGCCCACCGACTGCTCAAGCTGCAGCTCGCCTCAGTCATCCGCGATGCCGGCTGGTACGCCGAGCTCGAGGTCGCCGAAGACGGCTGGCGGGCCGACGTGCTGGCCACCAGCCCCGACGGCGCCCGCAGGATGGCCTGGGAGGCTCAGCTGGCACAGATCACCGTCGACGAGCTGCACGAGCGCACCGCCCGAATGGAAGCATCCGGCGTGCCGGTCTGCTGGGTCACCGATCGCGAGCGGCCGTGGATCGGAGCGGTGCCCGCCATCCAGCTGTCCCTGGCCGACGAGCCCGGGCCGCCCACGGCCGTGGATGCCGCGGTCATCGACGGGACCGGCGTGTTCCGCGAGTCGTGGTGTCCGCGCCGGCGCTGCGAGAACGACGGCGGAGCCCCCGGTCCTTGTCCTGGTCACGGCTGGTGGCGCCCGGTTGAGCCCGGCGTAGACCTCAGCGCGTTCGTCGCCGGCGTCCTGGCCGGCACGATCAGAGCGCACCGGACCTCCAGGTACAGCAGGTCCTTCCTCGAGTCCGCACGGATCGTGTGGACCACCCGGCCTCACGTCATCACCGAGCGCACCCAGATGGAAGCCAGCGAGCGACGACGTGAGCACGACGACCTGGCCTCAGCGGAGCATGAGCGCCACCTGGCGGCGATCGCGGCCAAGCTCGCCCGCCAGCAGGCACTCACGCCGCCGGCGGTCGAGCTCGTCGGCCGAGAGGCGCGCGGCTACGTCGGCGTGCGAGACGCGACGCCCGAGTGGGCGATGGGCGTGCCGCTGTTCGTCCACGACATGCCGAACGGCGTCATCAGCCCTGTGGTCAGCAGGATCTCGGCTGAGGTTCGTGCGCGACTCCGGGGCCTGACCCTGTTCGTCGCCACCGAGGCGGAGCGGCGGGCTCTCGCGCGGGCATGCGGACCCGAGCAGAGGATCGTGCTGTTCGAGGTCGAGATCCCGGACCAGCCGCAGCCGCCGGCGGCGATCTACTCGGGCACCTTCTGGAGTCGGCGGCAGTGGGCGGCTGCTGCCTCCCGACGAACCAGGCGTTAGCGCCGGACCGGCAACGCGATCCAGCCCTCCACGGCCGCCGCCTCGAGGTGCTCGGTGGGGATCTCGTCGGTCTCTCCTCGCCGCGCCAGGCCGGCGATCGCCGCGCAGAGCACCGCGTCGAGGGCATCATCAGTCTCGATGCAGAGATCGGCGTACACGCCCAACTGGAGCCAAGGCAGCACGCCGCCGATCAGCTGGACCAGCTCAGCGCGCCGGCGCGCGTTGGCCGGCTCGCGGCCCTTGTATCCCTGGTGGGGGAGGCCCCAGACCTTGAGTGCGGCCGCCGGGTAGACCTCGACGACGGGACCGACGCGGCCCGTCCGGTCGATCTCGATGCCCTTGCGGGTGAGCCCGGAGAGAATGGCCGCGCACCGCATCGCCGCGGCGCCGATGCGGTCTGCGGACACGCTGAGCGGCTGCAGCCGCACCGACTGGCGCAGATGTAGGTCCGTAGCGCGGTTGGTCAGTGGGTGCCGGGTCGGGGGCACGACTAGGTCGTGACCGCCGGCGCGATGCGCGATGAGGTAGTCGACGAAGGCGATTGGCCAGCCGAGCGGGCAGTCGATCCCGGTTTTGTCGACGGCCTCGATCAGGTCTGCCAGGTCTGCATCGGTATGCCGACCAACCTCGATACCTGTAACGATCGCGCCGTCGTCCGTCCACTCAAGGGTGGCGACGCCGGTCTTCTTCGGATCGGCCGACAGGTCGATGCCGGCGGTCAGCACGCCGGATCGGTGCGCCACGATGCGGGGCATCAGGGAGCGAGGTTGACGCGGTAGACGGTCGGGTCGGCAGCCGCCACCACGGTCTGGCGATCGAACTCCGCCAGCGTCGGGTTGGTCAGCGCGCCGGTCACGACGGCCAAGACCCAGTCGGGGTCGGCCTTGGCGGTGCCCAGCTCGTTGCGGGTGAGGAGAACCGAGGGCATGGAGCTGGACACACCTTTGACCTCGAGATGACGCTTCTCGTCGTCGCGCGCCGCGGTGAGGTCCCAGCCGCACTTGAGGTGTGCGACGCGGGTGATGGTCCAACCTGCCGTCTCGTAGTGGTGTTGAACCGCGGCCTCGGCGGCCAGCTCAACCTCGCGGTTGGTGGCCGGATCGCCGAAACCAGCGCCCCAGGCGCCGAAGGCGATCGTGCTCGAGGTCTCGCGGGGATCACCGGCGTGGACGGGGGGCTCGATCGGGCCGCTGTACTCCCGCACGAGGACGGGGACCGACCGTGGGTGTGTCCGGTAGCCCAGACCGCGCTCAGTGAGGAGCTTGACCAGGTCGGTGCGGAGCGGGATCAGGCGGTGGCGCGTTTCGGTGCCGATCTCGAGCAGCTCGGCCCACAGGGTCATGATGTTGCCCGGCGAGCGATGCCACTCGCCGTCATGGGGTGCCGCGGTGTCCCACAGATAGGCGTGGAGAAGCATGAGGAGCTCGTCCTGTTCCTCGGCCGAGTAGAGCTTGAGGGGGAGGCGTGCGAGGCCGGCGTCATCAGCTCGCGCAAGGCCGGCGCGGATCAGCTCGACGAGACGAACGTTGGAGTCCTGTGAGGGCACGGCGATCTGCTCACTTGCCTCGCGGGTAGTCAACGTCGAAGTGGTCGGCGATCAGCTGGGTCGTCTCGCATCCCCAGCTGGAGCGTCGGTCCATTGGGTCCGGTTCGTCATCGAGTGAGTCGCAGACCCCGGTACCGGAGCCGCAATCGCGGTGGAGCGCCAAGAGCTTGCGGGCGAGCGGGTCGTTGATCGTGTTGAGGCGCCGCATCGCGTCCACCCATCGGGAGACGGGGGCCGCGGCGTCGTCGACCTCGTGCACGACGTCCATGCGCCACGCCGCGCTGGCCTCCTCGTCGTACTCGTAGCGACTCATCAGCGCATCCCGAAGAATGCCGTGATGCGGTCGACCTGCTTCTGATCAAGCAGTGCCGGCCGGCAGGCGCCGTAAGCGTTGGTCAGGTCGATGACGAGCTGACGGGTCTGGTCGAGGCTGAGGTCGATGACCGCGGTCTCGCCGTCGGTGCTGGTGACCTTGAGGTCGACGCGCTGCACGTCCTCATCGACATACCGGGCGTGTGCCCCGATCTTCTTGGCCTTCACGGCCTCGCTGCGCTTGAAGATTCCCACGCTGGCATCGTGACATGTCGGCCCGACGCAGAGGGCCGGAACGGCGCCGCGGCCCCCGAGCTGCGGTCAGATGGTCGACCAGCTGAGCCCGAGGATCCTGAGGGCTTCTTGGAGGTCCGGATGCTCGGGGGAGAGCGGGTGGTGCTCGATAGCGTCGAGGGTGCGGCTGGTCGCGGGGTCCTCGGCGCGCTCGAACACCGCCCAGAGCGCGAGGTCGTCGCCGTGCCTGGAGGCGAAGGTGACGCCGTCGAGCTCGGTGGTCGCGTGTAGATAGGTGGCCACCGACTGGGTGAGCGCGCGGGGTCGCCCGTCCTTGAGCGCAGCCGCGTCGAAGTCGTGCAGCGTCAGCAGGTGCGCGAGGGCGACGAACTGCGGCCGCAGCGCGGCAATGGACTCCGCAGCCGTCACCGCGCAGAACCGGCCGGTGAGGGTCGCGCTCGCCGCCGAGCGGGGCTCGAGCCACGAATAGGAGATCTCGCCGGCGCCGGCGGTCGGATGCATCGCGGCGTCCTTGTCGTCCTCCACGATGTCGTCGAGCTCGAGCACGAGCGTCGGGTCCGGCCGGAAACCGGCGAGGACCTCGAGCAGGCAGGCCAGCAGGGTCGAGCCGGCGTAGATGGTGCGGAAGTTGCCCTGCCGGTCGTCCCAGCGACCGTGGAACCGCCCATCGGCGCCGGCCCACTCCCAGCCCGACCAGGCCCACGGCTCCGGCTTGAAGCCGACCCGCCAGACCTCCTCGGCCGCGTCGACGACGACCAGCTGGGGTGCCTCAGCCACCGGCGACGTCATCCGGCCGCGGCGAACGCGCGCGCGGCCGCGAGAACACCGGGGCCGACCTGGTCCAGATCGCCCTCACGCAGCAGCCGAGCCGGCGCGACGTCGTCGAGGCGCGGGTTCATGCCCTGGAACCACGCCTGGACGACCGCGGCGGAGTCCTTCTCGCGCAGCAGCGCCGCGATCCGGTAGGCCATCCGCAGCCGGTTGACCACGTCGGCCGACGGCGTACGTGCATCCTCGGCGTCGGCCCACTGCCGCACCGCTCGGGTCTCCTGGACCGAACCCAGGTAGGCGACCAGCTTCGCGCCCAGCAGGTCGCGCAGCCGCTCGACGAGCTCCGGCGTGGTCAGCCGCACCGACTCTTCGTAGGCGCGCAGGTCGCCGCGGGCGATGGTCGACGGAGTGCTCATACCTGCAGTGTGCCACGCGAAGCAGCCCGATCCAATACCTAATCCCGTATTACATCACACCCAATATCACACCGCCGATAACATCGGTTATGTAAACTAACAGGCAAGTTAACTAGTTGACTAGTTAGAATCTAGAGCGTAGCGTTGCGCCCATGACCGAGAGCCAGCCCCCTCCCCAGGCGTCGTCCGCGGCCGACCGTTGGACTGCCCCGCAGGTCGTCCAGGCCGTCCGCATCCGACTCGTCGACGAGCGCCCGGCGCCGCAGCCCGACCCGCTCGGTCGGGCTCACATCGGCTACGTCGCTGGCCTCGGGCCGGCCGAGCTGTGGGACCGAGCTCGCGGCGTGTGGAAGGCGAAGCTGGCAACGCTCGCCGAGTGCACCTTGGCGGTGATCGTCTACAACGACACGGTCGTGGGCGTGGGCACCGTCGAGGCCATTGCGCCGCGCGAGGACCGCGTCGCGATCGACGGACGAATCCTGGCCCACCATCCCCTGGTCGGTCAGCCAGATCCGCTGCACAACACCTCGCGCAACCCGATCACCTACGGACCGATCACCACGGTGCTTCCCACCGCGACGCCGGCGCGCCCGTACGCGAGCGTGCTCCGGGAGGCGATCGCCGTCCTGACCGAGGCGGGCCGGTTGCGCCGGGACGTGCTGCGACCGGTCGACGTGCCGGCGGATGGCAGCCTGCGCGACGTTCGCTGGGAGGTCGACCCCACCCGCAGCGAGCAGGCCGACTGGGCAGAGTTCGTCACCCTCGCCCTGGCCGGAGCCACGGCGAACCTCGGCGGCATCGAGACCGCGCTCGCGGGCCGCTCCGGCTCCTGGGAGGCCGCCGGCGTCCGCAGCCTCCTGGAGAGCACCGTCGGGCCCGACGAGAACGACCTGTGGCGACACCGCGTCGAGCCACTGGCCATCACGCTCTACGTCGAGGACCTGGTCAACGACCGGACCCGGATGTGGGAGGGCTACGACGCGGCCGAGCGTGAGATCCGGCAGATGATCGAGGAAACCGAAGCAGCCCACCCGCCGGTCGACCTTGAGCCCTACATGTGGATCTACCGGCGCACTGTGGACGGCGCCGGCGACACTGCGACGGTCGGTCCGTGGGAGCCCGTCGACCCGGCCGCACCGGAGTGGTCGATCGAGGACTGGCGGGCGTTCGACCCTGACCCCAATCCCGAGACCCGGGGATACTTCGAGCGCATGCTCCTCGGTCAGGAGATGGGTGTCACGGGCGTGCCGATCGACAAGACGTGGCTCCCGAAGTCCCCCGAACTCGCGGCCGAGTACGACCGTCTCGAGCGGGAGCGCGAGGATCTCCTTACACCTGTCTATGCGCTTGAGGAGCAGATCGAGGAGCAGCGGCTCCGAGAGATCGCTGCCTACGGGGAGGCCGTCAAGGAGCGTGTGGAGACGGCGGCTCGGGCGCTGCCTGGGCTGGCTGTCCCCGTCCTGGTCGACGTCGACCTCACCTGGTCCTCACATCTGAACCGCCACACCGACATGCCCTACGTCGTCGAGCGCCTGGTCGAGCAGGCGCTCATGGACACACCAGCGCCCGAGGATCTCCCCGGTACGCCGCTGTCGCGTCTCCTCGAAGCCAGCGGCCGGCCAGCTGACGCGGCCGGGGACCAGGACTGAGCGAAGTGGCCTACAAGATCGAGGCGTTCGGCGGACCCGACGCACATCCGATGGGCGAGACCACGACCCCGACTGCGGAGGAGATGAAGCAGGTCGTCGACAACCTGCTCGACCTCATCACCGCCTCTGGCCAGACCCTCCGGATCACTGTCAGCACCGTGCGGGAAGGCTGAGCAGGGATGGCCACACGAACCTGGCGCGACAAGCGCATCGACGACCTGCTCCAGGCGGTCTCCCAACTCGGCATGACGATGTCCCGGTCGGCGGCTGGCGACCTGCTCGACGAACGGGTCCAGTTCGTCGCCCAGCAGATGCGCGTCACGCCCGCCACCGCACGGACCTACCTCACCGACGAAGCCCTGGCCGGCATGGCCAGAGAGGTCGTTTTCGGCTTCGTCGAGGAGACACCGGGTGCGGACCTGATGGGCGCACCGCGAACCGCAGCGATTCCCGTGAGATTCGCGGGAACGGTCATCGCCGGCCTGGGCGAGGTCATCCGCCTACTCCTGGTCGAGAGCGACGACCTCGAGCACACCCGCGACCGGGTGGCGCAGGTCGCCCATGCGCAGAGCTACCTCGGCCTCCTCATCCACGACCAGCTGGCGACCACGGACTTCTACGACGAGCCAGCGGTCAAGATGCCACCGGCCCTGCTGCTGCGTTTGGCACGCATCCTGGAGACCGCGGCCCAACTGGCCGAGACCGGCCTGGTCGGACACGAGGGAGACCAGCAAGAGGCCGCCGGACTCCCCTCGGCGTTGCGCCGCGACGTCGACCTGCTGCGCACCATGGCCGGCCAGGAGCAGAGACCGTGACCGAGCCCGTCACCTTGACCCTGTACGTCACCGTGCAGGAGATCCCGCCCGACCACCGCGGTGGCTACACGCTCGGCCGTGACGAGCTGATCGTCGAGGACGTCGACTACGACCAGGCGCTCGAGGCCGCTCACCGGCGCGTTCCCGAGGGGTGGCGGATCATCGCCCTTCGAGTCGAACGCGACCCAGTCCCCTCGAGCTGATCGCTCCCACCCTGCCTGTGCACATAGGTGACCAGGAAGCGAGGTGGACCATGAGCACTTCCCCAGCCGAGAACCCGGTCCCCGGAGTCGTCACTTTCACCGTCCGCGGCAACGCCGCCCTCGACCAGCTGGCCGAGGCCCTGGTGGCTGGGTGCGACGGCTCCCCCACGAGCATCGCCGACCTCCTCGAGCAGGTCCTGGAGGCCGATATCGAAGACCTGGCCGAATCGCTCAG
>JBHWSH010000340.1:0-8507 GCA_043427135.1 Marmoricola sp. | reverse complement strand
GACGGTGGCCGTCGCGTAAGCGCCCCCAGATCTGAAGAATCCACCGGACACGTTGCCAGCCCGGTGCGCCGTGACGGCGCCGACCAGGGAGGTGACGCCGACGACCACCAGGGACCCGGTGGTCGCCTGCGCCGCGTCCTGACCCAGCAGGTAGACCAGGACCGGCACGGCCAGGATCGAGCCGCCGCCGCCGAGCGCGCCGAGGCTCAGCCCCAGCAGTACGCCGGCGGCGACCGCAATCACGATGCTCACGCGTCGGGACCCACCAGGTGCAGCCCGACCTTCTCGGCGTTGGCGAAGGTGTCGTCGATCGCGACGAGCGTGCGGCCCGCGGCGGCGAGCATGGACGCGGCCACCGAGGCGCGGTAGCCGCCGGCGCAGTGCACCCAGACCTCCCCGTCCGGCACGTCCTCGAGACGGTGCCACAGCTCGTGCAGCGGGACGTTCACCGCTCCGGCGATCGCGGCCTGGTCGTGCTCGTCGGCGCGCCGCACATCCAAGATGACGACCTCGCGGTGGTGCCGCACGTCGGCGAGGTCGGCGAAGGTCGCGGTGGGGAAGCTCGACAGCTCCCCGGCGGCCCAGGCCTCGGGTGAGCCGGTCGCGTGCGCGGCCGGGCGGTCGATGCCGATGCGGACCAGCTCCCGCTGGGCCGTGGCCACGTCCTCCGCAGTCGCGCCGAGCAGCGTCACCGGGGTCCCCCAGGTGATCAGCCAGCCCAGAGAGGTGGCGAAGGCCCCGTCCAGCCCGAAGTTCAGCGTGCCCGGGGCATGGCCGGCGGCGAAGGCGGTGCGGTTGCGCAGGTCCACGACCCACTCGCCCGCCTCGATGCGGGACCGCAGCTGCTCGGCATCCGCGAGCTCGGGAAGGGAGAGGTCGGGCTCACCGGGTCCGGCGGCGTTGGCGGGGCCCATGTGCGCGTAGTACGCCGGGTAGGCGCTCAGGCCCTTCAGCAGCTCGCGGACGTAGGTCTCCTCGTCCTGGGTCAGCACGGGGTTGGAGCGCTTCTCCTGGCCGATGGTGGACTCAGTGGCCTCCGACTGGGTGGCGGCGCAGAAGGACCCGAACCCGTGGGTCGGGAACACCTCCGTCTCATCCGGCAGCAGGGACGCGAGCTTGTGGGCGGAGGCGTGCTGGTGGCGGACCAGGGCGTCGGTGTGCTCGGCGCCGAGGAGGTCGGGGCGACCGGTCGCGCCGTACAGCAGCGACCCGCCGGAGAAGACGCGCACTGACCCGTCGAGTCCAATGCCGGCGCTGGCGTCGACCAAGGCGTAGGAGAGGTGGGTGAAGGTGTGGCCGGGGGTGGCGAGCGCAGTCACGCGCATCCGGTCGCCCACCTCGACGACGTCGCCGTCGCGGATCGGGCGGCGGTCGAAGGAGACCTGGTCGTCGGCGTTGACGTGGTACGCCGCGCCGGTGCGCTGAGCCAGCGCGAGCCCGCCGGTCACGTAGTCGTTGTGGATGTGCGTCTCGAAGACGTCGGTGAGCCGCACCGCGTGTTCCTCGAGGAGCGCCAGGACACGGTCGATGTCGCGCTGCGGGTCCACGACGAAGGCGATCTTGCCGTCGTGCACGACGTAGCTGCGGTCGCCCAGCGACGGGGTGTCCATCGCGATGATGGTCAGTTCGGTGTGATCGTTCATGGCGCTCTCCTGCCGGTCTGTCTCGCGTGCTGTCCGAAGGTGCTCAACGGGTGGTGGGTGAGCCGGTCTCCAGAGGTCGTCCCGAGCGGGCCCAGGCAGAGGTGCCGCCGGCGACGGAGTGGGCGTCGTACCCGCGGGCGACCAGCAGGTCGGTCATCGCTGCGCTGCGGTTGCCGGAGGCGCAGATGACGTAGACGGGGCGGTTCCCATCGACCTCGCCGAGGCGGGAGCCGAACTGGCCCATCGGCACCAGGACGGCCCCGGGGACGTGGCCGTCGGCGTACTCGGCGGGCTCGCGGACGTCGACGAGGGTCACGTCACCGGGCAAGGCGCGGGCGAGCTGCTCGATGTCGACCTCGGGGGTGCGGGCGTTCGGGTTGTTCAAGGTTGGTTCCCTTCGTCAGGGCAATGCTCCGATACCGCTGGGGGTATTACGACTGCGAAGTTACACACCCCCCGGGGTATTGCGCAAGCCGGCCATCCTGGTCGCTCCAATACGGCGGGGGGTATCATGGGGCACCTCGACATCCGTTGCCGAGTCAGCGCAGAGGAAGTGCCCAGATGAAGCTCGACCCCACCGAGATGACCTCGGTCATCAACCGCATCAAGCGCGCCCGCGGGCAGCTCGACGGTGTCCTCCGGATGTTGGAGGAGGGCCGCGACTGCGAGGACGTCGTCACCCAGATCGCAGCTGTCTCCCGGGCCCTCGACCGGGCTGGCTTCGCAGTCGTTGCCACCGGCCTCCAACAGTGTCTGACCGACGGCGACGGCCTCGACAGCGTCGATGCCAAGAAGATGGAGAAGCTGTTCCTCTCCCTGGCCTGACGGGCGCTGGGCGGAGGCGTACGCCGACCGGCTGAGGCGCGCCTCTCGGGATGCTGGCGGTGGTCAGACGATCTCTCGCCGGTCGTTGGGCAGGCGCCGGATCAGGCCCATCCGGTCCAAGTGGGCCAGCAGGGGGAGTACGACGCGGCGCGAGGTCCCCAGACGCTGCCGGGCCTCGCTGAGGGTGAACGGCTGTGGCAACTCGGCCAGCCACCGGACCGCCAGGGCGTCGGACCCGGCAGCCAGCACGATCCCCGGCGCCGGGCGCAGGAGCAGCCCCGCCCTGGCGGCCACCGCAGCCGCCTTGTCGTTCAACCCGAGCTGTCGCAACCGGTCCGCGGTCGGCGCGGCGAACGGGTCGTCACGCAGCTCCTCGAGGAGTGTCTCGATGGCGCGCGCAACCGGCGGAGGAAGTGACGTCGTACGCCGGCTCGTCACCCGGCCCGACTCCACGTGAAGGGGCGGACGGATCAGCATGCGGACGAGCTCGGGGGACAGCGACAGCTTCTCCGCGAGTGCGGTGAGGGCGAGACCGCCCTCCAGGGGCCGGCTGTGTTCGTGCTCGCGCACGAGCTCGGTCGCCGTCGCCGCGGCTGCCGCCGCGCGTTCGTCGCTGATCAGCCAGCCGTCGACGGACGCGAGTGCGATCGGCGCCGCGGACTCGTCGACAGGTACGCCGATCCGGCGCAGATCGGCGGCAGCGATCAGTCCCCGGCGGGTCACCTCGCCGGCCAGGTCAGGTCTGTCCACCTGCTGCAGGATCTCGGCCCGGGCAGCGGCGGCACCTCGTCGGCCGAGTGCCGGGGGCATCGGGTCGAGCACGGTGATGCCCCAGAGGCGGCGGCTTCCCGGGTCGCGCAGGAGAGCGCGGTCGCCCACGCGGAGGGGGAGTGGCTGGTCGAGACGCAAACGGGCGAGTCCGTCGCCGAGCGGACGGTGGTGGACGGTCAGCGAGGCGGCCCCGATGTGCAACAGGGGTCGCTCCGGGGCGAGGTCAGCGCCTCTTCGGTGCTGTCCTGCGCTTGTCGACGGGGCGAGCCTGTCGGACGTCACTCGTACGTCCACCACCTCGGTGAGGTGCCAAGCGGCTGGAGTGAGCAGGACGTCCCCGCGAGCCAACGTGGCCGCTCCGTCCCCGGTGACGTTGAGGGCAACGCGGGCCACACCGGAGACGACGTCCACGTCGCGTCCCAGCGACTGCATCGCCCGGACGCGTACGCGTGCCGGATGCGCCGCGAGTGAGTCGCCGACCCGGATCGTGCCGGCGGGGAGCGTGCCCGTCACGACTGTGCCGGCTCCCTTCATCGTGAAGCACCGGTCGACCCACAGGCGGACATCCGCGGTGGGCGCTGGGGCGGGCAGGCTCTGCACGAGCGTGACCAGCCGCGCGCGCAGCTCATCCAGGCCGGCGCCCGTGACCGCGCTGACCGCGACGATCGGTGCGCCCGCCAGCGAGGTGCGCGACAACTCGGCCTCAGCACGCGCTGTCGTCGCCGCAGGATCTGCCAGGTCGCACCGGGACACCGCGACCACGCCGTGCTGGACCCCGAGGGCGTCGAGCGCCGCCAGGTGCTCCGCCGTCTGCGGCATCCAGGGGTCGTCGGCGGCAACGACCAGCAGGGCCGCCGGCACCGGGCCGACGCCCGCGAGCATGGTCGAGACGAAGCGTTCGTGACCGGGCACGTCGACAAAGGCCACCGGGCCCGCGCCGTCGAGGTCGGTCCAGGTATAGCCCAGCTCGATGGACAGCCCCCGCCGGCGCTCCTCTTCCAACCGGTCCGGCTCCTGGCCGGTGAGCGCACGCACCAACGTCGACTTGCCGTGGTCGACATGGCCGGCAGTGGCGACGACGTGCACGCTCAGCGCTCCTGGGGCGCGGACCGGGCCGCGCGGCGTACGGCGGTGGAGAGGTCGGCATCCCGCTCCGGTGGCACCATCAGCAGATCGAGGTAGAGGCGGCCGCGGGCGACGTACCCGACGACGGAGGGATCTCCCAGGCGAAGCAACCGGCTGAGTTCCGCGGGCAAGGTGAGAGCCGCGCTGGGCAGCTCGACTCCCGGAGCGCCGCCACCACCCACCGCGGCCACCGACTGCACCGCTTCGGCGGGTACGACGTCGGCGACCTCCGCGGCGAGCTTCTCGGCGCGGGCGAGAAGGTCGGCAGGATCGGTCGCCAAGGCCGCCGGGACCGGCGGGACGGGCCCCGTGAGCGTCGCTTCGAGTGCGGCCAGCGTGAGCTTGTCGATGCGTACGGCGCGTGCGAACGGGTGCCGCCGCAGCTGCTCCACGAGGTCGGCATCGCCGAGCAGCAGGCCGGCCTGGGGACCGCCGAGCAGCTTGTCGCCGGACGCCGTGACGAGGGCAGCCCCCGCGCGGAGCGCGGCCGAGGCGCTGGGTTCGTCGGGCAGCCGCGGGTGCGGAGCGAGGAGACCCGACCCGATGTCGGCCACCACGGGCACGGGGAGGGTCGTGAGCTCCTGGACCGGGACCTGGGCCGTGAAGCCCTCCACGACGAAGTTCGACGGATGCACCTTGAGCACGAACGCCGTCCGGTCGTCCACGGCGCGTTCGTAGTCCGCGAGCCGCACCCGGTTCGTCGTGCCTACCTCGCGCAGGGTGGCACCGAGAGACTCGACGAGCTCCGGAATGCGGAAGCCGTCGCCGATCTCGACCATCTCCCCGCGCGAGACGACGATGTTGCGTCCCATGGCCAAGGCGCAGGTGACCAAGGCAAGGGCGGCCGCTCCGTTGTTGACCACGTGCACGCCGCCGGCGTCCGGGACGCACGCAGCGAGCGCCGCCATCGTGGACCGTCCCCGCCGCCCGCGCCGGCCGCTGTCGAGGTCCAGCTCGACGTCGGTGGCGCCGGCCGCCACGGTGACCGCGTCGACCGCCGCGGCCGAGAGCGGTGCCCGGCCGAGGTTGGTGTGGACGACGACACCGGTGGCGTTGATCACCGCCCGGAGCTCCGTTGCTGCGCGTGGCAGCAGGTCGACGGCGACGTCGGCGACCTGGCCGGGGAGTACCTCTCCCGACCGGCACATCTCCTGCGCCCGGCGTACCGCCTGCTTGACCAGCCTCTCGCCCAGGTGCCGGGTCGCCTCGCACAGCCGCTCGTCGGCGAGGACGTGGTCGGTCCGGGGCGTCGCGCGGCGCGGGTCGGTCACCTCGGCAGCCTAGAGCCGCTGGACGGCCTCAGGGTCGAGCAGTCGGCGGGGTGCCGCCGCCCCGCTTCGAGTTGCGGTTGCGTAGCGACTCGGCAGCCTGGCGGATCTTCGCTTGGTTGTGCGGCTTGCGCGCCTCGTCGTACAACTTCTTGGCGATGCCTGCTGCTGCGGCCGTCCTCAGGATCTTCATGACGCAGGGATACCCGCGCTCGGACCGGTTCACGCGCGGCCCGCGTTGCCTGGACCAGTTCTCCGCGCCCGCGCAACGGGGGTGCTGTGGGCTATCGATGTGCGGCCGGGGTAGGACCGGAGCATGGTTGACGACCTCACGACGCTCACCCGACGAGGCGACCTGTCGGCGCTGCGCTCCTGGTTGTGCCAGTTCGACGTCCCCGGCATCGTCGACGAGCTCGAACGGCGGGACTCGCTGACACGCGCAGTTGCCTTTCGCTCGCTTCCCAAGGACTCAGCCATGGAGGTGTTCAAGCACCTCGATCCGCCGTTGCAGCGCGAGCTCGTGGAAGAACTGCGGCACGAGGGCGTGGCTGACCTGGTGACGGCGATGGACCCTGACGACCGCGCGGGTCTGCTGGACGAACTCCCCGCGGCGGTCGCGGCCCGGGTGCTGTCGGGACTGAGCCCGAGCGAACGAGGCATGACCACGATCCTGCTCGGCTACCCACCCAAGTCGGCCGGCCGCAGGATGTCCCCCGAAGCGGTGCGGATCCCGACGGACTTCACAGTGGGAGAGGCCCTGTCGCATGTGCTGGACAACGAGTCGGACGCAGAGACGATCTACACGCTGCCCGTCACCTCGGCCGGCCGTCGCGTCGAAGGCGTGGTGTCCCTGCGGCGACTGCTGGTCAGCGACCCGGACACTCAGGTGCAGGCGGTCATGTCGCCACCGATCACCGTCGAGGCGACTCGCAGCCAAGAAGCTGCAGCACGGGTGGTCCGCGACCACGGTCTGGTGGCGGTGCCGGTCGTGGACAGCGAGGACCGGCTTCTGGGTCTGTTCACCGTCGACGACGCCATGCGGGTCCTCGAAGAGGAGGAGAGCGAGGACATCGCACGCACCGGAGGGTCGGAGCCGCTGCGGCGGCCCTACCTGACGAGTCGAGTGCTGCAGATCGTGCGCAGCCGCATCGTCTGGCTGCTCGTCCTCATCGCTGCGGCGACGCTGACCGTCAACGTCCTGGGCTACTTCGAGGAGACGCTCGCCGAGGTGGTCGCATTGGCGCTCTTTGTACCTCTGCTCATCGGCACCGCTGGCAACACTGGCGCACAAGCAGCCACCACCGTCGTACGCGCCATGGCGGTGGGAGACGTCCGCTTCGGCGAACTGCCGCGGGTCGTCAGTCGAGAAGCCGTCGTCGGCCTTCTGCTCGGCACGATCCTGGGACTGGTGGGGTTCGTGCCCGCCGCTCTCGTCGCAGGCCCACACGTCGCTCTCGTCGTCGCGTTGGCCCTCGCGGTGGTCTGCACGCTCGCAACAACCGCTGGCGCATTCACGCCCATGATCGCCCGACGCGCCGGGCTGGACCCAGCCGTTGTCAGTGCCCCCTTCATCACCACCTTCGTCGATGCCACGGGACTGGTCATCTACTTCCTGATCGCCCGGGTCGTCTTGGGTCTGTGACGTATTGCCGAGGCGGACGGTGGCGGAGGCGGACGGTGGCGGAGGCGGACGGGAATCGAACCCGCCGGACCCGGATGCCGGGCCCCTACGGTTTTGAGGACCGCGCCCGTCACCAGACGAGAAACGCCTCCCCGCACACGCGAGCCCACCTTAGTTCCCCGGGGAGCGGCATAGGTTTGCGTCATGACGGTCGAGACGCCGATCCGCCTCACCCAGTACGCCGCCGGCGGAGGTTGCGCGTGCAAGGTGCCGCCGGGCGAGTTGGAGGCGATCCTGGGCGACCTGCCGGTCAGCCGGGCCGGTGGCGACCTGCTGGTCGGTCTCGACCACGGCGACGACGCAGTCGCCGTACGCATCGACGCAGGGCGGGCCGTTGTTGCCACCGCGGACTTCTTCACTCCGGTTGTCGACGATCCCTACGACTGGGGCCGGATCGCCGCGGCCAACGCACTGTCGGACGTCTACGCGATGGGCGGCACGCCGGTCGTCGCGATCAACCTGCTGGGCTGGCCGCGCGACCGGATCCCGTTCGAGCTGGCCGCGGACGTCCTGCGCGGGGGAGCGGACATCTGCGCAGAGGCGGGTGCCTACCTCGCCGGCGGGCACAGCATCGACGACCCGGAACCCAAGTACGGGTTGGCGGTCACTGGACTAGCCGACCCCGATCGGCTGCTCCGCAACGACGCGGGCGCGGCCGGCGTACCCCTCACGCTGACCAAGCCACTCGGGCTGGGCGTGCTCAACAACCGGCACAAGGCGACCGGTGACCGCTTCGAGGAGGCGATCGCGGTGATGACCACGCTCAACCGCGACGCCTCCCGTGCCGCACTCGATGCCGGACACACCTGCGCCACCGACGTGACAGGCTTCGGCCTGCTGGGCCACCTGATGAAGCTGGCCCGGGCCAGCGGCGTCACCGCCGTGGTCGACGCAGCAGCGGTGCCGTACGTCGCGGGGGCACGGGAGTCGCTCGCGGCGGGCTACGTGCCGGGTGGCAGTCGGCGCAACCTCGACTGGGTCCGCCCGCACCTGTCCTCCCGCCTGGCCGAGGACGAGCTGATCCTGCTGGCCGACGCCCAGACGTCCGGAGGCCTGCTGGTCGCTGGAGAACTACCCGGTCATCCGGTCATCGGCGAGCTTGTCTCCCGCCGGGACCACCTCGTCGAGGTGCGCTGAACCGGACCCACGGCGGCCGAGCTCGTCGAGAACCCGCCGCCGGTGGTCGAGCCTGTC
>JBHWSH010000339.1:0-3354 GCA_043427135.1 Marmoricola sp. | reverse complement strand
TGAAGCGCCCCAGGTTTGATGCCGCTCCTGTTTGAGTCCAGGAGGATGAGCAGCATGCCGAAGAAGATCGATCCCGCGGTCAAAGCGCGGTGCGTGCGACAGGTGCTGGATCACCTGGCCGAGTACCCGTCGCTGACCGCGGCTGCTGAGGCCGTCGCGCGACGTGAAGGGCTGGGGAAGGAGACCGTTCGTCGGTGGGCGGTCCAGGCCCAGGTCGACGGCGGTCAGCGCCAGGGCGCCACGAGCGAGGAGCTGGCTGAGATCCGCGAGCTGAAGGCGAAGGTCCGCCGGCTCGAGGAGGACAACGAGATCCTGCGCCGGGCCTCGATTTTCTTCGCGGGGGAACTCGACCCCCGCAATCGCTGATCGTCGCCTTCATCGACGAGCTGCGTACCGAGGGCCACGCGGTCGAGTCGATCTGTCGGGTCCTGCGCGAGCAGGGCTGCCAGGTCGCCGCGAGGTCCTACCGGCAATGGGCACGCAGCAACCGCCAGCCCGCTGCGCGCACCATCAGCGACGCGATGGTCACCAACCTGGTGCGCGACATCGTGTGGCAGGTCGACCACCAGGGCGTGCGCCGGATGACCCCTGAGGGGCTCTACGGGCGCCGGAAGATGACCGCCACGGTGCGCCGCAAGAGCCCCTGGGTCTCACCTGGGTCGGTGGATCGGGCGATGCGATCCCTTGGCCTGCAAGGGGTTCGACGCTCCAAGGGCATCCGGACCACGATCCCGGGCAAGGACGGCAACCGTGCCGGTGACCTGCTGGACCGCGACTTCACCGCAGTGGCTCCGAACCGGACCTGGGTCATGGACTTCACCTACGTCCGCACCTGGGTCGGGTTCGTCTACGTCGCCTTCATCCTCGACGTCTTCGCCCAACGGATCGTGGCGTGGAACATCGCCTCGACCAAGGCCGTCGAGCTCGTTGACGTGCCCCTGAGGATGGCGCTGTGGCAGCGCGGCCGCGAGGGCCACCCCGTCGTGCCAGGCGAGCTCATCGGTCACGCGGATGCCGGGTCGCAATACACCGCGATCGCGTTCACCGAGCACCTCGCCGAGGAAGGGATCCGACCCTCGATCGGGTCAGTGGCAGACGCGTATGACAACGCTTTGATGGAGTGCGTGATCGGGCTGTACAAGACCGAGTGCATCCGCACCACGATCTTCCACACCGGCCCCTACCGCACCCTCGGCGACGTCGAGTACGCCACCGCCGGCTGGGTCGATTGGTACAACAACAGACGCCTCCACTCGACCCTTGGGATGATGACCCCCGTGGAGTTCGAGCAGGCCCACTACGCGACTCTCAACCGAGAGCCGCAACCCGTATAGGACCGGCAAAGAACCTAGGGCGCTTCAGAACGTCCTGACACGACTACTTGCGGCAGTCGAAGCTGCCGTCGGTAGGCCACTCGGAAAGAACAAGGCCAAGCAGATGCGCCGAGCAGCTGACGGCCTCAGCATCGACAACAAGGTCATCATCCAGATCACGCTTGATGCGGAAGGGCTCCCCCGGCTCTCCATCCAACCTCACTACGACGCTGTAAACGCGGCGGGCGGGTGACAGCTGCGGGGAACCTGGTCCCGCGCCGCGCCCTGGTACGTCAGAGTCTCACCAGCTCGCGCAGGAGAAGCGTCGTGCCAGCTCCGGACTGATATCCATCCGGACCCGAACTCGGCGGCCCAACCGTAACTGCCGCGACACGTCCTCGAAATCGCCGCTCGAGATGCGCGTCATTCCGCCGCAATCGATGGTGCACGAACGACTAACCTTCTCGCGTGAACGTACTCGGGATCTCCACGTCGCCCCGTCGGACATGGGTTTGGGCGCCGGACGTCAAGTCCGCTGAGCGCGTTCGTGAGGTCTTGAGCGCAGCTGGCAAGTGCTGGCGACAAGCTGAGTTGGGGGGCTGCCGAGCAACCTCGTGACGGACATCGACATAGGTGTCGTCGCACTCGAGTCGCTTGAAGCGCTGGTAGCCGCGGGCATGTCGTTCACCTGGGCTGATCAGCAGGCGCCTGAGAATCGGTCGCCCGACCTGTACGGGATACCTATTAGTCCTTGGAGAAGCTTGCGTCACTCCGCCGCGATTTCTCGCTCGAGAGTCGAAGCTACGTGGGCATCGCCGACTCGATCAGCTGGCGTGCAGGAGAAACTGCTCGATGGGCTCAGTTCAGACGCCCGGGCCTAGGATCGCTGCAGCATCGAACTAACGCTTCTCCTGGAAGGCGGTCGCGGTGACCGAGATAGCCCCGCTGCAGTTCATGGGCGGCGTCGCCGCCGATTACGAGATCTTCACTGCCTCGAACGGCGCGTTGATGACCCGGCACATCGCCTCCGGCGCTGTGCGCCTCAGCGTCCGTATGGTCGAACCGCTGAAGAGCGCTGAAGTCCTTTACAGGCTGCCGGGCGCGTTTCCCGCGAGCGCGCAGGTTCTCAGCAAGCTTCCTGAGAGGTTTGTAGGCAGACTTCCCAGCAAGGTCCCTGGCGGACCCAAGGCAGTGGCTGCTTTCGCTGCAGTCACAGTGCTGGGGGCGCCGGATATGCAGGCTACGAGACCTGGCGAAGACGCCAGGAGAACAAGCGGCTGGGTGTCGGGGACGCGGAGCGTCGGGGCGGGGGCAAGCAGAACGACGAACTTCGCGCCCCGGACCACGTGCATGAGCAACTCGACACCCGCTGGGCGAGTGTGTCGAAGGCGTGGGACGCGCTCCTAGGCGCTGACACAGACCGGCACCAGTCCGCGGAGCAATTGCTGGTGGCGGGGCGGGTCTTCCTCGCAGCCCTCGACGTCGATGTGCAGGACGACAGCCGCGGCCGGGTTGCGACCGCTCCGTACCTCTACCTGGCTCGGATCGCGATGGCGCAAGCCTGGGCGGCGCTGGACGAGCCCAAGCTGGCGGCCGGGGAGGTGCGCACGTTGCACAGCGCGCTGACTGAGATCGGACGCGAGGAGTTCGCTAGCTTGCGCCTGCTTGACCCGCACGCGCACGACGACTCGGTCACCATGCTGTGAGTGCGTCTGATGAGGGTGATGGACTGCGCCCAACAGGCCGTGGCTTGCGCTTGACAAGTCGTCGGCCCGGGGAGGTGGTGTCCTCGGCATCTTCCGGACATGCCGATGTGCGCGCGTGGGCTGGAGTGGTTGACTCAGCACTCATGACCAATGTCGGGGTTCGAGTTGGCACCCAAATTGACGTGAACGAGATCGCGCGCGTTCACCGGTTGTCACGAGCTTGGTACTACGGGAAACCGGCAGATGCCCAGGATGGCCGGGAGGCGCTGTGGGCTGACCTCATCGCCGAACCCGAACGCGTCACGCATGTGGCTGCGTCAGACGGGTCCCAGTGC
>JBHWSH010000338.1:0-3322 GCA_043427135.1 Marmoricola sp. | reverse complement strand
CAACTGGCGGTGTCGTACAGATCGATGTCAACGCGACCCTCGATCCGGCCTCGACCAACCAGTCGCAGACCAAGCGTCTGGCGTTGACCTTCGCCGTGACCCTGGCCGACGCGCTTGAGGATGGCCAAGACGGCGGTGACTCCGATGAGACCGGGGGACTGCTGCCCACGACCGGCGCACTGGTGAGCCAACACTGGCTGTGGATCGGTGCGATCCTGGCGGCCAGCGGCTTCATCGTGGCCACACGGAGCCGCCGGGAAGACGAGGCGGTGGGCGTCGATGGCTAAGCACGCCGCCCCCCGGCGCCGAGCGACACGGCGCGGACCTCGACGACGGACTGGTCGCATTCGCGCCTTTTTGACGCTGGGAATAGTGCTGGGACTTGGAAGTGTCAGCACCCTCGCGTACTGGACCGACACCGCAACGATCAGTTCCGGGACGATCCAGTCGGGTTCTCTCAACCTGCAGATCGATGGGGAAGAGAACGTCTCAAGTTCGACGAAGTTGCAGATCGCGAACATGATTCCCGGCGAGAGCGTCGCGGCTACCATCAGGGTTGATCGCGCCCCCAACTCGATCCCATTCACCTATGGTGCCCAGGCGGTGACAGCCAACTCCAACGCGCTTGCCACGGCGCTTCGTTTCAAGGTGTATGTCGGAGGAACGGCTGGAGCCGTCACGACCAATGGCAACGGCGTGCGGTCGCAGGGTTGTGGTGGAACCCAGATCTGGGGTGGAGCCGACGGCCTTACCTGGACACCCCAAGCAGCGATCATCACGGACCGAGCTTCCGCGCTTTCGACAACTCCTGTTCAGGCAGGCGTCGTGAGCGAGTACCTCTGCGTGCAGGCGATCTTGCCCTCGGCCACGGGGACGGGAGCGCAGTCGCTGTCTACCTCAGCGACGCTCACCTTTACCGCAACCCAGCTGAGTTGATGGCGATGCATCGGCTGAGGGAAGTCTTCTTGTGGCTCGGAGCCTCGTTGGGTGTCTTATGCATCGGCTGGGCGGTGGCGATATTCGCCTTTGGGCTGACGCCGCTGGTGTTCACGTCGGGTTCGATGTCCCCCGAGATCAAGGCAGGCGACCTCGGAATCGCGAAAACCGTCGCTGCTGACGACATTCGAGTCGGAGACATCATCAGCGTCGTCAACGACCAGGGCGTGAGGATCACCCACCGCGCAGTATCTGTCGAGCCCGCTGATCGGGGCGTGACTCTTGTCATGAAGGGTGACGCCAACAAACAAGCTGATGCCGAGTCGTACGCGGTGGCCGACAACGCTGAGCGGGTCGAGTTCTCCGTCCCCAAGGCTGGCTATCTCCTGACGGCAGTAAGTTCCCCGGTGGGAATGTTTGTCGGAGGCCTTATCGCGGCGGCCGCGCTGTTCATCGCGTTTTCCCGGCGGAGCGATGATGACGAACGTGGATCCACCGCCAGGCAGGGCGGTGGTGCACGCAAACAGCGACGCGCATCTGTGGGTAGGCGATCCAACCGGGCTGCGGAGCGCGGTGCCGGAGTCCTCGCAAGCGGACTGGTCAGCCTCGTGCTGATTGCGGTGACCGTTCAACCGACCTCAGCTGCCTGGGCAGATACCGCAGCAGTGGCAACTGGCACGCTGAACACCACGATGCTCGATCCTGGTCCGATCACCTGCTCCGGTGGTGGGCCCCTGGCTTCGACGATCGAGCTGCACTGGACTCACGTTGATGCTCGGTATGACTATCGGGTGGTCACGCGAGATCAGAACGGTGCCCAACTCCAGGCCATCGATGTACCAGGAACGGGTACGGCGGGAACGAAATCCTTGTCTGTCGAGGTCAGCCGTTCAGGCGGCTTGGGACTCTTTTGGTACGACCGCACTGCCACCGTGATGTCAAAGCTGAAATCGAGCCCGACCTGGTTGTCGACAGGAACGGTGTACCAGTACCGCGAAGGACGGATAATCAGTGGCTCGAGCATTTACTGTAAGTGACTCCCCATCCCAGTTTCGTTGAGGTGGTCCGGATCGGATGACCGACTTGGATCACTCGTCGCTGCCACTGCGCCCCGACCTGCGTTCTGAAGTGTTCATGACAGTTTGCGTGCGGCAAACCGTCGAGACGGTCTCCCGGGCGCAGCGGATAGTCTGAGCCAGTGGCCGCAGCGACGATTGGTGTTCTCGCTCTGCAGGGTGACGTACGCGAGCACGTGGCGGCACTCGAACGGCTGGGCGCCGAAACGCTCACCGTGCGTCGCCCGGTCGAGCTGGAGCGCTGCGACGCCCTAGTGATTCCCGGCGGCGAGTCGACCACGATGGTCAAGCTCGCGCACACCTTCGGATTGTTCGAGCCGATTCGTCAGCGTCTGGCCGCCGGCATGCCCGCGCTGGGCACCTGTGCGGGCATGATCATGCTGGCCGACCGGGTGCTCGGCGGCACCGCCGGTCAGGAGACGTTCGGCGGCCTCGATGTCACCGTGCGGCGCAACGCCTTCGGTCGCCAGGTCGACTCCTTCGAGGGCGATCTGGACGTGACCGGCCTCGCCGACCCCGTCCACGCGGTGTTCATCCGAGCGCCGTGGATCGAGCAGGCAGGGGAGTCGGTCGAGGTGCTGGCTACGGTCGAAGTCGCCGGCGCCGATAGGATCGTGGCCGTTCGAGGGTGCCGCCCCCGGATGGAATGCGCTCTCGTGCCGTATCGAGGCGCAAAGGCCGCGGCTAGGCTCCGAGGCGTTCCCACCCACATCGACGCGCGGCAGACACACGGTGCCCGTTCGTCCGCGACGTAAGGAATCCCATGGCTGACAAGAAGCGGACCGCCGCGGACGGCGCGGCCTTCGCCGCTCTCTTCATCGTCGCGCTGGCGGTCAACATCTCCCTCGCCGTCTTCACGGACGTCGAGGTGATCCTCCGGTGGGGGATTACTGCGCTCGCCGGCATCGTCGCCGCGGCGACGGTCTACGCGATCGTCTCGCGTCGGAGTCGCTTCGTCATGAGGTGCTGAGCGGCACGTTCGCCGCCGGCCCCGACGGTGGTCGGTGGCGCGTCCGGGTGGAGCTGCCCACGCGCTGATCCCGGCGCGCCTGCGTTTGCTCGGATGTCAAGGGCTCGCTTTGCTGTGGTCTGAACCGGTTTCGTAGGACGGGTTGGCCACGAAAGAGTGACCGATGCCGCTGGAGACACGTCCCACGATCGCGGATGTCGCGCGGGGCAGGGGTCAGCAAAGGCCTAGGGCGTGTCTGACAAAGGTTGAGGCGACGGGCTGAGAGTCTCGTTTGGTGTCTCGGTTTCAGATGCTCTCGGATGCTCAGTGGTCGTTGATCGAAGATTTGCTGCCCCGTCCG
>JBHWSH010000337.1:0-8650 GCA_043427135.1 Marmoricola sp. | reverse complement strand
TCTCTTGCCGACCTGGCGGCCGGTCAGGTTCGTCCACTCGACGCAGAAGTAGAGGTTGCGGAGGCCACGCACCCACGGCTCGGGATCGTGCTCCTCCCGGATGACCCTCACTTCACCTGGGTCGTCGACGTGGCGACACCGCCCGACCGCAAGCACACTCCAGCCTCGGTGCAGACCGTCCTCGAGCTCGTCGACCTGGAACGCCACCTCGGCATCGTGGGCATTGTTGGCGATCTCGCCGTAGGGCGCGGTGCGGAACACGACGTTGTCCTGCACCATCGAGTAGTTCACCGGGTAGATCTTCAGGCCGGCAGGAGTCGCCAGCGCGACACGACCGACGCTCCTGCTGTGCAGCAGGGCAAGGCATTCGTCGACGGTCAGCTCGACCAGTGCGTCCACGGGCCCCTCCTCCGTCTCCTTTCGCACCAGCATGGACCTCATCGGCCCGCGACGCCACCGGCACATGCGTCGTACTACGGCTGGGGGTCCCGGTCGTCGTAGCGCAGGAAGTCACGTTGGACCGCCAGGACCACGAGCACAGCCACGATGCACGCCACTCCGCCGAGCACGAGGGCGAGCTGCTCGCCGATGCCCGCGGCCACCGATCCGGCGAGGAAGTCGCCCGCCCTCGGCCCGCCCGCGACCACGACGAGGAAGACGCCTTGGAGCCGGCCGCGCAGGTGATCGGGTGCCGCTGACTGCAGGATCGTGGACCGGTAGGCAGCGCTCACCATGTCGGCCATGCCGGTCATGGCGAGGAACAGCACGCCCAGCCACAGCAGGTCGGTGAGTCCGGCTGCGCCGACGGCCGCGCCGTACGCCATCACGGCCAGCGCGATCGCGACGCCGTGCAGCCGCACCCGCGAGATCCACCCGGAGAAGACGAACGCCACCAGCGCTCCCGCGGCGGGCGCAGCCTGCAGGATCCCGACGGTGGCCGCCCCGCCGCCGTACACCTTGTAGGCCAGAGCCGGGAAGAGCGCCCGCGGCTGTGCCAGCACCATCGCGCAGAGGTCGAGTACGAACGTCATCCGCAGGTTGCGGGCCGACCCCAGGAACCGCAGACCGTCGAGCACCGAGCGAAGCCCGGCGCGCGGCACCTCCCCTTCGGGCGGCATCTTGGGCAGACGCAGGAGCGCGTAGTACGCCGCCGCGAACGTCGCCACGTCGACGAGGTACGCCGCGGCGTACCCCTGCCAGGCGATCAGGAAGGCGCCGGCCAGCGGGCCGACGGTGAAGCCGAGGTTGAACGAGGCCATGTTGAGCGCGGCCGCCGCCGGCAGCAGCTGCTTGTCGAGCAGCCGCGGGATCATCGCGCCGCGAGCGGGGTTGTTCATCGCGTAGAACCCCGACTGCACGCCGATCAGCCCGTAGAGCAGCCACACCGACCGGTTGTCGGCCAGCGCCTGGACGGCGAAGAGCACCGAGACCGCCCAGAGTCCACCTGAGGCGACGAGCGCGACGCTGCGGCGGTCCTTCGCGTCGGCGTAGGCGCCGCCGTACAACCCGAAGGCGATGAGGGGTACGACCGCGAAGGCGCCGACCAGGCCGACGTAGAACGACGAGCCGGTGAGGTCGTAGACCTGGATCGCGACGGCCACGTTGGTCATCTGCTGGCCGAGTTGTGCCACAGCGCTGCCGAAGAAGAGCCGTCGGAACGGCGCCGACTCGGTCAGCGGCCGGACGTCGGTGAGCAGTCCCCTCCATCTCGGCACCGGCCAACTCTAGGTCTGCTCGAGGCAGCGTCCTAAAGCGGTTGTGTGCCGCCCGTGGCCGACCTACCGTTGTGCCCACACGGGAAAGGAGGTGGTCCAAGACATGAGTTCTTATCGGACACGTGAGGTGGCTGCCAGCTAGCAGCCCACCCGCCAGGCACCCGCTCTCGTGGGCGCACGCGTCGTGATGCGCGCTGGCGAATCCAAGGCAGTCACCCGGCCCGCAGGCGCTCCGGAGGAAGTCCGACCCGGAGGATCAATCGCCTGCGGGCTGTCCCTTTCAGGGACCGAGCCGCTGCAGCAACCACGGCTCCTCGGGACGCGTCGGCACCCGGGTGAAGCGCAACCTGTCGTGCAGTCGCCCCTGGCGGCCCTGCCAGAACTCGACGGTCTCCGCCTCGATGCGGTAGCCACCCCAGTACGGCGGTCGCGGCACCGACACGTCGCCGAACCGACGCTCCGCCTCGGCGTACGCCGCGTCGAGGGCCTCGCGTCCGGCGACCACCTTGGACTGCGGTGAGGCCCAGGCGCCGATCTGCGCGGGGCGGGGCCGGCTGGCGAAGTAGGCGTCGTTCTCCTCGTCGTACAGACGGGTCGCCTCCCCCTCGACGCGCACCTGGCGTTGCAGCGCATGCCAGGGGAAGACCGCGGCGGCGTGGGGGCAACCGGCGAGCTCCTCCCCCTTGCGGGAGGAGTAGTTGGTGAAGAAGACCAGTCCGCGGGCGTCGAGCCCCTTGAGCAGCACGGTCCGCGAGGAGGGTCGTCCGGTCGCCGAGACCGTGGAGAGCACCATCGCGGTCGGGTCGTACAGACCGCCCGCGATCGCCTCGTCCATCCAGCGGCGCAGCATCGTGAGGGGGTCGCGGTCGGCGTCGCGCTCGTCGAGGCCGCCGAGCGTGTACTCCTCGCGCAGGGCTGCGAGGGCGTCCGGCTCCTGCATGAGCCGCAATGTACGGGGGTGGGGCAGAATGCGCACGGACCCACAGACGAAGGAGTCGACCATGGCGTCAGCGGAGGGCAGCAGCCCGGAGGTGCACCACGGGCTCGAGGGCGTGGTCGCGTTCGAGACCCAGATCGCCGAGCCGGACAAGGAGGGCTCCGCGCTGCGCTACCGCGGCGTCGACATCGAGGAGCTCGCCGGCCGCGTGCCGTTCGAGAAGGTGTGGGGCCTGCTCATCGACGGCAAGTACGAGCCGGGCCTGCCTCCCGCCGAGCCCTTCAACATCCCGATCCACACCGGCGACGTCCGCGCCGACGTGCAGGCCGGTGTGGCCATGCTCGCGCCGATGTTGGGCATGAAGCAGACCTACGACATCTCCGACGAGCAGGCGCGCACCGACCTCAGCCGGGTCGCGGTCATGGTGCTGTCGTACGCCGCGCAGGCAGCCCGCGGGCTCGGCCTGTCGATCGTCACCCAGGCCGAGGTCGACAAGGGCGAGACGCTCGCGGAGAAGTTCCTCATCCGCTGGAAGGGCGAGGCCGACCCCAAGCACGTCCAGGCGATCGACGCCTACTGGAGCTCGGCGGCGGAGCACGGCATGAACGCCTCCACCTTCACCGCGCGGGTCATCACCTCGACCGGCGCCGACGTGGCCGCGGCGTTCTCCGGCGCGATCGGCGCGATGAGCGGGCCGCTGCACGGCGGCGCCCCTTCACGGGTGCTTGGCATGATCGAGGAGGTCGAGAAGCGCGGCGACGCCCGCGCCTACGTCAAGGAGCTGCTCGACAACGGCGAGCGCTTGATGGGCTTCGGTCACCGCGTCTACCGCGCTGAGGACCCGCGTGCCCGCGTGCTGCGACGCACGGCCAAGGAGCTGGACAGCCCGCGCTACCAGGTGGCAGAGGAGCTGGAGAAGGCCGCGCTTGCCGAGCTGCGCGAGCGACGGCCCGACCGCGTGCTGGAGACCAACGTCGAGTTCTGGGCCGCGATCGTCCTGGACTTCGCCGAGGTGCCGGCCCACATGTTCACCTCGATGTTCACCTGTGCCCGCACCGCCGGCTGGTCGGCGCACATCCTGGAGCAGAAGAAGACCGGTCGCCTCATCCGGCCCTCCGCCGTCTACGCCGGCCCGGCGTCGCGTCCGGCCAGCGAGGTCGAGGGCTGGAACCCCGACTGGACCTGACCCGTCAGAGGGGCTTGCCGACGTAGCGGGAGAACGGCGAGTCGGCGTAGATGCCGTACGCCGGGATCGGCACGTAGCCGGCCGACTCGTACAACGCAAGCGCCTCGGGCTGCTTGAGGCCGCTCTCCAGCACCATCAGGTCGGCTTCGAATTGCCGAGCGGAGTCCTCGAGATGCGCCAGCAACGCGCGAGCGAACCCGCGGCGCTGTGCCCGCGGGACGACGTACATGCGCTTGATCTCGGCGGCGGTGGCGCGGCCGAGCGCTTGTACGTCGGGGCGCCGGCGCCAGCCACCCATCCCGACGGGCTCCTCGTCGAGATAGCCGACGAAGAAGGCGCCCGACCCATCGGCGAACATCGCGGCGTCGAGGTGGGTCTCGTCGGGTCCGCCGTAGCGGCGGACGAACTCCTGCTGCAGGTCGGCCACGAGCGCCTGTACGACGTCGGAGTCGAAGGCATGCCGCACGATCTGCAGCGACGTCGTCATGGGTCCGCACTCTAGAACCGTGGCGTCCTGGTCCCGCGGACGCCCCGGCCGCGGTCCCCTGCCGTGATGCGAGAATGGCTCACGTGACGATCACGATCCCCGACTCGCTCAAGCCCGCTGACGGCCGCTTCGGTGCCGGCCCCTCGAAGATCCGCACCTCCGCGCTGGACGCGCTCGCCGCGACCGGCTCGGCGCTGATGGGCACCAGCCACCGGCAGGCTCCGGTCAAGGAGACCGTCGGCCGCGTCCGCGAGGGTCTCGCCGAGCTGTTCGGTCTGCCCGAGGGCTACGAAGTGGTGCTGGGCAACGGCGGGGCGACGGCGTTCTGGGACATCGCGACGTTCGGGCTGATCCGCGAGCGCAGCCAGCACCTGTCGTTCGGGGAGTTCTCCTCCAAGTTCGCCAAGGCCGCTCAGGAGGCGCCGTTCCTCGGCGACCCGACCATCATCAAGAGCGAGCCGGGCTCCCTGCCCACCCCGCAGGCCGAGGCCAGCGTCGACGCCTACGCGTGGGCACACAACGAGACTTCGACGGCCGTGATGGCGCCGATCCAGAGGGTGCAGGGCGCCGACGAGGACGCGCTCGTGCTTGTCGACGCGACCTCCGGCGCCGGCGGTCTTCCCGTCGACCTGACCCAGGTCGATGCCTACTACTTCGCGCCGCAGAAGTGCTTCGCCTCCGACGGCGGCCTGTGGATTGCGATCATGTCGCCGCAGGCGCTCGCCCGTGCCGAGGAGATCGCGGGGTCGGGTCGTTGGGTGCCGGCGTTCTTCGACCTGCCGACCGCGATCGACAACTCCCGCAAGAACCAGACCTACAACACCCCCTCGGTGGCCACGCTGTTCCTGATGGCCGAGCAGCTGGACTGGATGAACGCCAACGGCGGCCTCAAGGGCATGGTCGCGCGGACCACCGACAGCTCCGACCGGTTGTACGGCTGGGCGGAGAAGACCTCCTACACCACGCCGTACGTGGCCGACCCGGCTCACCGCTCGCTGGTGATCGGCACGATCGACTTCGAGGAGTCGATCGACGCCACCCAGGTCGCCAAGGCCCTGCGTGCCAACGGGATCGTCGACACCGAGCCCTATCGCAAGCTCGGCCGCAATCAGCTGCGGATCGCGATGTACCCGGCGATCGACCCAGCCGACGTGGAGGCGCTCACAGCGTCGATCGACTACGTCGTCGAGCAGCTCTGAGGGCCAGCCCCAGCACGAGTACGCCGCCCACGACGCCGGCGCCGACGACGCCCCAGGCGCGACGGTCGGGACGGTAGGACAGGTCTTCGGTGACCTCGTCCTTCCAGGCGTCGTCCTCGCGCGGGGTGACGCTCGGCCGCGGCGGCCGCATGGCGTCCAGGACGCGGGCCGGCACGGGCACCGACCACACCGGCTCGTGCGCGCCCTCGGAGGAGACCAGCACCCGCTGACCCGAGGGGTCGACCGCGATCCCTTCGCTCTGCGGCTGGTCGGGCATGGGGATCCGCCCGACCCGACTCCAGTCGCGGGTGTCCCAGACGGTGGCGTTGCCGTAGTCGCGCAGCACGACGTGCCGCCCGTCGGGGAACCACGCCCCGTCGGTGACCAGTCCACCCACCTGCGCCACCGGGCGCAGCGGATTGGGCTGATCCTGGGAGAGCTGCCGTGGCGCATCGAAGACCTCGCCGCCGAAGAGTCCCTTGCTGACCACGCTGACCCGTCCGGTGCGCGGGTGCACGAGGAGGGTCTCGGCGTCGCGCGGCCCGTCGGCGTACACCAGGTCGAAGCGCTCGGCCTCCACCGTGCGGTCGCGGCGGGTGATCGGCGGCAGTCGGTAGAGTGCGACCGACATCCGTGCCCGCCGGTTGTCGCCGATATCGGCTACCCAGACCGAGCCGTCCGGACCGAGGGCCATCGCCTCGACGTCGAGGACCTCCTCGGCGTACGTCGTGCGGCCGACGGTTTCCCCCGTGTCCGGGTCCACGGCGTACACGACCGCGTCGTCCCCGGAGTCGTTGACGGTCAGCACGAGGTCATCCACGATCGCCAGCCCGCTGGACTCGTCGATGGCGGGGTCGGCGAACCGAAAGACTTCGTTGGTCGAGCTTGTCGAGACCACCAGCACGGCCGCGACCGCGAGCCCCTTCACCCGAGCAGCTCCTGCAGCCGCGGCCGGACATGCCAGGCCGTGGCGAGGTCGTCGAGCTCGCGGGCTGCGGACTCGTCGGGACGGCCGGTTCGCACGGCCCGTAGCAGGGTGTTGCGCGGGGTGTGCTTGCTCTCGACGAACTCCACGACGTCGACGCGGTAGCCCTGCGTCCGCAGCGTCGCCGCGCGCAGCGCGTCGGTCAGGGTGTCGGCGAACCGCTCGCGCAGGATGCCGTCGCGCACCAGCGACAGACTGGGCAGGTCGGGGGCGTCCTGCCGCAACGCGGAGCGGAGCTGCGCTGACACGTCGTGGTGGCAGCACGGCGCGGCCAGCACCAGCGCGGCGTGCCAGCGCAGCGCCTGCGCGAGCGCGTCGTCGGTGGCGGTGTCGCAGGCGTGCAGCGCGAGTACGACGTCGGGCTGGGCGCCGAGCGACAGGTCGCCGATGGTGCCCTGCAAGAAGGCGACCTCGTCCTGCACGCCGAGTTGTGCGGCGACCTCGGTGTTGTGACGCAGCGACTGCTCCTTGACGTCGACCCCGAGGACACGGACCGGCATCCCGCGCTGCTCGCGGAGGTAGCGGTGCGCGGCGAAGGTCAGGTAGGCGTTGCCGCAGCCCAGGTCGACGAGGCGGAGCGGTGCGTCCTCGGTCGGCGTACGCAACGCTCCTGCGGCGACCGCGTCACCGATCGCCGCATCGAGGGCGCGCAGGAACTCCTCGACCTGCCGGTACTTCGCCTGCCGGCTTGGCTTCACGCGGCCGTTCTCGTCGGCGATGCCCAGCACCCGCAGCACTGGGTCGTGTGGGGGGAGCAGCCGCTGCTTGCTGCGGTCGTGGGCGAGGTCGACCTGCGTCGACTCGGCCGCGGCTGCGGCACTGCGATGGGCCATCGCCTGGCCCTTCTTGGTCACCCGCAGCTGAAGCGTGCCCGTCGTGGTCTCCACGTGCCAGTTGCTGAACGGCGTAGCCAACAGATCGTCCACCGCAGCAGCTCGGTCGTCGCCGGCATGGTTGGCGGTGAAGGCCTGGGTCTCGTCGTACGCCGTCACCTGGAGATGGCGTCCGGACTTGAGTTCGACGTAGCGCAGCTCGGCCCGGCGCCAACGTGGCTGGGTGTTGCGGCGACGGCCCGAGGCCACGGCGCGGACGAGGCCGGCCTCGTCGAGCAGCAGGTCGCGGACGTGTTGCAAAGCCTCATCGAGCTGGACTGCCACGGCTCAGCCTCGCAGCAGGGACGACAGCACGACGATGACGATGAGGAGCACGAGGGCGCCAGGAATGACGAGGCGTCGGTAGCGCGGGTTCACCGGGTCCAGTCTAGGCGGCGAGGATGACTCGCAGGTGCTGCATCATCACGGTGTCGACTTGGGGCGGGCGGGGTCGCAGTGCTTCGGGCATCTCGGTGCCGAGGGCGGTGGTGCCTTGGTGGTCGACTTGGTACCAGTGACCGGTGGGCGTTCGCCAGAAGTAGAGGCCGGGGACGGGTTGGTGCACGGTGAAGCCGCCGAAGGTCTTCGCGCGGTGGTGATGTCGTCCCAGGGGTCCGAGGTTGCCCCGTCTGGTCTGGCCCGGTGGGCCGTCGGTGTCGTAGGGGATCGTGTGGTCGAGGTCAGCCTTGCGTGACGGTGTGGTGCCGTAGGGGAAGACCTCCACCGGATGCAGGCTGATCAGGGCTTCACGTAGGTGCAGTGGGATCTCGTAGGCATCGACGGGTTCGAGACCCAGCGGGTCGAGGACCGGGCGGACAGTGACGCGGTGGGTGCCGAGGATCTCCTGCAGCTGGGCGATAGAGAGGGCCCCGAGGGTCTCGGAGCGGGCGACGCAGGCGCCGTTGGTGTCGGTGAAGCGGCCGGTGACTGCTTCAGCGGCGAGATGCAGGTGCAGCACTGACACCGGTCGCAGCCGGTCGGCGACCGTGGGGCCGAGGGAGGCGAACAGCTCCCCCAGCCGGATCGCGGGCTCGACCGCCTCGGGTGCGAGCTCGAACCACTCGTCCTGGGCAGGCTGGTCCTCCACGGTGCCGTCGGGAGTGCCGTCGGTGGGGGTGTCGGTGCTGGGGTGGGTTGGGGTCTCCCTTCGAGACGGTCGCTCCGCTCCCTCCTCAGGACAAGCGACGGGCTCGACCGCCGTGGAGGCTTGTTGAGCAGCGGCTTCGGCGAGGAACACACACGCCCGGGCGGGGTCGGCCAGCATCGCCA
>JBHWSH010000336.1:0-7291 GCA_043427135.1 Marmoricola sp. | reverse complement strand
TTTGGGCGGGGGTGCCCCGGGTGGTGGGGGGGGTGGTGGGGGTTGGGCGGGAGCTGGTCTGGGAGGTCTCTTCGCAGCATCCGGAGGGCCCGGCGGGATGGTTGGAGGCGCTTGCAGCGGATCTGTCCGAGGCTGGATGGGAGGGTCGGGTCGGGATCTGGTCGTTGCCGAAGGCCGGGCCGCTGAGTCAGTTGAGCGACGGTGAGCGGGTGCCCTCGGCGATGGTGGTCATCGCCTGGGCGGGCCCGGGGCGCTGCGGCCCGCGCCAGAATGGTGCGGCCAAGGAATCGTGGCGGGTGAACGAGTCGGTGATCCCCGTCGTGGTCGACCTGGCGTTGGACGTGGTGACCCGCTACGGTCCCGGCACCAATCTCGTGGAAGCCGGGGCGCAGAGCGAGGTCTCTGACGCCGATCTGGCCGACATCCTCAAGACGGCACTGCGGGATGACCAAGGCGTCGTGAGCCCGCGACCGCTGGTGGCGCGCTACACCCCGGGACTCAACGCGGCGGTTACCTTCGCGTCCTTGGGTCATGTGTTGATCGATCTGCATGCCCCCGCTGATCGGCTGCCCTCCTTAGTCCGGGACCTGACCGGCTCACTGGTGACAGACAGCAGGGTCGATGCCGATTGGATGCTCCTGCTGGAGAACGGCCGGGGCAACGACTTCGCGCGGGCCTATGAACTCGCTCGGGGCACCAAACTGCCCCGACGCTATTGGAACTACCGCGATCAGGATCCTCGCTATTTGCCGGATGCGTTTGCCTGGCAGGTGGTTTCCGACGAGCACTTGTCCCGTGCTCATGATCTCAGTGCTTGGCGGCTGACGGATTTGGGCGACGGTCGCCATGTGCTGGCTGCTCCGCGGTTGGAGGAGTGGATGCTGCCCGACCCTGACTCCCAGCATCTTCTCGTCGCGCCGGGTGTCCTGGAGGACGCGCGCCGCGACTTCGGTGCCATGATCCATCCCGACGCGGACATCAGGTAGCGGCCTGCAAACCGACTCATGCTCCGAGTAGCAGACACGCTACCGTCGTCCATGGACGTGATCCCGGAGAAGGAACTGCGGTTCCATGTCGGTGAGGTACTCCGCCGCGTCGAGGCCGGAGAGAGCCTCACCATCACCGTCGCCGGCCGTCCCGCCGCCGAGCTCCACCCCGGCCAGCGCCGCCGTTGGGTGAGCGGGGCGCCGCTGCGCCGCGTTTGGGACGGTCCAGCGCCGCTGGCGCTCGTTGACGACCTCGCGAGGTTGAATGCTGCTCTCGTCGACCCGTTCGACTCATGAGGGCGGTACTCGACACCTCTGCGCTCACCGCGGACCTGATGGACGTCCGCGCCCCCGAACCCGTCGACGATTGAGCCGTCCGGAGCGAGATGACGGATGACATCGTGCTGGTCGCCGTGATCGGCGCCCGCTTCGTCCTTCCCCTGTTAATCCCGCGGTTCCCCCTGCCCGCCCTGCTCGGCTGCCTCGTGTTGGACGCAGCGGACCGGGAGATCTTCGAGCTGTTCACCAACCTCGACCTCAGCGGCTACCAGGCCTACGACAAGGCGCTCGACGTCTTCTACCTCAGCGTCGCGATGCTCGCCTCCGCCCGGAACTGGACCAACGTCGAAGCCGTCCGTATCGCGCGGTGGCTCTTCTACTACCGGCTTATCGGCGTGGCGCTGTTCGAACTGACCGGCTGGCGTGCTTTTCTGCTCCTCTTTCCCAACACCTTCGAGTACTTCTTCATCGCCTATGAGGTGGTGCGCACCCGCTGGTCCCCTGACCGGCTGTCGCGGGGCACCCTGCTGTGGCTAGCGGCCGGCATCTGGGTGGTGGTGAAACTGCCGCAGGAGTACTGGATCCACATCGCCGGTCTGGACGTGACCGATCTCCTCGGCCGACTCGACCCGCTCGTCGCCACAGCCGTCGTCGCATCCCTCGCTGCAGCGACGGCCGGCGCGGGTGTGGCTGCGTGGAGGGCGGCGCCGGCGCCGGACCACGGTCTGCAGCTCGCGGCCGGGCCGCTCCCGGTCGGCATGGCGCAAGCTCAGGCCAGGGCGCGCTACGTCTCGGCGCGTTGGCGGGTGCTCGACCTCAGACTCGCCGAGAAGATCGTGCTCGTGGCGCTGGTGACCATCATCTTCGCCCAGGTGCTGCCCGGCGTCGTAGCGTCACCGACCCAGCAGGTCGGCGCAGTGGCGGTGATCGTCACCTACAACTCGCTGCTTCGCGTTCGGCTGGCCCGGGCGGGTCGTGCGATCGATTCGGTGGTCGCGTCGTTCGTGCTGCTGACCATCGTCAACGTGGTGACGGTAGCGGTGGCTGATGCCGTCCTTCGAGACGGCGGAGGCCGTCTCGACGAAGGGCCCGCCCTGTTCTTTCTGCTTCTGCTCACGCTGATCGTCACGATGTACGACCGGTGGCACCCGCTCTACGAATGGCGCGTGGAGGCCGAACGTGCAGCTAGTCCGGCGCAGTAGGGGGCATGGTCCACGAAGCCCCGGGGCGCAGGACGACCGCTGTCGTGTCCGGCGCGCTCTTCTCGACTGCCGATGCGAACCGATCTCCTGGACGCTCGAGCCAGTCCCGTGCGAACAGCTGGATGAACGGCGGGTGCAGCGTGCCCCAGTGCACCGGGATGGCGTGCCGGGCGCCCGCCATCGCAACGGCTCGAGCCGCGTCCTCGGGAGTGAGATGCCCCGGAGACAGCCGCGGCCCCCAGCCCCACACTGGCACCAGGGCGAGGTCGATCCGCCGACCGGCGAGGGCAGCCAGGTCAGCCATCTCCGGATACAGCGCGGTGTCGCCTGCCACCCAGACGACGGCTGACGGGCTCCGCACGAGATGCCCATGCGCGTCGTTGGGGCGATGCGGCATCGGACGGTGCTGGTGGTCGGCGCGCACTTGCCGAACTTCGATGCCGGGGGCGACCTGTGTCCAGTCGTCGCCCAAGTCGACGGCATTCGCGAGTCCGCGGCGCCGGAGCCAGGCAGCGTTCGCAGTCGAACTCATGAGTCGCCCCCCGTCCAGCAGGCGGAGGGACTTCAGGTCCGCGTGGTCGTGATGCAGGTGCGAGAGCAGGACGAGGTCCGGCTCACGCCAGGCTTCGGAAGCAGGGGCCGCACCCAGTCGCCGCAGCACTCCCAGGTGGGGGCGGAGCAGGGGATCGGTCAGGACGCGCACACCGTCAAGGTCGAGAACCACCGTCGAGTGGCCCAGCCAGGTTGCCCTCAGGGAGTCTCGCCCTTGACCGACATCGCGGTGTAGGGGTCGACCGCGTCGCCGGCGCCGGGGCGGACCTCGAGGTGCAAGTGCGGGCCGGTGGAGTTGCCGGTGGAGCCGACCGCGCCGATGACGGTGCCGCCGGTGACGGTCTGCCCGGTGTTGACGGCGTACGACGAGAGGTGGCAGTACCAGATCTCGGTGCCGTCATCGAGGGTGATGATGATGCGGTTGCCGTAGGAGCCGGCGTAGCCGATCTCGGTGACCGTGCCGTTGGCGATCGACATCACCGGGGTGCCAGTGGGGGCGGCGAAGTCGAGTCCGGTGTGGCAGTTGGCCCACAGGAAGCTGCACTCGCCGAAGCGGCTGGTCAGCCGGTAGCCGCCAGCGATCGGAAGCTTCCATGCATTGCGGGCGATCTCGGCGGCGTGCTTCTCGGCGTCGGCGGCCAGAGCGGCCAAGGCTCCGGCGCGCTGCTCAGCCTGCGCCTCGGCGGCCTCTTCGAGCTCCTCCTGCGCGGCGTCCGCCAGTGCCTGGCGTGCCGTGTCGCGGCTGACCGCCTGGTCGCGGTCGGCGAAAGCAGAGCTGAGCCCGATGCTGCTGAAACCGGTCAGCACGCTTCCCTGGCCCGACAGGGCCCAGGACTGACCGTCCTGCGGTGTCGCGGCCTGCGCGCCGGCCACAGCCGCCGGGCTCGCCGCGCTGAGCGACATCGCGCCGCTGGCGGCCACGGCCATCGCAGTCGCGCCGATCAGTGAGGGCACGGACGGGAGTGCGGGGAAGAGCTTCTTGCGTCCGGCGACTCGAGAACCGACCCTCGCAGAGCCGGGAGCGCGACGTTTGCCAACGGTTGGGTTTGGCGTGGCCGAGCCGCGGGTACCGGTGAAGTGTCGCGGTGCGACGCGCTTACCGGGTGCGTTCTTGGACAACAAGCCGTTCCTGACGTCGGGGCAAAAGACGCTCGACCATAAGCGCAGGTCCAGGGACCCCGCAAACCGGCCGGCCACTCATTGTGGACGACAACGAGGCCGATTCGGAGGCGTTACGCCATTCCCGTGCGATCCCGCGCATAAACCTGCTGGTCACAGCACTGCCCTGTGATGGCGTTCACGTTGCGCGCGCATGTCGAACGGGTGTCTCCCGTGTGACGAGACCCATGTGACCGGCGCCGGGTCGCCCCACTAGTCTCGGCTGCGGCAGTCCCGCACCCGGACCCGTCCGGGCCCAGGGGAAGTACGACGAAGACAGGCTGAAATCTGTGGACCTGATGGAGTACCAGGCGAAGGCACTCTTCGCCAAGCACGGCGTGGCCGTGACCGAAGGCATCGTCGCCCACACCCCTGAGGAGGCGCGCGCGGCAGCCGAGCAGCTGGGCGTGGTCGTCGTCAAGGCGCAGGTCAAGGCGGGCGGCCGCGGCAAGGCCGGCGGGGTGAAGCTGGCCAAGACCCCCGACGAGGCGCAGGCACACGCCGAGGCCATCCTCGGCATGGAGATCAAGGGCCTCACCGTCAACCGGGTGCTGATCGCACCGGCAGCGAGCATCGAAGAGGAGTACTACTTCTCCTTCCTGCTCGACCGCGCCGAGCGTCGCTACCTCTGCATCGCCAGCGTCGAGGGAGGCGTGGAGATCGAGGAGGTCGCCAAGACCAACCCCGACGCCGTCAAGAAGATCCCCGTCGACCCCGGCACCGGTGTGGACGAGGCCAAGGCCCGCGCGATCGTCACCGAAGCCGGCTTCCCGGAGGCGCTGGTCGACCAGGCGGTGGAGATGGTGCTGGCGCTGTGGAAGGTCTTCGTCGAGGAAGACGCCACCCTCGTCGAGGTCAACCCGCTCGCTAGGCTCGCCGGCGACAAGCTCGAGGCGCTCGACGGCAAGGTCTCGCTCGACGAGAACGCCGAGTTCCGTCACGCGGACCACGCGGACTTCGAGATCCGCGAAGAGGCCGACCCGCTCGAGGCCAAGGCCAAGGACAAGGGGCTCAACTACGTCAAGCTCGACGGCGATGTCGGCATCATCGGCAACGGCGCGGGACTGGTCATGTCGACCCTCGACGTCGTCGCGTACGCCGGGGAGAAGCACGGCGGCGTCAAGCCGGCCAACTTCCTCGACATCGGCGGTGGCGCCAACGCCCAGGTGATGGCAGACGGGCTCGACGTGATCCTGCACGACCCGCAGGTCAAGAGTGTCTTCGTCAACGTCTTCGGCGGCATCACCGCCTGCGACGAGGTCGCCAACGGCATCGTCGGCGCGCTGGAGATCCTCGGCGACGAGGCCACCAAGCCCCTCGTCGTACGCCTCGACGGCAACAACGTCGTCGAGGGCCGCCGCATCCTCACCGAGGCCAACCACCCGCTGGTCACCCTCGTGGACACCATGGACGGTGCGGCCGACAAGGCCGCCGAGCTGGCGAACGCCTGAGACGGAGCGATAACAACAATGTCGATCTACCTGAACAAGGACTCCCGGATCATCGTCCAGGGGATGACCGGCGGCATGGGGTCGAAGCACACCACGCTGATGATCGAGGCCGGATCCAACATCGTCGGCGGAGTCAACGCCCGCAAGGCCGGTACGACGGTCGAGCTCGCCGGCAAGGAGCTGCCGGTCTTCGGCGGCGTCGCGGAGGCGATGAAGGAGACCGGCGCCGACGTGTCGGTCGTCTTCGTGCCGCCGGCGTTCACCAAGGACGCCTGCATCGAGGCCATCGACGCCGGCATCGGCCTGCTCGTCGTGATCACCGAGGGCGTGCCCGTGCAGGACACCGCCGAGGTGTTCGCCTACCTCGAGGGCAAGTCGACCCGGATGATCGGCCCCAACTGCCCCGGCATCATCACTCCCGAGGAGTCGCTGGCCGGCATCACCCCGCACACCATCGCGGGCAAGGGTCCGATCGGCCTCGTGTCGAAGTCCGGCACGCTGACCTACCAGATGATGTACGAGCTCAAGGACTACGGCTTCACCACCGCCATCGGCATCGGCGGCGACCCGATCATCGGCACCACCCACATCGACGCCCTCGAGGCCTTCGAGAACGACCCGGAGACCAAGGCGATCGTGATGATCGGCGAGATCGGCGGAGACGCCGAGGAGCGCGCCGCGGCGTACATCAAGGAGCACGTGACCAAGCCGGTCGTCGGCTACGTCGCTGGCTTCACCGCACCGGAGGGCAAGACGATGGGCCACGCCGGCGCGATCGTCTCGGGCTCCTCGGGCACTGCGCAGGCCAAGAAGGAGGCCCTGGAGGCCGTCGGCGTCAAGGTCGGCAAGACCCCGTCGGAGACGGCGCAGCTCATGCGCGAGGTCCTCGACAGCCTCTGAGGGCACACCGTTTCGTACGCCGAAGCCCGGTCCGCGCTATGTGCGGACCGGGCTTCGTGCGTGTCTGGCTCAGCAGTCTCCGGTGGCGAAGGTGCACTCCAGCTGGGCCACGACCGGCTCGACCCGCTCGGCGACGTACGCGTCCTGGACCCCTGCAAGGAGGTCCGGCTCGGCGGCTCCGGCGCCCTCGGCGTACTCCATCGTCACCAGCACGGTGTTGCGGACCTGGACGACGGCGACGAGGTTCTGACCGCTCTGCGGCTGACCCTCCCGCTCATAGGTCTGGGTCACCAGCCAGCCTCGGTCACCGAGCGGCGCCTTCGCCACGTCGTTGCGCACAGTGAGCGTGTCCTGCATCCCGGGGAGCCCGAGCTCGAAGACGGGGCAGGCGGTCATCTTGCCCACGACATCGTCAGCCATCGTCGTGGCCGTCGCCTCGTCGGCGAACACCCTCAGGTCGCGGCTGCTGCTGAACTCCCCGCCGCCCACGATCGCCGAGGTCGAGTCGGTGTGCACGTCGGCAGGGGAGTACGACGCGTCGCACAGTGCTGCGTCGCCGAGCCAGGGGTCCTCCTCGACCTCGAGACCGTTGCCGTCGGTCAGTCCCGCGCCCAGGTCGAAGCTTGGCGGGATCTCCCGCAGCACGTCGACCACCTCGGGATCGCGGGCGACATCGGGGGTGGAAAAGCGGGTGGGGTCGTCGATCAGGCTCTGGCCCGCCAGGACGGCTCCGGCCAGCGCGAGCGCGACCGCACCGGAGTCA
>JBHWSH010000335.1:0-2727 GCA_043427135.1 Marmoricola sp. | reverse complement strand
CCGTGTCAGCGCGCGGCGTGCCAGGAGCTCGAGCAGGTCCTCTCGGATGTCCACCCTGTTATCCTGCCGTCCGCGTCCGACACCGGTCCTCCCGGGCCGCGTCCGGGTTGACGGTTATGTCGGCATCGGGAAGGCTCCGGGGTCGAGCGACGGACGTGCAGCGAGAGGGGAACCATGTCGAGCTGGAACCGGCGGAGTCGAGCCCGAGTCGCGGGAGGAGCGCTGCTGAGCCTGGCGACAGTGCTCGCCGGGATGCTGACCGGCGTGGCCGGCGCGACCGCCGACGACGCCCGCAGCGCACACCCGGATCGAGTCGAGGGCAGCGTGCTTGCTCTGACCGCGCGCACGACCTCCCCGGCGCCCCGGCGCGGAGCCGGCTACACGGCGTACCCGGTCCCGACGAGCGCCGCCGGCTTGGGCAACATCGAGACCGCACCCAACGGCGACATGTGGTTCGTCATGGAGGACGCCAACAGGGTCGCCCGCCTGAGCCCGCAAGGTCAGATCGAGGAGTTCGACCTCGGTCCGACCACCACCGGCGACGGCACTGTGCCTGACCTGACCATTGCGCCGGACGGGTCGGTGTGGGTGGTCTACGACTCCGGTTGGAAGGTGATGCACCTGCGCGACCCGTCGGTGCGTCCCATCCCTGCGAACAGCTATTCGCTGGGGAGGTACCCGTACGGCAAGGACATCGAGATGGGGCCCGACGGGCACCCCTGGGTGACCATGCGGTACGACGAGGTGGGGGTTGCGCGGATCCTTCCGGACGGTGTGGTGTGGCACCCGAACTCGCCGGAGTGCGAAGGCCACAAGTTCGTCGGGCGTGCGATCGCCCAGGTGCGTGGGCAGATGTGGTGTCAGGACTCCGACAAGCTGACCCGGCTCAACGCCGATGCGTCGGGTGGCACCACGTTCCCGTTGCCCGCCGGCGTCAGCTACCCCTTCTCGATGTCCGCCGGACCGACGGGGTCGGTGTGGTTCGCACGGCACTCCGGCGGCACCATGTTCACCTCCCCGAGCGAGGGCGACGTCGGCTGGCTCGACGAGCGGACCGGCCGGACCACGATCTTCAACACCGGCTCGCGGACGGCGCCCAACGGGCTGATCCAGGGCCCGGACAAGCACATGTGGTTCGCCAGCGTCGGTGCAGCCAAGGGCATCGGCCACATCGACGCCAAGGGTCGCGGGGCGCTGACGAAGGTCGGCAACTACGAGCCGGGCCATCTCACGTTCGACAAGAGCGGGTTCCTGTGGTTCACCGACGCCGAGAACAACGCCGTCGTCCGGGTCGACCCCAAGCAGCTGCACGTCACCGACGTCAGCGTCGGCGACAAGTCGGTCTTCGTGAAGGCGGACCCGCACGTCAAGGCCGCACCCAAGGTCGTCGGGTCGGTCGCGGTCGGCAAGGGCGTGCTGAAGGCCAAGGGCAACAAGGTCCGGCTGCCGATCGCCTGCCCCAAGAACGCGAAGAAGCAATGCCGCGGCGTGGCCCTGCTGCGGCACAAGAAGCACGCCACGGCGTACTCGAAGGAGAAGAGCTACCGCATCCCGGCCGGCAAGAAGAAGGTCGTGGTGCTCGCGCTCAACAAGGCCGGCAAGAAGGCCGTGAAGCCGAAGGCGACGAAGGTGCGCGCGACGCTGCTCTCGCACCAGCACACGCTGCGTGACACCAAGATCCAGGTACGCCGCTGAGTCGCCCGCCGTCCTATGCTCGCCCGATGCAGTGGGTGGTCGAGACATGGCAGTCGATCCCGGAGCCGGTGCGGGACCCGGTGGCTTTGGCGGCGCCGTTCTTCCTCTTGTTCATAGCGGTGGAGGGGCTGGCGGCGTACTTCTTGGAGGACGAGCGTCCCGAGGACGAGCGGCGTACGCCGGACGGTCGTGCGCCGTCGCTGCCGGGGGGCTACGACCGCCGCGACGCGCTGGCGAGCATCGGCGCCGGTGCCGTCTCGGTGGTCACGATGTCGCTGTGGAAGGGGTTGGGCCTGCTCGGGTACGCCGTGCTGTTCGCCTACGTGGCCCCGTGGCAGCTGCCCGCGGACCGCTGGGAGACGTGGGCGCTGGCGATCCTCGGCGTCGACTTCCTGTTCTACTGGGCGCACCGCGTCGCCCACCGGGTCCGCGTCGTGTGGGCGACCCATCAGGCCCACCATTCGAGTGAGTACTTCAACTTCGCGACCGCACTGCGGCAGAAGTGGAACAACTCCCACGAGCTCGTGATCTGGGCGCCGCTGCCGCTGCTCGGCGTGCCGCCGGCGCTGGTGTTCTTCGGGTTCTCGCTCAGCCTGGTCTACCAGTTCTTCGTGCACACCGAGCGCGTCGACAAGCTGTGGCGGCCGATCGAGCTCGTCTTCAACACCCGTCGCACCACCGTGTCCACCATGGCAGCGACCCGGAGTACCTCGACCGCAACTACGCCGGCATCCTCGTGATCTGGGACCGGCTGTTCGGCACCTTCCAGCCGGAGCTGCACCGCCCGACGTACGGGCTCACCACGCCGGTCGGGACGCACAACCTGCTCAAGCTGCAGACCCACGAGTACGCCGCGATCGCGCGCGACGTGCGCGCCGCGCCGACGTTGCGGGAGAAGCTCGGCTACGTGTTCGGCCCACCCGGCTGGCGACCCAGCTCCACGCAGCTGGCCGGGGTCTCGACCCTTCGAGACGGTCGCTGCGCTCCCTCCTCAGGGCAGGCAGGGTCGGCCGCCGGATCTTGGTGGTTGAG
>JBHWSH010000334.1:0-11750 GCA_043427135.1 Marmoricola sp. | reverse complement strand
TCGAGGTCCATCGTGACCACCACAGTCGCCGAGACACCACCAGCAGTCGGGATCTTCTCAAGCGGGAAGCGTTCGATGTAGTCGCAGAACGCCTCCCCCAACAACTCCGCACTCACCTTGGTGCGGATGATCGGTTGGCCGTCCTCGTCGACCTCGATCTCATCGACGGTCTCGCGGTCGTAGGCATCGGCGCCACGGGCCGGTGAGGCCAGGGCGTGCAGCGCTGCGAGGAGCATCGCGCCGTGCAGGTTGGAGATCTTGAACTTCCCCGAGCAGGTGCCGTCGCCGTTGTCGAAGATCGAGAACGACGTCTTGCGCGCGGCGTCACGTTCTTCTTTCTCGAGCTGCTTGGCCAGCTCCTCATCAGCCGCGTCGGGGTCGATGACCTCCAACAACCGACGCCCCAGGATCTTCAGTGCCCGTGCGTCATGGATCCGGGCTTCGGTGAGCAGGTGCTTCTCCGCATGCTCTCGATCCGCCTGCGGCACCCACGACGGCAGGGCATCGACCGCGGCCATCACCACCTGCGCCTGATCAGCACCGATCCGTCCGGCACCGAGCTCGGTCGCGGTCGCCTCATGACGATCCAACGCCGCCGCGAGCTTCACCGCCGTCCGGGCGTCACGATGCGTCGTAGTGGTGGCGTGCGCAAACCACGCCGTCGTCGAGGTCGCACCATTGGCCTCCGCCACGTCCAGGAGGTCGGCGCGGGTCAGGACCGCGGCCTCGAGAGCCCGGAGGCGGTGCATCGCGGCACGCAGCTCCAAAATCGTCTCCGCGGCGGCCACCGCATCCAGCCCGGCGGTCGCGACCAGCGGGTCGACCAGGTCATCGATCACCCCATGCAGACGACCCGCGAACCAATGCACCGCCACCGACCGCTCTCCCAGTGGCGACGGATCACAAGGGGTCTCGACAGGCTCGACCGACGACGCAGCGTCGGGCTGCTGCTCCTCGGGTCGGTCCTCTGGCTCCATGAAACGACTCTAGAGACACCCACCGACAATTCTCGAACAACGTTCGAAAGGCTGTGGACTACGGGGGCGAGTTGGCCAGATCATTGGAGATGAGGCCGCCGACGCGGGTGGACCCGCAGTTGTATACGGAAGGAAACGACGGTGGCCAAGACAATTGACCCGGGCCGGGCCGCTCGGCTCCGCGAGGAGTCCGAGCAGACCAAGGACGAGCCATACCCCGAGGGTGTGAAGGGCAAGCGCCCCAACCGATCCAACGTCTACTCGGTGCGACTCAGTGCCGAGGAAAAGGAAGCAGTCGAACGCGTCGCTCACGCTCAGCATCTGCCTGCCTCGACACTGGTGCGCGTCTGGATCCTCGAGCGCCTCGATCGCGAGCGCTCGGCGTAGACCGGGAGCCTGGGCTCAGCGCGACGTGGTCAGCTCGGCGAAGGTGTCGGGGCTGTCGATGCCGTCCCAACGCGAGAGCGGCCAGACGATCGCCCAGACCTTGCCGACCACGGCGTCCTCCGGGATCGTGCCGTTGCCCTCGAGGTCCTGGTGGAAGCGGGAGTCCTGGCTGTTGCCGCGGTTGTCGCCCATCACCCACAGCCGGTCCTCGGGGACGGTGAGGTCGAACCTCCTGGTCGACGGGCGAGTCCCCTCGGGCAGGTAGTCCTCGTCCAACGGCTCGTCGTTGATGGTGACGCGCCCCTGCCGATCGCAGCATGCGACCTCGTCGCCACCCACGGCGATGACCCGCTTCACCAGGTGGCCACCGGTCGGGTAGAGGCCGACCGCGGAAAGCGCTCTCTGGATCGGGGTGAGCTCGGGGTCGGGGTCGAGCCAGCCACCGGGGTCCTCGAAGACGACGACGTCGCCGCGCTCGACGTCACCACGCCAGTAGGACACCTTCTGCACCAGGATCCGGTCGTCAGCGACGAACAGCGGCTCCATGGATTCCGAGGGCACGAAGAACATCTGCACCAAGAAGCTCTTGACGAGCACCGACAGCACCAGCGCCGTAGTCAGCAGCATGATCAGCTCGAGCCAGGCGGGGATCTTCCGCCGCTTCTCGGCCCCGGTCACGGGGTCGTGGGCGGGCTCGGTCATGGAGGGGACTGTATCCGCGCGCTGCCAGCCGTCCTCCGACCGCCTCTTCGCGTTTCGCACGTATGCCTTGGAGGGCGATCAGGGAACGGACTTGTCGGCTGGGTCCGCTAGCGTCTCGGCTCGGCGCTGGCTGCAGTTACGGGCTCAGCAACTCTCCGCGGCGGCGGGGTCCTGACCGGAGCGTCGACCTCACTCGCCGTCCTCGTCGGGCGGCATAGTCCAACGCACTGAAGTCACCGCGTCCCCACCTCCGCGACCGAAGACGTCGACCTGCCACTCCCCGTGCAGTCCGGGCGCGTCGATGCGGAAGATCCGGTCGGTGACAGCAGTGGCCCGCACCGACTTGATGCGCCCGTCGTCGTCGTGGTCGCCGACCGGGTGGAAGCTCACCCAGTGGAACCTCCAGTCCGGATAGTCGAAGGCGAAGTACAGCGCGTCCGGAGCGCCGACGGAGGGGATCGGACCCCCGAGGCCGGGCGCGCCGTCCCAGCATCCGTTGCCCAGGCAGGCCGTCCAGGGGGACAGGTCGAGCACGCGCCCGTCGTCGGTGAGGAAATGGAAGATCTCGTCTCCCCACTCGAAGTCGGTCCCGTCTCCGGCGGCCACCGACGCCAGAGCCTCGACCGCCCGATCGTCAGGACTCATGGCCGTCGGCGAGGAGCCCACCGAGGCAGTCGCCGGCGACGCCGGGCCGGCCGCGTCTGGTGCGGCAGCGTCGCCGCACGCCGCGGTCACGGTCGTCAGGAACAAGAGGGCCACCAGCCGCCGCATGTGCATGACGGTATGACGCCGACACGCCTCTACCGGTTCCGATCAATGGTGTGCCTGTGTCTGCGCCGGGTTCGTTCGGTACGCCGACTAGGTTGCTGGGCGTGGGCGACGACTCGAATCTTCTCGACGCGCTGGTAGCGCAGGTCGAGGACGACACCCTGCGCAGCCGGCTCGCACGCGAGATCGAGCTGCTGCGCGGGTCGCGTCGCTTCGGGCTGGTCTTCGACCGGCACCTGCCGGAGTCGGCGCGGCTGCCCGAGCACCCGATCCGCAAGGGCGTGCAGGTGACGCTGCGTGACGAGTCCGCACCCGACCGCACGTGGCGCGTCCTCGGCTTCACCGACTCCAGCCGCACGGTCGCCCTGCTCGACGGCCAGATCGACGGCGCTCTCGACGGCAACAGCCAGGAGTACGCCGAGGTGTCGGTCGAGCGGCTCGTGGTGGTGCGGGAGTTCGGCGAGCCGGTGTATCCCGGATTCCGTTCCGTCGAACGCATCGCCCGCGGGCCCGCCGACGCACCGTGGCACACCGTGGTCAACGGGGAGAACTTCCACGTCCTGCAGGCGCTGCGCTCTACGCACCGGGAGAGCGTCGACCTCATCTACATCGACCCGCCCTACAACACCGGCAACGAGGGCTGGATCTACAACGATCGGTACGTCGACGCGAACGACCGCGCGAAGTCCAGCAAGTGGTTGTCGTTCATGGAGAAGCGGCTGCTCATCGCGCGGGATCTGCTCAAGCCGACCGGCGTCATCATCGTCGCGATCGGCGACGAGGAGCACCACCGGTTGAGGATGCTGCTCGATCAGGTGTTCGGCGCGCAGAACTTCATCTCCGACGTCGTATGGCAGGGCGGCCGCAAGAACGACTCGCGCTACGTCTCGAACGGCGCGGACTACATGCTCATCTATGCCAAGGACGAGTCCGCCATGTCGGCGCAGGAGATCCGTTGGCGAGAACCGCGGCCTGCTCAGCAGGAGATGTTGGACGCAGCGCGGCGGTGTTGGGAGGAGTCAGGCCACAACACGACCGCGGCGACGGCACTGATGAAGAAGTGGATCAAGGCGCTTCCTATCGGCCACGCCGCACGTGAGAACAACCGTTTCTACGAGTTCGATCAGGGCACTGGTCGTGTGTTCCGTAAGGACAATGTCTCTTGGCCGGGTGGCGGTGGACCTCGCTACGACGTCATCCATCCTGCTACCGGCAAACCGGTGAGAGTGCCGGGCAGCGGGTGGCGGTACCCGACTCCTGAGCGGATGCACGAGATGATCGAGTCTGGCCGAATACTGTTCGGCCGCGATCACACTCAGTACATCAATCGAAAGCTGTACCTCGACGAGTCTGAGACGGTCGTGGCCGAGTCGGTGTTCCAGCAGAAACGCACCAGCGCCTCGACTCGACTTCAGAGCGTCCTTGGAGACAAGCGGTTCCCGAACCCAAAGGACCACTCGGTGCTAATGCGGTGGATCCGGATCGCGGCCCCCAAGGACGCCGTGGTGCTCGACTTCTTCGGGGGCTCGGGCACGACGACCGAGGCTGTGCTGCGGCTCAACGCCGAGGACGGCGGCACCCGCCAGTCGATCCTGGTGACCAACAACGAAGTCGGCGCCAAGCAGGCCAAGACGTTGCGCAAGGACGGGCACCACCCGGGGGATGCGGCGTGGGAGGAGTTGGGCGTCTTCGAGTACGTCACCCGGCCGCGGATCTCCACCGTGGTGACTGGCACCCGGCCCGACGGGTCGGCGTACTCCGACGGGCTGGAGGCGAACGTCGAGTTCCTGCAGCTGACGTACCTCGACCCGGGCATGGTGCGACGCGGCCGTGAGTTCGAGGCCATCGCGCCGCTGCTGTGGCTGCGGGCCGGAGGGGTCGGGGAGCGGATTGACACGGTGCCGGAGACCGGATGGGCGCTGACGCCGGCGTACGGGATCCTCTTCGAGCCGGATGCGTTGGCGGGGTTTGTGGAGGCGGTGGGGGCGGCTTGGTTTCGAGACGTCGCTAGCGCTCCTCCTCAACCAGCGATGACGCCGGAACCTCCTCAACCAGCGATGACGCCGGAACCTCCTCAACCAGCGATGCCGCAGGAACCTCCTCAACCAGCGGTGACGCCGGAACCTCCTCAACCAGCGGTGACGCCGGGGGCATCTTGGTTTCGAGACGTCGCTAGCGCTCCTCCTCAACCAGCGATGACGGCGGAGGGGGCTCGACCGCCGATGACGCCGGGGTTGGTGTTTGTGGTGACGGACTCGGAGACGGAGTACCAGCACGCCGTCGAGCGGCTGCCGATCGGCGTGGAGACCGTGCAGCTCTACGAGGACTACCTGTCGAACTTCACGATCAATGTCGAGGGCGGGGCCCGGTGAGAGTGCCGTGAAGTTCACCCTGGAGGACTACCAGCAGCGTGCCGTCGACCAGATCCTGAGCGGCCTGGCGCGGGCCCGACGCGACTACGCCGAAGAGGGCGAGCGCACCGCGGTCGGTCTGACCGCGCCGACGGGCGCCGGCAAGACCGTCATCGCGACCGCTGCCCTCGAAGGGCTCTACTTCGGCACCGAGACCCGCGACCCGCTGCCGGGGCTGACCGTCCTGTGGGTGACCGACGACCGGGCGCTCAATGCCCAGACGATCGGCAAGATCCTGCAGTCCAGCGGCGGCCGCATCGACGCCAACCGGATCCGGTTCCTCGCCGACACCGACGCCCGGACCCTCGAGCCGGGCTACATCTACTTCGTGCACATCCAGGCGCTGCAGAAGAACTCCACCCTGCACGCCGTACGACCCGACGGCAGCCGCAACGACCGGCGCACGTTCGGCGCGTGGGAGATGATCGCCAACACCGCCACCGACCGCGGCGCCGACTTCCTCGTTGTGTGGGACGAGGCGCACCGCGGGGCCGGCAGCACCGACACCGACCGGCGCACCATCGCCGGCACGATCGTCAACGGCGGGCGCCGCAACGTCGGCGGCCAGCAGCCACCCACACCGATCGTGTTGGGCATCTCGGCGACGCCGGAGCGGTTCTTCACGGCGATGAACGCCGCCGGGCGCACGATGCGCACGGTCGAGGTGCCGCCCGCCGACGTACGCCAATCAGGCTTGCTCAAGGACCGCATCCTCATCAAGCACATCGCCGAGGCGCAGAGCGCCGACAACACGATGCTCGCGCTGGCGGTCGCCGACCTGAAGTCGTCCGACGCGTCCTGGCGGTCCCACCACGACGCGACCGGCGACCGGCTCGTCGAGCCGCTGATGATCGTCCAGGTCGAGCCCAAGGTCACCACCGCCCGACTCGCCGAGATCCTGACGACGATCGAGTCCGCCTGGCCCGAGTTGAGCGACTACGCGGTGGCGCACTCCTTCGGCGACCCGCACGGGCCGTTGCAGGTCGGCGACCGCACCGTGCGCTACCTGCCGCCGGAGGCGATCTCCGGCGACGACCGTGCCCGGGTGGTGCTGTTCAAGTCGGCGCTCACGACCGGGTGGGACTGCCCTCGTGCCGAGGTGCTGGTGTCGTTCCAGGGCAAGGACTCCTACACCGAAATCGCCCAGCTGATCGGCCGACTCGTTCGTACGCCGCTGGCGCAGCGGATCGACGGTGGCGACGACCGGCTCAACGAGGTGGTCGCCTATCTGCCCGGCTTCCGCACCGAGCACGTCACCAACGTCGTCCGCTCGCTGACCGAGGACGAGACCGTGCAGGTCGAGGTGCTCGTCGAGCCGGAGCACTGCGTGCGCAACCCGGCCCTGCCCGCGGCGGTCTTCGAACGCCTGGACACCCTGCCGTCGTACATGCGGGCCAAGACGACCTTCCCGACTCGGACCGCACAACTGATGCGGCTGGCCGCGGCGCTCAACGAGCACGGGCTGGTGCGTGGGGCCAGCGCCAAGGCGCGTCAGTGGATGGTCAACCAGATCCGCGCCGCCGACGACATGCGGCGCGAGGAGATCGACGCGCGTGTGGCCGACAACCTCGCGTTGACCGTCGGCACGACGGTCGTCGGCATGGGCGACGACCTCTCGACCAGGACCGTCACCGCCGACGCGGCCACTGCCGAGCGCGACCTCGACGCCTACTACGTGCGGGCGCAGCGGCTGCTGCCCGACGGGTCAGCGGCCTGGTACTGGAACGACCTGTGCGACCGCGGCATGGACGAGGTCGAGGCCGGCGTACGCGTGGCGGCCCTGGCCTCGCTCGGCTTCAAGGACGTCATCGAGCGGGTGGCCGTCGAGCAGATCGACAACTGGCGGCAGGCGTACGCCGGAGCTGTCGCGCGGATGCCGCGGACGGTCCGCGACCTGATCGAGCCCCTGTGGCACACCGGGTCGGCGTCGATGCTGCCGACGACGGTGGTCGCGCGCACGACGTACCCCGCTCCGACCGAGCGGCTCGCGGCCGGCGCGTCCCGGCCGGTCGACACCTATCCCGACCACCTCTATGTGATCCCGGAGGGCCGGCCGAACGCGGGCCGCTTCCCCGTCGACACCAGCCGGTCGAGCTGGGAGCAGATGGTGCTCACCATCGAGCTGGAGATGTCCGAGACGTTGGTCGGCTGGTATCGCAACCCGTCGTCCGGGCGCCATGCGCTGGCGATCCCCTACGAGTTCGGCGACAAGACCCAGCTCATGCACCCCGACTTCCTGTTCTTCCACTCCGACAGCGGCGAGCTCGTGCTCGACATCGTCGACCCGCACCGGCACGACGCCAACGACGCCGCACCCAAGTGGGCCGCGCTCGCGACGTACGCCGCGGAGCATCCTGACGGTCTGCGGCGGGTGCTGGCCGTCATCCGCGACGCGTCGGGGTCGCTGCGGGCCCTCGACCTCCGAGCCGACGGCATCGCCGACAAGGTCGCGGCCGCCACGAACAAGGACCTGATGGAGGCGCTGTTCGCCACCGACGGCGTCGCCTACTGAGCGACGTGCACACTGGATGTCGCAGGGCCGACCCGGCGCTTGCTCCGGACCGGGACTCGGCCACAGACAAAGGGGGCGAACGGACCGATGCACCAGAACGCGCCGCAGATCGCTGTCATCATCCCGTGCCACAACGAGGAGCAGACCGTCGCTCGCGTCGTCACCGACATCGCGACGGTGCTTCCAGGGGCCAGCATCTACGTCTACGACAACAACTCCAGCGATCGGACCGCGGAAGTCGCCCGCGAAGCAGGAGCGATCGTGCGCAGCGAACCTCGCAGAGGCAAGGGGAATGTAGTACGCCGCGCCTTTGCCGACGTCGAAGCGGACGTCTATCTCATGATCGACGGCGACGACACCTACGACGCGTTCGCCGCGAGCGAGCTCGTCGAGAGGCTCCTGACCGATGAGCTCGACCACGTCGTCGGCGTACGGGTGGACTCCCCGGAGCAGAGCGCCTACCGCCGCGGGCATGCCTGGGGCAACGCGGCCTTCAACCGCACGACCACGGCTCTGTTCGGTGAGCAGATCGGCGACATGTTCTCGGGCTATCGCGCGTTCTCGCGCCGCTTCGTCAAGTCGTTCCCCGCGAACTCCGAGGAGTTCGAGATCGAGACCGAGCTGACCATCCATGCCAGCACACTGCGCGTTCCGCAGGCGGCCGTCGAGATCGGGTTCTCCGAGCGTCCGCCCGGGTCGGAGTCCAAGCTCCGCACCGTCCGCGACGGCGTGAAGATCCTCAGCCTGATCCTGCGACTGCTGTTCCACGAGCGACCTCTGCTGGTGTGCGCGATCGGGTCAGCGATCTCGCTGGGCGTCGGGCTCCTGCTGGGTCTGCCGGTGGTCTACGACTTCTTCCAGTCCGGTGAGGTCGAGCGCTTCCCCACCGCGATCCTGGCGTCCTCGCTCTGTCTCATCGCGGCCTTCGCGATGGGGATCGGCATCGTGGTCAACTCCTCCCGCCTGGGTCGGCGCGAGATGCGGCGGCTGGCCTACCTGCAGTTCCCAGCCTCGACCACGCGGCCGGCACCGAGCCCCGAGATGCCGTGGACGCCGATCGCGACCACCTCCGTCGAAGGGGCCGGACGCGATCGATGAAACGCAGCTTCGATCGTTACGTCGTCGTCGGCGTAGCGAACACACTGCTCGATCTCGCGATCTTCTCGGCACTGGCATTGCATTTCGGGGTTCCCTCCCTTTTCGCCCACGTGGCATCGACCGCGATCGTGATGTCGATCAGCTTCCTGCTCAACCGCCGGTGGGTGTTCCGCTCGGACGCGGGTGCGGCCTCGACGGCTGCGCCGTTCGTGGCGGTGACGCTGTTCAGCGCCTTGGTCGTCCAGTCGGCCGTCATCACGGCAGTGCTCGCGTCCGCGTCCTCGGCGGCGCCGAGCGCGGCGGAGTCCGTGGTGATCCCCGGCGCCAAGATCGCAGCCATGGCTGTGGGGATGGTGTTCAACTATCTCGGCTATCGGCTGGTATTCGACCGTGGTCGATGGCGACGAGCAGAATCACCAGACCGAGCGCATAGGTGAACGCAAGCCCATAGCGTCCCCCCGCGCTCAACGGCGAAGCGCCCACCACACCAAGTTGCAGCACGAATGGGGTTAGCCACAGCCAGGCATATCGGCGTCTCGCCGCGATCGCCGCGGTGCACAGCAGGACGACCGCGACCGTCTTGAGGCTGTGCGACAGGAGCATCCGACAGACGGCGTTGTCGTAGCAGGTGAACGCGGCTGTCCGAACGGCTTGTCGGGGTGCCTCGTTGAAGCCGAGCGGCACCAGCTGGTGCCCAGCCACCTCGCGCTCGTAGTCGGGTGCCCACGGGGGATACCAATTGGTGCCGTGGTCGAACGGGTCGAGGTAGCGGTAGCTCGACAGGACGAGAGCGTTCAGCGCCGTGCCTGGCGCGGCTGCGGCGACCCGAAGGACGATCGGGTCGAACTCGGCCCAGTCCTCCGGCCGGACGGTCCGATACTTGAACGAATCGGTCTTCGTGGCGAACGGCCCGGTCGACTTGAGCGGATCGGAGAGGTCCGGGTCGAAGCTCGCGGCCATCGCGTCGAGGTCGAAGATCCGCGAAAGCGTGGCGCGATCCCGCGGGGAGATCGCGCCGGGATCCTCCCGCAGCACGAGTGCGAGCGTCTGCAGAGCAAGCCCACGGGACTCGATCGGGTCGGAGGGGATGACGTGACCCGCCGCGATCGCCCATGACACGCTCGCGTGCACCAGGATCGCCGGCACCGCCCAGGCGACCAGCGGCACCCACCGGTCCTTGGTGACGAGCACTGCCGCGACGACGGCCATGGCCACCAGGACGGTCCAGCCGAAGACGACGCTGATCGCCAGGATGAGGCCGGCGACGAGGGACTCCACCCACCACGACCACGCCACCCGAGACGCGCCGTGGACGAGCCGCGCAGCCAAGGCGAGCACCCACACGAACGGCGCGGCGAACAGATGGTTCTTCGTCTGAGACATGCTCCACAGGGCGATGAGAGGCGAGAGCACCGTGACCAGGAGTGCCGCACCTCGCACCTTCGGGTTGGGCACGAGCTGCCCGACCATGTAGAACGCCCGGCCAAAGGCCACCAGGGTGAAGCCCAGCGAGACCGCGGAGAGGAACATGACGCCTGGCAGATACGACCCGAACCAGGCCAGGCTCAGCGAGCTGACCTTGCCGTAGTAGAGCATCAAGTAGAACGGGTGATGGTTGGACCAGATGCGCTCGGAGTCTCCCAGCAGGTAGTACGACGTCGGGTAGGCCTCGAACGGCGGCGTGACCTCGGGGGGGAACTCCGAGCGCGTCAGCAGGAACTCGCCGATCATGCGCGCGAAGTCAGGGTTCGGCTGTCCTGGGAACGACGTGACGTAGAGCGGCAGCCACGCCACCGCGAGCACGATCGAGATGCGATACCAACGCGCGTAGACGAAGTCGATCCGCGCCGTCCAGCGTCCGACCGGCGACGGAGGGGCTTTGGCTGGAAGCTTTCGGCCGACCAGGAGTCGGATCAGCCACAGGAGGACGGCGCCATAGCCGAGGAGGCACAGCACCAGCAGAGCGGCCGCGACGAGGGGACGCTGACCGACCGCGCGGGTCAGGAGGAAGTAAGGCTCGTCGTCGACGACACGAGCCAGAAACCCGACCGCGGTCGCGGTCGCCAGCACCACCACGACGAACCCGGCGAAGATCCCCCGAAGCGAGCACATGTCTTGAATTCTCGTGCACACGGCGAAAGTCCTCGCGCACCGGCGCCGCGTTGCACCCGGGTGGGCGACGGCCCAGCGCTCAGGCCGAGACGATCAGCATCTTCGCGAGCACGCGCACCCGACGTAAGCGTCGTACCAGCACCTGTTTCGCAGCGCTCACGTCGGAAAGCGAAGCTTGCCGAAGGCGGGCTACGTCTCGGTGGTCGTCGGCGATCCACAGGTCGTTGACGTTCACGCTCCGGCTCGATTCGGCGAGGCGCACCCGCAGGCGCGCCCATTCGGCGGCTGCGGAAGCGTCGATCGGAAGGACCTCGATGTCGGCCGTAGCGTCCAAGGTCGCCAACCTCCGCGCCCGAGTGTCCACATCGCGGGCGATCAGCACACCCGCTTGGAGCTCGGCAACGGTCACAGGGCAGATGACGCCTCGCTCGGGGAGCCGTGCAACGTCGAGCGGGCGACCCGACTCTCTGGCGATGAAGATGCTCGTGTCGAGCAATCCGATCGCGACGGCCGTCATCAGTGGATCGGGCCGAGGTCGTCGGTCGTCTCAGCGGCGATGACAGCAAGGTCCTGCCGCAACCCGGGGTCCGCTTGTGCGCGGTGCAGGCGCTGAGCCAGCTCGTCGCGAGCAATCGGTCGGCGGCGTACGTCGCCCGTCTGGTTGCGCAGCTCGCCGGCCGCGATCTCGGGCACGCGACGAATGTAGCCCTGATGTAGGCGCTGCGTTCCCTGCTTGGGTCGCTGTCGTGGACGGTCGTTGTCGTGGTCAGGCTCTGGCGAGAT
>JBHWSH010000333.1:0-5517 GCA_043427135.1 Marmoricola sp. | reverse complement strand
ACCTGCCGCCGGATGCCGACCCGGTGGCCCCGCCCCCTTCGCGCCACGAGAGGAGCGCGGACATGCACCTCCTGCACCACGAGGAGCAGCACCTCCTGCACCACGAGGAGCAGCACCTCCTGCACCACGAGGAGCAGCACCTCCTGCACCACGAGGAGCAGCACCTCCTGCACCACGAGGAGCAGCAGGAGCACGAGCAGCCAGCCCAGCCACGAGCAGCAGGAGCAGCGCCTCATGCTCCTCGAGCAGGTGGTCGGCCCCATGACTTCGAGGAGCACCTCGAGGACCCAGCCGACGGCGGCGACCTCGAGCACGACGAGCTCACGCTCGAGCACGACGAGGACCGCGCTCCTCGAGCCGACCGGGACCCCCTGGGGGTGGCACCCCTCGAGGCCCGCGACGACTTCGCCCGGCACGCATAGCGGAAAAGAGTCGACGAACCCTAGATGGCGCCTAGCGCAGGGCGTCTAGACAGCACGAAAGCCGACCCGGAAGCACCGGATCGGCGAAATCTTGAGACGACCTAGAAGGCTCGAAAGGCCTTGTGAGAGAAGGGAATTGGTGTCATGACCACTGGGAAGACCGTACCACGGCCGCCGGCCGATCTGAAGAAGGAGGGACGCAAGTTGTGGCGCGAGATCCTGACAGATCTTGACCTGGACGGACACGAGATGGCCCTCCTTCGGGGCGCTTGCCGCACCACCGACCGTCTTGAGGCGATCGCGGCCGAGCTCGAGGCTGCACCCTTGACGGTCACCAACTTCAAGGGCGACGAGGTCCCTCACCCGCTCCTTGTCGAGCAGCGGCAGCAGCTCCAGAGCCTCGCCCGCACCCTCTCGAGTCTGCGCCTGCCCAACGGCCTCACCGAGGATGGCGAGCTCAAGCGCCCACAGCGTCGGGGCGCAGCGCGCGGCTCCTACGGACTGCGGCAGGTGGTCTGAGATGCGACGCAGGATCACTGAGGACCAGACCCGACGCCTCAGCGGCTACGCCGACGACTATGTGACCCACAGCGAGCGCAGGGTCCTGGGCGACGGGCACGCCGCCCTCCTTGCCGAAGACCGTCGCCGGGATCAGCAGCTTCGTCGTCGCCCCTTCGTCCTGACCGAGGACGACGTCAGCGACGTTCGTCCCGCCGTTGACGAGCACCGGACCGACGACGTAGCCCTCGAGGTGCTCGCCGGTCGCCAGCACCTCCTGGAGGGCCGTCCCAGACTGCCGTGGAGGGCCGACCAGTGACCGCCGACCCGATCCCCGACGAGGCTGACGAGACCCTCCTCGCCCGTCGGGCATACAAGGGCCACAACCGCGCCCAGCGCGAGGCCGAGCTCGGGCTGCCGCCCAGGCCGAACCTGCGTCGGGGCGAGCGTCGCGAGCTGCCGGATCTCCGCTGGCAGGTCTTCGCCACGTGTGCCGGTGCAGACGACCTCGACGTCTGGGCGCTCACCGAGGCGATCAGCCAGCAGGACGCGGCCGACGTCATCGAGGTCTTCTGCGTCGGGTGCCCGGTCAGGGCCGCCTGCCTCGAGGCGGGCCGGTCGTCGCTTGCCTGGGGCGTCTGGGGCGGATACGTGCTGACAGATGGGTGGTTGGCCCCCCAGGCCGCACGCCCCACCGAGCACCGGCCGTCTGGCCCCCGCGCAGACCCCACCCACGACGCAGGGCGACGAGCACAACGGGGGCGCGACGCAGCACGTCCGGAGCGATGACCGGCACGCGCTACGAGTCGCGAAGAACCAGTGGCTGCAGGCGAATGAGCACCCCAGATCAGGACAACGCTGGCAGCCCAGGCGACCAGGAGCCGAGCGCGACGAAGCGGGCGACGATTACGACAACCGAGATGGTCGTGGAGATCACTGACGAGGAGCGAGCCGCCGTCCTCGAGGTGCTTCGTCGGCCTAACGCCCTTGACCTCGCCCCAGGTCCCACATCATCCCGACGAGGTCTGGCGGCTGTGCGCGAGCCCGACTACTGAGCGTTCTTCAGACCGAGGACGCTGCGAAGGGCGTTCGCCGGAGCCTGGTCCCCGTCGAAGTTCAAGGCCTCCTCAGCGGCCTGGTTTGTCGTCGCGTCGATGCAGTTTCCGTAGGCGGTGATGTCCCCATCCAACGACTCCGACAACTTCTTCGCGGGCGCTTTCGCGTTGGCCGGCCAGGCGGCGAAGTCAAGCTCCGCCTTGAACTGCTGGAGCGCAAGCTGGCTGTTCATGCACGCTTGCTGGTACTCGCTGACGTCGGAGTACTCAGGGTCGATGAACTCGAAGTCCCCCAGGCTCTCGTTGAACGGCTCGACCATGCGCCGGTACTCAGCCGCCGCCTCGCCCTTGGTCATGGGCTTGACCTTGGGCGCGTTGGCGGGGTCGAGGACACGCTGCAAGTCCTCGAGCGTCCGAGGGTTCTGCGCGCCGATCGCCCAGTTCTCACCAGCGAAGTAGGTGGAGCTGGGATTGATCTCCTCGTAAGCCGTCAGCGCCTCGATCAGCGTGGCGTTGTCCTTGAAGGTGTCGAAGCTGACCGTCTCTCCCTGTCGGCCTATGCAGCTGACACCGAGTTCGCCGTGGATGTCGTACTCCGCGGTGTCGGCGTCGGGCTGACACTCGAGGTACGGCAGCACCCCCAGCGCCTCGTCCTTCATTACCGCGGGATCGTCGAACATCACACCGGGGGTGGGCGTCTCTGCCGGGGTACTCGAGGACGGCGACGATGCCTCTGCCCCGCCCGCCGACGTCTGCGTCGTCTGGTCTGCGGGCGCGCTCTCGCCACCACACGCGCTGAGAGCAAGCGCAATCGCTGCCAGGGTGGCCATTCTTGGGCTGTGAGGCATGGCGTCTCGTCTCGTCTCGTCTTGCGGTGGTGGGTGGATATTAGGCCTCATCTCAAGGCCGGTTGACCCGTTCGGCGATGATCCGTTCGGCCGGGTGAGGTGCCGCGCGTCGAGACGATCCCGCAGAACGGGTCGTCGATGCTTCTCGGTGACCACGACGAAGCGGGGCATCGGTAACGCCTCGAACTCGAAAGAGCCTCGGGTGCCTAACTGGAGCAACGCCCGCCGCTAGGGTGCGGCCACCGAGCGCGAACCCAAAGGAGCACAGCACCGTGGCTGAAGAGTCCTGGCACGAGGCACGTCTTATCCCTACGTCCGGGATCAACGGAGCAGAGGAGCAGGAGCGGCGAGCGACGTCGGCGCTCCTGGCAGTGATGACTGCCGTGGACGAGTTCGGCAAGGCCCTCGTCAAGCCTCTTGGTGCGCCCGCAGGCAAGCTCGAGACCTTCATCGAGGTGCCCTTCCAGCTGGGCGAGCGCAGGCTCTACCCCGATGGCCTGATCCGCGTGTCACGCGGCAGCCGGGTCTGGACGTGCCTCGTCGAGGTGAAGACGGCAAACAACGATCTCGCCACGGAGCAGATCGAGAACTATCTCGACATCGCGCGGGACCAGAAGTTTGATGCCGTCCTGACGATCAGCAACGAGATCCCGCCCATGGCCGGGCAGCACCCGACGAAGGTCGACAAGCGGAAGATGCGCACCGTCGCTCTTCACCACCTGCCGTGGTCGCAGGTGCTGTCGCTCGCCGTACTCCAGAAGGAGTTTCGTGGGGTGTCAGACCCTGACCAGGCGTGGATCCTCGGCGAGTTGATCCGCTACCTGGAGCACAGCCGGTCAGGCGCTCTCGAGTTCAGCGACATGGGTGAGTCCTGGACCAAGGTCCGCGACGCCGTCACGTCGGGCACTCTGCGAGCCACGGACAAGGGGATCGAGGACGTGGCCGGGCGCTTTGACGCCCTTCTGCGCTTCGCCGGTCTCTCGCTTGGTCGCCGCCTCGGCACGGAGGCGATGCCGGTCCTCTCGCGCAAGGAGATGGCAGACCCGAGCCTGCGCATGGCCTCACTGACCCAGTCACTCGTGGAGACCGGCCAGCTTGTCGGTGCGATCCGCGTCCCCGACACCGTCGGAGACCTCGTCATCGTCGCCGACCTGCGAGCCAAGCAGGTGACCTGCCACGTCGACGTGGACGCCCCCGGTCAGGGACGCCCGACCACGCGCGTGAACTGGCTCGTGCGTCAGCTCAAGAACGCACCCGACAGCCTGCGCATCGAGACCTTCGTGGCCCGCTCCCGGTCCTCGAGCGGGGCCGAGCTCCTGGGCACGATCCGCGAGGATCCCGCCCGCATCATCACCGACCCGACCCGCGAGCTGCGCACCTTCCGCGTCGCCTCGAGCGTGAGCATGGGCAGCAAGCGCGGACGCGGCCGTGGGAGCTTCATCGACTCCGTGCTCGACGGCATCGACAGCTTCTATGGCGACGTCCTGGGCGACGTCAAGGCCTGGGCAGCCGCACCTCCGCGCCTGCGTCAAGAGACCGAGGTAACCCAGCAGGCAGAGCCGAAGGACCGACTCTCGTCGACTGACCTGTCCTCGCAGGACGGCCCGGAGACCCAGCCACGCCCGGAACCGCAGGTGACGGAGTGACGAGCACCCCCGAGGGCGACGGCCCTCCCGGTGCGCTCGCACGCTATTGGGAGGACAAGCGCCAGCCTCTCCTCATGCTCGCCGTTGCCGCCGTCGTGGTCGCCGTGGCAATGCTCTTCCTCGCGCTGACCGGGGGCGAAGAGGAGGACACGACGTGGGATGCCGCACCGAGCCTGACGACGTGCAAGGACTACCTCGAGGTCATGAACGACGACCAGCGCACCGACATCGCGAGCAAGATGCTGCATGCCCTCCGGGCGAAGGACGCGCTCACCGCTCCCGCAGACGGCCTCGTCAGCACCTTCGAGGGCGGCCTGGGGACGGCCTGCGAGGGTGGGGTGAATCTCCGCATGGACGAGGTTGGGGCGAGCCTCTACCTCACGGAGCGAGCCAAGTTCGGGCGTTAGCACCTTCACGTCACGCGACATCGCGGTGGCGCTGACAGCCTGCCATCGGAGCCGAGGCGAGGATTCCGCGTTCAGCGAGTGATAGCGGCGCGACGTAGACGATCGCGGTAGTAGACCCGACGTCCGTTGCTCAGAGTGAGGTAGAGCCTGAGACCTCGCCCGCGCGGCTGGACGTCTGCCGCGACGCGGTCGATCAGCGACCGTGGGATGTGCCACTGGACCGACTCTTGTGGCTCGCACCTCACGGGCAGTTCATCGCTGCCAGGTGGGTAGATGCGCGACATGTCGATCGGCGCATGGCGGCCGCTTGAGTCGATCTCGAGGGCTATCCCTCGAACGGTCACGCCCATTCGCCCGACGTTGATCGCCTCGACGGCTACACACTCCTTGAGGTTGGGCAAGAAGGTGCTCGAGGCGATCCGCACACGGACGCGAGGTCCAGTGAGGTAATGCGTTCGGACTTGCCAGGCGAGCGAGATCAGGCTCAGGATGAAAGCGGCGTACGCAATCACGGGACAACCTCATTTCGGGCAACTGCTTGACTGTCCATGGCCGTGGCAAAGTCCCCGCTGGTGGCCACGTGAGGTCCCCGCTGGTGGCCAAGTAGAAGTCCCCACCCTCTGCTCGTGTCGTCCATGACC
>JBHWSH010000332.1:0-3377 GCA_043427135.1 Marmoricola sp. | reverse complement strand
TCTCTGCGCGTATCGCTCATCGAGGGTCAGCTCGGGCTCCCCTCAACGAAGTGCCCCTTCCGAAGAAGGGGCAGCCGAGGCGATCCACCTGGCGAACGGATGGAGCGGAGTCGGCCCTCAACGAAGTGCCCCTTCCGAAGAAGGGGCAGCGACCCGCCCGGCGCGCATCGCAAGACCCGCCGTGCCCCCTCAACGAAGTGCCCCTTCCGAAGAAGGGGCAGCGGCTCCCCTCGAAACCCGAAGTTAGACAACCGAATTCGGGCCGTGCTGCGAGAGGTCCTGACCGTAGCACCGGGGTACTCCCCAATAAAAGTAGCAGTCAGTCCAGAGGCCGTCCTGAACTGCGGGAATGTCCCGCGAGCGGTACGGCAGGAATCTCGGGTCCACGCATCGCTCGCGTCAGACGATAAAGTCCCGAGGGTCGGTGACCGGACGTTGCTGACCCAGGTACCGAAACCGTGACTCGACCGTTGAGATGCTTCCGAGGTCACACACCAGGACTGAGTCGCACGAGCCGTTCATGAGTTGCTCGATAGCCCGCATCAGCCGGTTCAGCCGCGCTGGCGTCGCGTCGACCACGAAGACGCTGTACTGAACGCGATCGCCGTACCTACCTGCTTCCCTAGCGATCCTGGCTCGTCGTCGATCATCCGGGACGTCATAGGCGATCAGACTTCGTCTGGCGGTCGAGTTCATCGCGTAGTGATCCCTCTGTACGAGTCCTGCGTCCCATCAATCACCCCTAGGATCATGCGTGCTTGCACTTCGATGGCCCGTCGCCAAGCGATCTTGTACCCGAAGAGCGGGTGCGTGAACTCCGTTGCCACCCGCCGCTCGTAGGCAGCAATCAGCGCGCGTCGCCCACGGTCCTTCAGGCGCGCGTCCCCCAGGACCTGACTGAACATCTCTGGTCGCAGCTCGCCGTTGTTGATGGCGCCCACCACCACCGAGTCGGCGATGATCGGCCGAAACTCCTCCACCAGATCCAGCGCCAGGGCCGGCTTGTTTCGTGAGCTTGAGTGAAGGACGCCGGCATACGGATCAAGCCCCGCTGCAAGGAGCGCACGAATCGCATCGGCAGCCAGCAACCCGTAGACCAGGTTGAGTGCGACGTTCAGGCGGTCCGCCGCGCCTCGCCCATGGCGGCCGGGCCATTCGCGGACGAAGTCCGTCCCGTTCGCATTCAATGTGCTCGGGAGTCCCGTGAAGTACAGACTTGCCGCCTCTCCTTCCACGCCTAGCAGGGCCGCGGTGGAGTCAGCGCGTCCTGCCTTGGCGCTGAGTTCTCTGAGACGTTGCCGGAGGCCTGTCGGCAGGGTCCCGGCATTTCTGCGCAAGAACGTCGCCTGGTTCGCAATCTTGCTCGCGATCATCCGGCGGGCGACCTCCAGCTCCACGTCATCCCCCAGCGCGCCTTGGCGCGACCGTGCTGCCCCATTGGGCCGACGTGCCTGGTGAGCCACCCCGACGACTCGGCCCCGGAAGCTGCACCAGATCACCGGCCTCTTGTGCCACAGGAGCTCACGGATCAGAGCGCTCGACAGGTCCACGTTGCCGTGCACGATCACCGACTGCACACGCTCCATCGGAAGCGATGCAAGTGTCTCGCCTCCCTGCGCTACTACCAGCCGCCCGCCTCGGATCGAAGCTCGAGACCCGGGGGTGGCCAGATGCAGCACGGACGCCAGCGGGTGCGCGACGGCTATGCGACGCGGTGCCTCAACCCCGCACGTTCGTCCGGAAGACAGACGGACACGTGCGAGCAGCGACGGCAGCGAGGATCGGCTTCCAGGGGTGGGGGCGCTTCGCCACTGCTCACAATGGCTTGTGTCTGAGCAACGAGCCGACGGGCCTCGTCCTCCAGAAGCGGATCCAGCTCCACCGGGACTGACCGCCGCGACGTCGTGAAATAGATGCTGGCACGATCAACCGAGATGCCCTGGGCCCGAAGTGCGAGCGCTTGCAGCTGGAGCTGGACACGCTGCGCCCGTGTGACCTCGGTGGAGCGACGCAGTGGAGCCGACTTGTACTCGACGAGCTCGACCCCGCCACTCACATCGACGACATCGCACCGACCGACGATCCCGAGCTCTTCATCGTGCACCTCGACGGAGCGGCGCCGATGAGCCCGCTCGTCAGCGCGGGCGTCGACCCGTGCATGGTCCGCGACCCCGGCCTCGACCGCGACGCTCTCGACCTCCTCGCCAACAGACTCGAGCCAGGCGCGCCGCGGGCAGAACGCCGTGTGCGCGACGAGACTGATCGGGAGGAGATCAGTCACGACCACATTTCGACGTGTCCGGGCTGCAACCAGCGCTCAGGAGCACTGGAGCTTCCACCCTTGTGGATTGCGCACCGCAGCACTCCCGCCACTCCTTGCTCTCGGAGCCAGCTCCGAGAGGCAACGTCCGCCACCTCGTCACCGCTGCTCCCCAGGCACCTGGCAAAGGCCGCACTCCTCATGATCTGACCCCATCGCCTCGGCGCAGTGGGGGTGGTGAATACCGGGATCAGCGCCACGGTGGGGTGCGTGACACCGACTCGGCCTACTCCCGGCGACGCAGAAACTCCCGTACGTGCCGCGGTGGGAAGCAACTGCGTGAGAGCCCACAACGCGCACCACGCGACTGCGGTGTCCACTGCTCCCGGTGGCATCAGTCCCCCACCAGACCTCGAGTCCAGGGCGCTGCCTGTCTCGTCCACGACGGACTCCCCGCGGAGCCCAGCCACAACCTGGCCAGGCGATCGAGCCCCGCAAGCCTGCGCCAAAGGGAGGAGCCGGTGGGTCACCATCTCTCGACCCGCGTTCCGAGGGGCCATCTCCCACCGCGACGCCCCGTCGTCGGGACGCGACTCACGCTCACTGATCCGCCACCACGCAGGCTCACCTAGTCCCTCCACCATCTCCTGGTCGAACAACGACAGCGCCTGGAAGCCGGCTCGGCGCTCAGCCTCATATCGCGCCCACCCCTCTCGGCCAGCGGGCGCCTGAGCCCGAGGGGCGAAGAGCGACCGGTCACCCCGCTTCGTCACGTCCAGCGTGAATCGCGCCCTCAACCACGACTCTGGACTGCTGAGCCGGTTGGCGTGCTGACGCACGACCTCACCGACCTCGTCTGGCGAGAGCTCGCTGCACATGACCGGCTCCGGGTCCATCCCGTCCCGCCACCACACCCGGGTCGGGCTGTCAGTCTCAGCCTGGACGATGGATGCCAGGCCCACGAGGGCGAAGTGACTGATCGCGATCTCGACATCACCGGTGAGGACCAGCTCGGTCATGAACCCTCCTTCGACACCGTGCAGTCGGCCGCCCTGAGCAGGGCTTCCAGATAGGCAGCACCCCAGAGACCGAAGTCGCGGTGGGTCCGGTCGAAGCT